>JAKZSX010000074.1:0-3367 GCA_047517405.1 Candidatus Poribacteria bacterium | reverse complement strand
TTGACAGAGTGATCTCTGAATTGATTGACCGGGCACCGCGCCACAGACCAAAACAACCATCGGGGCCCCTAATGCGTTAGCTTCATCAATTGCCCGTCGGTTATCGTCAAGAGATGCTTGAATTTCAGATTCGGTTTTACCGGTGAAAAATCCGCCGCGAACAAGAGAGACAATCTCCATTCCGCCATCCCGAATCTGCGCACCAATCCGCGCAACATTCCGGTTCTCCAAAAGGTCGCGCCAGACGGAGACCGCTTGTACCCCGGCTTTCGGATAGTTTTCGATGATTTCTTCAATCGACCACGGCTTGGTTGTTACGGTGTGAACACAAAGGCGGTCGAAATTTGTTAGTTTTTCAGAACACACCCTACTATCCCCCGGTAGGCTTATCCTAAAGCATTACGCCGCTTCAGCTTCAATCTTGTGGATGAGTGCTTTGAGATTCGCGTAATTGATGCGCATTGCTTCTTCAGCGGAGTCACTGGGCGTTTTGAAATGTGTTGCGACTGACAATACTGCATCACAGCGGTGGTCGCGCAGGTTGCGCAGCACCGTCAGGTAATCGACATCGCCTTCACTGATAGGACAGTACTCGAAATTGAGATGCAGCCCATCAATTACACGCAGGTCTTTCAAATGGAGCCCATACAAGTAGGGACGCATATTGTCGAAGCCAGCGGTTGCCGCATCCGACTCACCACAGTTCATGTTGTCTGCGGGACCCCACATGACTTTAATCCGCTTAGAACCGACCGCTTCGGCGACACGACGGAAGTTGCCGGTCGTATTGGTGTAGTTCCAAGGCATCATGCTGAGAGCGACATCGATATCGTATTGCTCTGCCTCCTCCGCAACCATTGAGAATGCCTTGACTAGCTTCTCCATGTCAATATCGGCGATGACGCCACCTCGAGTCCGCCATCGCATGGGCCAGGTAGGCTTACCCGCACTGTATTCACCAGGCCAAGCAAACGTGAAGATATTCACCGCACCTATTCCCAAACGGACAGCAACCTGTAAAGAACGCTTGAAGTTATCAAACTCCTTGCGAAATGCCGGATGCGTATCCATCGTGGCCAAATCTAAATCGGTCAGATGAATCTGCTTGAAGGGGTTACTTGCACCTATCAGGAAAATCTCTAGACCGTGACGGGTGACACGCTCTCCCATACGATCTACTTCGGCATCGCTCATTTCAGCGATTGGCGGTTCATCGGGTAGACTATTAAACCAAACATACTCTGCGCCAATATCTTTTGCTTTCGCTAAGGCCTTGTCAAAAGGCAGACGCAACTCAGGAAGGTACATACCGAGTTTGAAGCGATAGTCAGTCATTTTTTATGTCCTAATCGGGATAACTTTCATTGGCCCTCATCTTTTCACCAATTACCGGATCAGGCAATTGATAAAAGGAACGAAGGAAGAGGAAGAAGCGCGCACCCTTTCCTCCCTTCTGTGGTTCCATAAACAATCAAATGCCCATTTTGCAAACCGAATCCGTTGCTCGATTCACTGAGAATTCGGATGCAGCGTCGTGCCTGGCCAATTTGTGTCAGTTCCATTGACATCGACGGTAATTCCGTCCGGGTCTTCCACCTTGAACGCAGGCTCTTGGAGATTCTCCGGGTCCAACGGTTCTTTGCCACCCAAACCATCGGAGAAAATTTCGTATCCCATCTCTCGTAGGCGTTTCGCCGCCGCTGCGACATCAGGCACACCGACACCGATGTGCAGATAATCGAGCATTCCGCCTAAATGGGCCGGACGTTCTTCGCCTTGGTGTTGGAATACGGCGAAGTTATGATAGCCGTCTGTAAGGTCATAGCGGTTTCCGCGCTGATTGGCGACCTTCAGTCCCAGACCGTCCCGCCAGAAACGAATTGAGCGGTCAAGGTTGGAAGCGCGTATTCCCACATGCAATAAGGTACTCATAGCAAATCCTCCTTTTCTTAATAAGGCTTTCCCAGCGAATTAAGTTTTCCACTCGTTCTGCCACATCAGGTGTTGGGGGAATTCTCTTTCTGGATGTGCTTCAACACTGTCAATTGTATTATAAAGCATCTTTGAAAATGAAACCAGCGAAAAAACGACAAACTATAGAGCAATTGCATGTAAATAGTGTATATGACTTTGACATATGATAATGGCAATGTACCCGTAGCCACAGAGCTTGCCCTCGATTCATCGGGGTTTCGCTACGCTCAATCTGTGCCACGACAGAGGTAAACTCAAGGTTCTGATTTTTCAATTGCCTAATTTCTATAATAGGTGCAATTCCCCTACGAAAAACTACGAATCACGCCTGACTTAACGCTCAACATCTGCGTGCGCCAACGCAGCCTAATACTGCCGCTCCAGCCTGCCGACGGGCACCTCGATGACCACAGGTGCATCAGCCGCCAGCGCCTCGCGTAATGCCGATTCCAGTTGCCCGGCATCGTGTGCTCTGATACCCCGCACACCATACGCTTCAACCAACTTGACGAAGTCGGGATTATACAGTTGTGTGCCTAGCACATGCCCGTCGAACTGTTCAATCTGGGCGCGGAGGACGTTGCCGTAAGCGTTGTCGTTAAACACAATCATCACCACATTGATGCCGTACTGAACGGCGGTCGCTAACTCCTGCGAGTTGTAGAGAAAACCGCCATCACCGGAGACCACTACCACCGCCTTATCCGGTTTAGCTATCTTCGCGCCAAGTGCCACAGGAAATGCAACGCCGAGGTTGCCCGCCGAAATGAGGTAACTCCTCGGTTCATACACTGGATAGTAGTTACGGCTGTAGTATCCAATTTGGTTCATGCCTTGAACGAAGATGCCGTCATCGGGAATCGCCGCCCGGATTGCCTGCATAAATCCCCATTGCGGTTGGAGTTGAATCTTTGGGTCAAACCGCGCAGCATTGATGGCGCGTACCTCCTCTGCACAGCTTGGACGGGCAGGCGTCATGGTTGAGACGATATGATAAATCGCTTCCAAACAACATCGTGCGTCCCCCAAAATACCGACGCAGTTATGGGCTGTACGCTCTATTTCCGTCTCATCTATATCAATCCGGATAATCTGCTGTTTATCATCATCTGCACCGAAGTTCGCTGTCGTTCCTACAGCGAGGATGACATCCCGTTGTGCAAGCCATTTTCGGAGGGGGTCAAAGCGGAGTTCACCCATGCCGAGCGAAAGCGGGTGATGATCAGATATCGTGCCTTTGCCTTCGCGACCAGTCACCACCGGTGCCTGAAGATGTTCTGCCAGTGCTTGGAGTACCTGTGAAGCTCCCGAACGCTGAACGCCGGTCCCCGCCCAGATAGCCGGACGTTGCGCTTCTGCTAGGAGGTGTGCTGCCTGTGCTACGTGCTCCGGC
>JAKZSX010000073.1:0-5779 GCA_047517405.1 Candidatus Poribacteria bacterium | reverse complement strand
CCCCGGTAGGGCGCACAGCGGTCTAACCCGCGTGGTTTGGGAGTTGAATCCGGTGAAGAAAGGACAGGGTGGTACACTGTTCGTCACTGCGAGCCATAAGGCAGTATACACCGCACCTCCAAGCATTCAGGACCCCGATTCGCCTCTCTGGGACACCTATTCCTGTCCTGCCGGCTCTTTGATGTTTTTCACCGAAGCTATTACTCATAGCAGCTCGGCGTGGACAAATACAGAAAATGACCGGCTCGCTATCTTTAGCTGTTACAATACAGTTGACACCAAATGGCACGACTGGGATCCACATCCAGAGCTCCTAGAATCGATGCCACCAAAGCGTCGCACCCTTTTCCGTCCCGTTCATGCTGCAAACAATCTAATTAATCCGGAGGAGGTCTGAAAAGAGGTTCCCTAGGGCGTGTTGACATTTGACGGCACGTAGGTTAGGTTGAACGGCAACCGTGAAACCCAACACCCAGTCCAACTCAATCGGGAAACAGGAGTAGGCACGTTGCCTTGAATCCCAGTTTAGCGGGACTCCGCCGTGCCGTAATGTGCACACTGGTTACGGC
This sequence comes from Candidatus Poribacteria bacterium, assembly GCA_047517405.1. Classification (GTDB taxonomy): domain Bacteria; phylum Poribacteria; class WGA-4E; order WGA-4E; family PCPOR2b; genus PCPOR2b. The sequence goes on along the minus strand of JAKZSX010000073.1, from coordinate 5,210 downwards.
ATACGGAGTATGCCTACTACTATATAGGCTGAGCACCAACCTGTAGGGGTTGGGGTTCCCAACCTGTTGGGCGAGGGAACCTCGCCCCTACGATTAGGTATGTATCGGCAAATTACGGACACACCTCACATAAATGTCAACAGAACCTAATCAGATTTCTAAAAAAACGATAAATTGTAGTCTAAAAAAGCCCTGGTATCAGCACAGATTACCGTTCGATATCAGGGCTTTTTGTTTGCGTAAATTGGGTAATCTAACTCAAATTGCTAGGGCGTATTGATATTTTCCTGCCCTACAAAGAGTAAGGAGAACTTACTGAAGTCCGAAGTCGTCCCAAGTACATCAGGAGTCGTTCAATTGGTCAGTTAGCCACAACAACCTAACAAAATCTAACAGAATCTAACACTTGTTGCAAAATTGGCCCGAGCAACAGGTGGTAACTTGTACTAATTTATCCACTCTTGCAGTCAACTTCTATCTCTTGATTCCGTTGTATAGTTTGGATACGCACGGAATCTTCAAGGTGCTCTTGTCAATAGTTTAACTAGGTTCTGTTGACATTTGGGTGTCGAGATATGAATCTCGACCTACAGACTTATCCGCCGGTATTGGGCTAGCAGGGTGGGTCGGGCAAGATGCCCGACCTACGGGTGTGGTGTTGGGTTTCGCTGTATCTATCTATAAACGGTGTTGTTGCAATAGTTTCTATTGTCGTTGATAGGGATTCCTTTTACGGTTCAACCCAACCTACGTACCGTCAAATGTCAACGCGCCCTAGTCGCTCCCCTAAAAGCTTGTATTTCTAACCAAAATACGCTATAATTGACTTTAAGTGAAAGTGTATGAGTGGTACTCAGAAACTGAAGTCAGGATTTACAGCGTCGTGGTTTCACTGTTTCATAGGCGTTGAAATAACGCAACGAAACCGGAACTTCAGTGTGTAGAAGTATATCAAGGTTTTCCACGCGGAAATCCGATCACCGTTTTTAGAGGAGAATACAATGGCTAAAGACTTTGCTTTTACAGGTGGACGTCCCGATCCGCATACGTTTCCAACAGAAGGCTTGATTAAAGCTAGTGAAAAAGCGCTGCGTAAGTTGGGTGGAGATCTTGTGAACTATCCCGGCGAGCAGGGATATGTGGGCTTACGTGAGTTGGCGTCAATACGTTTTGAGCGGCGGGAAGGTGTACCGTTAAACATTGATGATATTTCAATCACATCCGGTTCCATGCAGGCACTCGAGCTTGTCTTAGGCACCTTCATCAAGCCCGGAGATACGGTTTTAACCGAAGAGTTTACCTACAGTGGCACCCTCGGCATCATGCGACACCTCAAAGCGAATATCGTGGGTGTACCGATGGATTACATCGACGGCATGAACATGGACGCCCTTGAGGAGAAGCTGAAAGAACTCAAGGCTCAGAATATTAAGCCGAGTTTCATCTACACCACTTCGAATCATCAGAATCCGACGTCAGCCATCCTTTCGCTAGAACGCCGAAAACGGATGTTGGAATTAGCCGAAGAATATGACACTTTGGTTGTTGAGGACGATTGTTACGGGGACATTGACTTTGTGCCAAACCCGACACCCGACGCGCTTTTCAAACTGGATTCGTCCAACCGCGTCATCTTAATTGCGACATTCTCGAAGATTCTCGGTTGTGGTCTCCGTCAGGGCTATTTCGTTGCCAAATCACCGTATAAGGAAATGATTCATGCGAATCGGTGGGATGGTGGCTGTAGTGCATTGGCGAGTGCAATCGTGGCAGAGTTCTTCAAAGAACATCTTGATGAACACCTCGCTAAGACAAACGCTGCAGTAGGCGCGAAATGTCGTGCCGTAGTTGGCACACTCCGGGAAGATGTCAGCGACATTTGCACGTGGACCGAGCCGCGCGGTGGGCTTTTCCTCTGGATCGATTTGCCGGAAACGACGGATATGGACAAGATTGCAGAAATTGCTGGTCAACATAACGTGGGTTACAGCACCGGTAGCGCATTCCATTATCGAGGCGATCCCGTCAAGAGCATCCGCTTGGCTTACGCTTACACCCATCTTGATTACATAGCCGAAGGCATCGGCTACCTCTGTGATGCAATTCGCGCGGCGCAAGTCGGGTCGGTTGACATCGCCGCCGATTAAATCTCCTAACTGTCGGGATTCTCCTGAAAATCCTTGAATTTTGAAAGCTAACCAACGCTGCAGCCTGTTGGCTGGCACTTCCCTCAGAAGACAGGGGAATGGGTAACATCAATGAATTAGTTAGACAGTTACGGGATTCGAACCCGGATGTCCGCAGCGGTGCGGTTGAAGCGTTAGCAAAAGCCGGTAATCCGGAAACCGTTGCGCCGCTGATAACGGCACTGCAAGACGAGTCTGAATCGGTTCGGGGACGCGCGCTTCAGGGGTTAAAAGACATCGGTTCGCCCACAGTTCCCCTTTTGATAGTTGCACTGGAAAATCCAGACCCACAGGTCCGCAGAAAAGCTTCCTGTGTACTTGATAATATTGGTTATGAATTGAAGGATATAGGGGATTTTCGAGCGGTTGAACCCCTGATAGATGCCCTCAAGGACTCAACGAGTGTGGTTCGCAGTCATTCCATCACAGCATTGAGGAAAATTGGGGGACCACAAGGCCTCCCGGCAGTTATATCTGCGCTGAAAGCCGAAGCGGTGAGAAGCGCGTTGGACATTGGGGAGTGCTACCGTGCTATCGAAGCATTACATAGACTCGGTGAAACAGCAGCCAAGTTCCTGATCTCAGCGTTGAAACATCCAGATAAAGCTATCCGTAGGAAAGCCGCCACATTGCTCGGTAAGACCGGATAAGCAGGGTCTGTTGACCTGCTTATCGGTGCGCTCAAGGACGAACATCCGCGTGTTCGTAGCAGAGCGGCACATACGTTGGGTCGAATTGGCAACCCAAGTACTGTCAAACCTTTAACTGTTGCGCTTAAAGATACGGCACCCAACGTCCGCATCAATGCTCTTCATGCGTTGGGAAAATTCGGCAAATCCGCAGCTGCAGCTTTAACATCAGCACTCGCAGATCCAACGACATCTGTTTGCAGACATGCTATCACTGTGTTGGAAAAGACAGGCAATAAGGGGGCTATCCCCCAACTAGAAAAGATGGCAAGAGATGAACTCCATGCCTCCGTCCGGCAGGCTGCCGACCACACATTGATGAAATTAAGGGGTTAATGTTGTCTTGACTGAATTCAGGCAACTTCGTTTGCCAATTTTTTGTCTTTCAGCCGGAGAGGAAGAACAACCGATGATAAATCTTAGCCAATTTAACAAATATTCTCCTCCAATATCAATTCTCCTCCTAATTTCATTCCTCTCCGCAGGTTGCGCTGCCTTAGAAGAGGCACAACAGCGAAAACAGGAGCGAACTCGGCAGCAGCAACAAGAGCGGTATGTAACATTTGAACGTCCAACCACTGAGGTCCAAACTTCACCAGATGGATTGATGCTTCAGAGCGAACATTATATCTTTACTTTTGCCGAGGACCTATTAACACACAAGGACTACGATGAGCCCGAAGAACGTCAGAACATGGGCAAAGGTGCACTGCTGTTTATGGAGAGTCTGTACAATTACGTCCACGACATCTTCGGTTTTGAACCGCATCACCAGCTGAAGGTAAATCTCCGTCAGACCCATCACGGCTCTACACATCTTGCGACAACATCAACTCGCACCCAAACGATCTATCGAAACGGTGAGTGGCTAAAAGTTGTTGAAGGGATCGAAATGGACTTCCCAGTTGGGATGTTTAACCAGCGGGCTGTCCGGGCGCACGAATTGACCCATGCGTTCACAAATATCTACCTGCTTCCAACATGGTTCGCAGAAGGCATAGCGGTTTTGGTTCAGGTTGAATATGCGCGGGGAACGAGCATCCGCCGGCTTGATCTCCACGAAGATTTGAAAACGGATCTTGATGGTCGGAATGCTGTCCAATATTGGGAAGGCCATCTCAGCAGGGATCAATTGACTGAATGGCGGTATGGCTATTCCTACTCAGTTGTGACGGAATTGAAAAAACGGTATGGCGAGGATTTTTACCCGACCGTATTCCGTTTAATCGAAGAAGACCAGCTCCATCAAAAGTTGCCCGGTGAAATGACCACTAGCTTTCTGGCTTACTACTTGAGCCAAGCTGCCGGTGAGGATCTTGTCCCCTTTTTTGAGGAGCTTCAATTCGATATCCGCCGTATAACCAAATCGGAAATTATGTCGGCTATCATGCAGGCGAACCAAGAACAACTTGGGAGGTAAAATCAGATGAAACGCGAATCCGCATTAATCTATCTCCTTCTGGTGCTCAGCGTTGTTTCATTTTACGGATGCACTGTGGCACCAGCCTTCATTACTGACCAAACATGGAGCGAGAACTATGCTCTTATGGAGGGTGTACAAGCGAATGATCCGGCGATTGTTGATGGAGATCTGAAAACGATTGGTCAATCCCAGTATGCCGAGGTATCGTCGGATACGGTTCAGAGTCATCATGCCTCCTCCGAATCGGTGATACTCCTGCCTGCTCCTCAATCCATCCATCGCATTGTGATGCATTCCTCCAATGTGGAAGCATTTGATATATGGGTGGCTGACAATCAAGGAAGATGGGGACGTATTAAAGAGATTAAAAGCGTTAAACAGGAGGTCATTGATGTCCGCCTGAATAGCGCTGTTCGCACCTCAGGGGTTAAAATTCGGATTCGTCGGACTTCAGATGATGCGGAGCTTCGGCAGAAGAACATCCAACGGGTCCGTGGTTGGCGGGTTTACAGTGGGCATGTAAAGGCACCGGCGAAGATTTCTGAAATTCAACTGTACGGCTTCATCTCTAAACAGGACGTAGAAGACGTACAAAATGCGATTTCTGAGGAAGAGGCAGATGAGAAGGAGCTCGATGAGTTGTTGGAATTTTAGGCGGGGCAGAGAGACACCGACGATCTCTTGACCTCGTTAATCGTCAGAATCAGCGAGAAGTTCCTTTATTTTTTCTTCAATCAACACCTCACCACCAGGGGCAAAACCCAAACTACGGTGGCGCACAATCCCTTCTCTGTCGATGTAGTATGTGCACGGGATTCCGCTGATGTCATACCCCTGAGATTGGGTACTTCCATCCAAAAGCACGGTGTATGAGATTCGGGATTCTGCGAAGTGCTTCACTTTCATATAATC
>JAKZSX010000072.1:0-3190 GCA_047517405.1 Candidatus Poribacteria bacterium | reverse complement strand
GCCATGGAGGGTGCGGACATGATGAATCGAAATGCCTCCAGCTTTGACTGTGATGGGGACGGCGCCATCCGGACTAAAATTGGGGTCAGTGACCGCACCGGCAAAACGACCATTCTGGTGATGGTCGTAGATTGGTCCCTTATGGGAGCCGGGGATGACCATTAGCCCACCGTTTTCGATTGACATATCGTCAATAGCAACGCCGACTGCCAACACATCATCGTTCGTATGGGGATAGAACGCCCAATCCTGATGCCATTCAACAGGACTGCCAAAATCGGGATATTTCATATTCAGTTTGCTGCCCATAGAGCGAACGCCGGGCCCAACTAACTGCTCAACGATGTCGATAATAGGTTCGTAACATCGCACCTGATCATACACAATGTGTTGAGCCGCCGGATTTTTAATCCGACGTACGCGGGGAGATTCTGAGGTATGACCGGGTTCAAGATCAAAAACGTCACTATGTTCGGTAACTTCGCGGGATTTTTCGACAAACTCATCCGTCACACGACGAAGGTCAATGACATCCTGCGTCGAAAGCACATCCTCGACACCGATGTAACCAGTTTCATGGTAGAAGTCAACCTGTTTCTGAGTTAGCATGATGTAACTCCTTTCGCATAAAGCGATTGAAGAAGCCTGCGAATCAATTCGCAAGCTGAAGACTTATTTAATCAACACTCAATCGGAATTGGTAAGTTCTGACTGATCGATGGCTTTGCCAATCCACCGGACGCAGGTGGCTGAAAATATACACTCTTAGGGGTAGAATTCAATAGCTCAAGCCGTTTCAGGACGACTCAAATCCACTTACCAACTCAATATTGTACATCCAACTGGATCGTAAGTTCCAGCTTTTTCTTACCAGAACCACACGACATACATCGGTGTCTCTAAAATTATGCCTAGAATAGCCCAATAGCTGCCACTCACCACATCGCCCAAGACTAGTCCTAGGAAGAAGGGCAATACACGTCGATACAAACGCGCTCCGCCATATTTGAGTATCACGAACTTGGCGATTGAGGAGAGGATTAACACGAGCCAGAATTGATCTAGCGTTCCACCGTTGATGCCTATCACATAACCGACTGGGTGGAAGGGCCACCAGATAAACTTGAGCCGCATAATACCGAGAAACATCGTAAACACAAATGACAGACCGATGATCGCCGATCCGAAAACATCTGTCGGTCGTGGAAATTGTAGCCAACCAGCGAGTCGGTTATAGGTCCCCCAGCCAGGTCCCAAAATCATCCCCGCCTTGCTGCCTCCATATTTATACAGAACATAAAGGTACATCAGAAACGCCGAGAAAACACCTACCACAATCGAAAAGAGCATCACCCACAACAGTTTGCGATGATCCATTCCGGTGCGTTGCGCCAGTTTAAAGCCTTCAAGTTGATGCGGCATAGGTTGGCTGCGATTTTGGCTGTTAAACCACGAAAAAAGTGAGAATACAACCAAATTACCACGTCCGAATGGACGTATCCCAAACACCGTAGTCAAGGCGGTCTGTGGATTGACACCAGCCATGTCGTGGGCTGGTGGTCCAAGTTCAGCGCGGACGCGAGTCACAGCCGCTGTAATCATTAGGTACAACCCAAAAAATAGCACGAATACCCACATGGACATCCCTGCTTGATTGCAAATTAGATAGAGGAGGAGGAGACAGATTACAACCCCTAAGGCTGCCGATCGATAGCGCATCGGTTCCGTCGAATCGTCGATAGATGTATTCATACCGATAATCCGTTTGCCAATCTCCCGAAAATGTTGCCGCCCTGCCCACATTGCCATCACAACAACCGCAAGTGCGGCACCCATTGCCTGATTAGGTTGAAAAGGATAGTAAGGGATTGAATACCATCCAGCCGCCCTTCCCCCAATGTATTGCGCTTTGCGAACCCAGTAGAAAAACGCTGTCGAAAAACTTACATCCAGTGGCAAAAGAAAGCACAAGCCGATAAAAAACAAGCGCAAGTGAAAGAAAGTCCCTCCAATTGCATTCCACGGCTCCTCGGTAAGCCACCGCGAGAGGTCGGCAGTTTCCTCACGAATAGGTATCATTGGGAAAGACGGATAAAGGAAATTGATTCCGTTGATGATTTCGATGCCCGCTGCAATCGAGAATCCTAACCACATGCCGCGGTTCCGAAAGAGCTGCATTCCGGGCGCAGTCATATCGAGCGGCAGTTGGGTAATTGGATATGGTAGTTTTTCATGCTCAATCCATTGGCGTCGGACCAAGACATTTACAAAGGCGACGAGAGCAAAAATCAGGGAGGAGATGACTGTCCAACTCAGGATAGGAACGATCCAGTAGCGCAGATAGCCTTCGGTGAAGAAATTAGCCCCGCCCTCATAAAAAGGGCGGGCAACGGTTAGGTTACTCATGACAAGCCAGTTTGGAAGGTAAGGTTGGAGAATCTGTTTCCATTCGTTTTCGGGAGTGGCAAACCAGAAAGCGTGGCAGAGGGGTCCCATGAGACCGACCATGTTATCGTGGGCAACCACCGCTGTAACACATGCTAGCATGACGTAGATGACTAGGAGTTCTGCTTGGCTCAATGCATATGCCGGCGAGAAACGTTGGGCAATATAGTTCAAGAGCGCCAACATGAAAACGATGAAAATGACATTCATCGGGATAGAGGTTGCGGAGAAATGGAACCCGTGCCAGAGCATCTCTTCCATGCCAATCCAATAGGCATTAATCGGCATAAGGATGCAACCCAATACCACAGCGCGTAAGGTAATTCGCGACTGAGCAGGTTGAAGTGTAGAAGGCGAGGATTTCATCGTCTCTTTCATAGAATCATTCCTCCAATGCGTTGAAGCATTTACTGTGGCCAATTTTCTTCGATTCCGCTTTGTCCCCTCTTGATCTGAGCGCCCTGTCTCCCTTCAAAGTTGGGGAAATACAGATGGGCAAGACAAGATATGCAAAGACTTTTGCTGGGTACTTACTTATTAAGAGCTCATTTCGGCTTTGCCGCGCGGTCTGTGGGGTTCCGGATCTTCGCCGGGTTGCACTAGGGTAGCACCGTCGTCCTCAATAAGGGGCCGGTTGTAGATATAAGGCGGTTCAAGCGCTGCCTGCTGCGCTTCTGTCAACTCGTCAACCCATGTCGGCATGCTGATTTGATAGATGCCGCCGCTTGTGTGCATAGACTTTGGG
>JAKZSX010000071.1:0-2676 GCA_047517405.1 Candidatus Poribacteria bacterium | reverse complement strand
GAAGGGGATCGCTTCGTGGTGCCGGATACGCCGGGGCTTGGTGTTGAGTTCAATGAAGAGATGGGAGCGAATCAGACTTTTACATTCTGGGAGGCACCGCACTGGCGGCGCCGCGATGGGTCTTACACCAACTGGTAGGTGCGGCTGATGACAACAACAATTGTCCGTGAGAGGAGGAACTGGTGATGTCAACCGATGACCGAGCCTTACACCGGATGGTTCGCTGGATTCACGTTACTGACCTACAATTGGGCTTTGGCAAGTCTGCTGACAATGACAATGATACTAGCGCCCGGAGGCTCATTGAGCAGGTCGCGTCTGAAGAGGTAGATTTCGTCATCAATTCGGGTGATCTTATTCATGGCGCACACGCGGATCAGACGCTCGAAACGATCGTGGAGTACTGGTCGGACTATCAGACAACTGTGAAACCTCTTAAAGGGAAGTCGCCCATTCTTTCTGCCCCAGGCAATCACGACATGACGCGTGAGGATAGGTCTATGGAGCGGTACTGCTTAGAAACAGGGAGAGCCGGCCAGCCGCCGTACTACGCAGTGACGATTCAAGGCGTGCATGTCGTATGTCTCGACGTCGTTTCAGCTCTGCACCGGGGAGGTTTTCCCAAGGGGTCTGAACAAGAGGTGTGGTTGAAGCAGGAGCTGAACCGTTTACCTCAAGCCAGATGTCTCATTGCGGTCGGCCATTATCCGATTTTTCTGTCTCCTGATTTTTACGGAAGGTTTTCGGATTCGTCCCTACATTATGATGAACGTACCGGGCAAGAGGGAGTTCTGCTTCCCATCCTGCTCGAAGGTGAGGTTGATCTCTATCTTTGCGGTCATCTACATACCTATGAGCGGACACAGTATGGCCGGTTGAGCCAAGTGATGGCTGGTGCCTACGGGGTTGCTTACCCGGATCTGATGCCATATCAACCGAATCAGTACTGTCAGGCCCTAGACGAACGACAGTGTTACGTCCGCTACACCCTCACTGAGGACTCCATCCATGCTGAAGCACTATCGCTGCACGGGGCGGTCGTGGATGCCTGGTCGCAGGTGCTTAATCGGGATCAGCAGTCAGTAGTGTGACAACACCTCAAAGGCAGCGATGCTGAATCTGCCGCTTGACTCACAACATTCCGTCCGGCAAGCCACGGTTTCTCTATCAGAATCCAGCGCGCCCGATCCGGGGCGCCTGAACTTTGTTCGTAATGTGGATGCACAGGAAATGTGACAGAGTCAAGCTATTACAACACCCTCCTTGAGAAGCCGTTGGAAACTCAGGGACTACAGGAGGACAACGTCATGAATGATCTTGAAGTGCAGCAGTATCTGTTCGATTTACAAGGCTACTTGGTGATTGAAGATGTCTTGAGTCCAGAAGAGCTCGCAACACTCAACCGGCTAATTGACCAGCAAGAACTCCCCACACCGGGAAAGGTTCAAAGGTTTGGTAGCGCGCCAGACGGATCAGGATTTCTCGACTGGGGGAAACCGTTCTGTGATCTACTGACCCATCAAGCAATTATGCCGATCCTTCGATTCAGGATTGGCGACTGTTTCCGCCTAGATCGGATTTATGGGATGTATATGCGCGAGGGGATGCCAAGAGGCCGATTGCACGCTGATTATGGTGCGACCTCTCCAACCTCTGGCTCTCGACCGGGGGAATATTTCCCTTTCCGCGATAACCAAGTCACTAACGGATTCGTGGTGGTGACATGGGTGCTGTCCGACACAGGTCCCGACCACGGTGGGTTTTGCTGTATCCCCGGCAGCCACAAAAGCAACTTTAAGCTACCACCACAGATAGATCAGTCCCCCGAAGACGCACCGTGCGTGATTATCCCCAATGCGCCAGCCGGTTCGGTGATGCTATTCACCGAGGCTCTGACGCATGGAACGGCAGCATGGCGCGGCAAGCACGAGAGACGGTCTCTGCTGTATAAATATTGTGTATCACACATGGTGTGGACCTCTCGACGCGTACAACCGCCAGCGAATGTGGAACTGACCCCGCGTCAGGAGATTCTCTTCGGCGATCCCGGAGATCCGCATCGCTTCTTCCCATCGCTGTTTGAAGGGTTTGAAAGTGAGAAAGTTGTATGAGCAAATCATTGGAATCGGCAATACACAACTTGGTAAGACGAGACTTGGATGCTTGGGATATCAGTTATTGCGGAATAACTAAAAATGGCTCCCAAATCCCTGTCATTCTTCATAAGGGTGCTTACGATTTTTCTGGGGATTGCATCCGGATACTAATTGTGGGAGGGGTCAACGGGACTGATGGTGCTGTTCAATTAACCCTCGATGTAATCGAAGCAATTACGAACCACTCCAACGGTTTCAACGCACTATCAATCAGTTACATTCCCTGTTTGAACTATGACGCATATATAGGCAATCTACAAGATTCTGAAGCTCAAACGAAGTTGACGCATGGATTCCCGCCCGATGGAAACTACTTTTTTGATCCGGAAATACCGGAGAGCAGATACATCTGGCGGTGGGTATCCTACCAAGCCCCGGATTTAGTGATTGAGTTATCCCTTGGAGAATCAACTAGGATTGAATCCAACGAGGCTGCTCCCGATTTTATCGCTGATATGGATACGGCGAGTTCTATTTCGCACGACAGTCTAATCGGAGCGTTGGGGCGGAAACATGAATC
>JAKZSX010000070.1:0-4740 GCA_047517405.1 Candidatus Poribacteria bacterium | reverse complement strand
CCTTCCTGTTCAATCGGATTTTGTGTGGCAAGGACGAAGAAGGGTTGTTCCAAATTATACATAGTGCCGCCCGCTGTGACCTGATACTCCTGCATCGCTTCGAGTAAGGCAGCTTGCGTCTTGGGTGGGGTTCGATTGATTTCATCGGCAAGCAAAATGTTGGCGAATATGGGTCCTTGGATGAAACGAATCTCCCGATGGCCGGTGGAGCGCTCCTCTTCCAAAACGTCTGTGCCGGTAATGTCGGCGGGCATCAGATCCGGCGTAAACTGAATTCGCTTAAACTGGAGATTGAGAATTTGGGCAAGCGTCTTAATCATCAAGGTTTTGGCGAGTCCGGGCACGCCTTCGAGCAAGCAGTGACCGCCCGCAAAAAACGCCATCAGCATCTGATTGATTACTTCCTCTTGACCGACAATTACTTTTTTGAGTTGCTCTGAGATGAGGTCTCTGCTACCCATCAGTTTTTCGATTGCTTGAACTTCTTCTGTCGCTGGCATAGTGTTTATGGTTCCTTATGGATTTTAATCTCAATGAGGGCTATTTCTTCTGACAATTCACACCTAGCTGATTTGATGAAAATGATTCTCATATTTTCCTCTTTTCTGCCGAGAATCCTACCCCAATCAACGCGAATGGTTCCAACTCGCTATGAAATCGTCAATATCGAAGGCGGGCATCTCGTTGAAAATGTAGGGGGTCGGCTCTTTGTTCTGGAAGCCGGGCACGAGTTGAGGTGAATCGGTCTGGAGTGCGCTATCTAACGGGAGGAACCGCTGCCACAGAAGTTTTCGCTCCATATCCGTGAAACGAATGTACATTGACTCGCGCGGCCGATGGCGTATGTTCTTCGCCCGTTTGGACAACAGTACGAGGCAGGTCATTCGACCTTCAATGCCCGGGTGTAGTTCAGCCAACCCCTGACGGAATCCTCCTTCGTCCAATCCAATAATCGTGCGGAAAATGCGTTCAATCAAGGCGAGTTCGTGCCGTTCCAGTTCGAGAAAATGTTCAAATTTAACCGCTAGATGCGTCGGTAACCTATCAATCAGCTCCGGCTGCCAGACGAAGAAGTGCGCGTGCGGGTATATGCCGTTGCCAAAGGCGCGGTAGGTATATTGCAAGGTCCGACGCCGCTTCGTGCTGTAGTTACTACCCCAGTGAAGGATTGTGTTCAGGTATACGACGCCATCACCTGCCTTCAACTTGATTGGGATGCCACCCTCCAACGGGGCATGTTCGCTCTTAACTAGCTGCCGGTTTTCTGCCTCAGTATTAAAACGTCTGTGGCTGCCGGGAACCGCCCACAGTACATCATCGTCATACAGTGCAATGTTCCACTGTGTGTATGCCGGAGGATTCGCTAAAGAGTCTGTGAACAGCCCCTCCAACGGTCCCTCACGCCACGACCGGATATCGCGGTGCCAATCCCAGGGGCCGTGGTCTACCCGCGGGTTGCAGAACATGCCGAATTGCAGCGGTGCTACTTCCTCTGCCTGCATTAACTGCTTGCTGATTCCGTATGTATTCTCATGAAACACGAATTCTATTGCGTCTGCCGCCTCTGGGTCGACCACTCGATCAAATAACACCCGTGGCTGCGGACCAGACTCCCACTCGCCGCCCGGCGGCTCGCCCGGTTTGTGATTATCTGCCCACCATCGCTTATGCCGCTCAAGCATCTGCTCGCAATGCGTGCCTAACGACTCAAGTTGCTGCGGTGGCACACAATCGCGCACGATGATATAACCCTTATCCTGGATTTCTTTCGTGTCTACGGGTGTTGTCACGGTGCCCACTTTACCGATTTCATTTCTTTTCCTGAATTTGTGCCGTTTGCTTCGCAACGGTTGCAAGTTGGTCTTCATCCCACTGTTCTTGCTGCTGCAATGCGTACAGCGACGTATAACCCCCCGACCAATCTGGAGGCACTAGGCACGGGCGATCATCGTGGTGTGCCCAGCGTGCCGGTTTGCCCCGTACAATGGTGCCTTCATATCGACTGGGTAACGGATTGGCGGTGTAGGTGAAGGCATCGGCTGACGAATAGACGTTCAACAATAGGGGCCGCCCTTGGTCGGAAAGGTTCGGTTTGGAGCCATGAATCACACGGCAGTTGTGGATCGTGATAGATCCAGCAGGTCCCTTCAGATAGTGGACATTCGCCGTATTGATGCGTTTGGCGTCTTCGTCGTTGAGGCAACCGACCCATTGATTATTGTCATTGTATTGATTGAAAAGTTCGCCGTTGTGGCTTCCGGGGATAGCGCCGAGGGGACCCTGATCATCGCCTACATCATGAAGATAAACGCCGATTGTGAGTGGGCTATAGTTGGTGTGGGGCCAATAAGTGATGTCTTGATGCCACTTAACCTCTTCGCCACCTTCTGCCCATTTGAAATTCAATTTTGAGTGATGGAATTTCACGTCCGGTCCCACTAGATCTGCTGCCACGTCGACGATAGTCGACTGTGAAGCAAACTCCCAATAGGTCGGGTGATGTTCGACCGGACTGGTCAGGCGGCGTAGACGCGGGTTATCCGCCGTGTGACCCGGCTCCAGATCGAACACCATGTCCGACTTATTCAGGGAGCGACTACGCTGCGCCATTTCATCTGTAACGTCGATCAGACGTTCGACCCAATCCTGGGGTACAATGCTTTCAACGAGTAGGTATCCGTTATCAAAGTAGAATTGACGTTGCTCTTGAGTGAGCACCCTAGGTTTGTAGGACAATATCTTCTCAGGTGTCATCGGATTACCTCCTTCTATGGGAAATCAACAATGGGGTTTATATTTACTTCTAGTCCTGCTCTCGCTGATACAAAATCCGTCCATACGGTTCAGCATCGCCATTGTATTTTGGATTCAGACGGCGAACCATTTGCTGCGCCGCTTGGGGCCAATCTTCAGGGATGGGATGCGTCTTGCTAGCCAGCTGTGCTTTGATACGCTCCGGCAAATCGCAAAAATCAGGCTGAAACCAGAGTGTGATGACCGTGCGGCGTTCGTCGGAGCTGTTCGCGTACGAAGCGTGCAGCAGGCGTGAATCACCAATCAGCAGGTCACCCGCTTTGACCGGGACATCGATTTCGTCGGGGCGCATCGAAAATTCAGGGCGGTTTAGGTTCTTTGCCGCTGAAATCTCACCGGCATGTGGCTCCACGATTAAATCGTGGAGTGGATTGTGCTTGTAATGCGACCCCGGAATAGCGCGAAGACAACCGTTATGGGGCGTGGTGTCGGTCAGGTAGTACATAAAGAATACCTGCTGTGGTCTAGGGTCGTAGGTACTTGGATCCGCCCAACCAAACCAGTCATAGTGCCAAAATAGCGGTGGACTGTGCGGCGGCTTGCTGAGGATATACCCACTGGTAAAGGTTGGATCCTTGAACCCCATTGATTTCAGCGCATCAAGCGACAGCTGCCACGAAATCAGTTCTGCAAAAACCGGGCCCTCGTAAGTTCTGAACGCGCTTCCTTGAGAGCGAAAATACCTTTTGTGCTCTTCCGTCATGTTTGCACAGAGCCGGTCTGTCACACTCCGAAGTCGGTCGAGTAGTGTATCGCTGAGAATATTCTCAAAAATACAGAACCCTTCATTAACGAGTTGGTTATATTTCTCTTTCGACATGCTGCTCCTCAAATTGCGGATTGAAAGACCTGCGTTAGCTTCAAGATACCAAGACTGTTGTGCTATAATCGAAGCTCAACCAGTCCGGTGTCTTGCACAACCGTTTCTGGTATTGGCTTTGAGCATTCAACGACTTACCAAGGCACCCGCGACCAATGTCAAGAATTGACCTTAAAAGCGTATAGATGAGCGTTTTGTAGATCGAACTTCAGACGTATTGTTTTCCCAATTAAAGGTGACAGGTCGGCATGATTTGCCCATCTGGGCTGTAGTTGCAGTTCGTCCATGCCTTTGATATCTTGGCATACCGCTTTGGCGAAACCGGGAATCTGCCGGCCCGCTGCGTCCAGGACCTCTACGGAAATCTGTCCTTGAGAAGTATCAGTGTTGAGCTCAAGTTGACTGCCTTCCAGTTTGAATGGTTTGGTCGTGACCATGCCCGAAGTTGAGCTAGCTTCCAAAGACATGAATCTGTCCAGCCGCAAGGTCGCTAGCCCAATTGACATCCGATTTTCTAAGTCTTTATGGCCTTTATCCATCGCTCCGTAGTACAGCCAATGGCGGTCTTTCCACGTCACAATCTGCGAGAAGGGAAACGCTCCCGCCGCATCGAAACTGTCTTTCGGACCAGGGGGAATGAACGGTTCGCCCGCATAGACCCAACTTAAGTCCCAATGAGAAGCATCACGGCTCGTGCCGATATAACAATCAATTAAGCCCCCGGTCCGTAGCACGCTCATCAGGCCGAAGTGAACGCCCTGGTACATCCAGTCTGTCAGTGCATAAATTTGCCGCCGTTTGTATTCTGAAGCTCCCTCGCGGTCGAACTCCCAGCTTTGAATCAGTGTCCACCCTGTTGGGTCCGCTTTCACGTCAGGATTGGTCATGGTGCGGCTGCCGCGACTTATCTTCCGGCCATCTCCCTCAACAGGTCCGGCGTAAATATCGCGGGTGAAGATCCGGTACACTTTCGCATCGCTGTCCCAGTTCATCTGATTATGCGTGTCCGATGCAGTGATGTAACTTCGTCCTTCGATTTGAGGATGAGGGATTGAAGTTCGGGACAATACAGTCTTTCCGTTGTTATAGGCAGTCCAATGGATGCC
>JAKZSX010000069.1:0-14277 GCA_047517405.1 Candidatus Poribacteria bacterium | reverse complement strand
TCCTCGACTCAACTCTTGTAACGCACTTAAGGCTGTAAAGCAGGGCGATTTGGCTTTCACACGCACCGGCTTCGGTGTTCCATCACTCACAATATAAAATCCCAGCTCACCACGGGGGGCTTCACTTCGAGAAAAGATTTCGCCCTTGGGTGGACGCACCGCTTTCAACTCTGCCTGAATTGGACCATCGGGGAGACCGGATTCAAGAATCTGCCGGATGATCCGGACCGATTCTTTCATTTCATCCATCCGGACTTTATAGCGACTCCAGCAATCGCCAGCGACCACACCAAGCCCCGGAATATCTTTGCCAACCGGAACGTCAAAGTCAAATCGGTCATAAATGGAGTACGGTTCATCCTTACGCAGATCCCATTGTAGCCCTGCTCCACGCAGATTGGGTCCCGTAATACCGTAGTTAATCGCCATTTCCGTATCCATGACAGCGATCTTTGCTGTACGCTCAACGAAGATGCGGTTGGCTGTGAGTAGTGCGTTGTATTCATCGATCTGCGGCTCAAAGTAGTCGATAAACTCTTTAACCTCATCCATAAATCCCGGCGGTGTATCCCTTGAAACCCCGCCGACACGGATATAATTGTATGTCAATCGCGCACCACAAATCTTTTCAAAAAGCAGGAGGATCTTCTCACGGTCTCTAAAGGCGTAAAGGAATGGAGTGAAAGCACCGATGTCCATGCCGTAGGTGCCGAAAGACAAAAGATGGCTCCCGATTCGATTCAACTCACCGATGAGGACACGAAGGTATTCCCCTCGTTCAGGAACGCCGGGGAATTTCTTTTCATCCGTCGCCATCAATTCCTCGACTGCCAGACAGAATCCCCAATTCATATTCATGGCCGCGATATAATCCATCCGGTCAGTAAACGGAATAATCTGCTGATAATTGAGGTTCTCGGAATGTTTTTCAAAACAGCGGTGTAGATACCCAATATGCGGGATCGCATCCCGGACGATTTCCCCATCCAGTTTTAACTCAAGCCTTAAAACTCCATGGGTGCTTGGGTGCTGCGGTCCCATATTAACAATCATCTCATCTGAAAATGGCTTCAGTTCAATAAATTTGCTGTCCTGTTGTGGTGCTGCCATGATGAATTTCCTTAAAGTTTTCCGTATTAATACGGCACTCGCATCCCTCGATAGAACTCAGGTTCTGTATAATCCTTACGCATGGGGTAGCCTTCCCAATCGTCTGGAAGCAGGATCCGTCGCAAATCACTATGACCATCAAAGATAATCCCGTACAGATCATACGCCTCTCGTTCATGCCAGTTGGCGGTTTTCCAGATATGCTCAACGGTGGAAACGTGGGGGTCTTCTTCTTTGGGGAGAACGATTTTCAGGACCAGTTTATGACGGTGGGTCATTGAGTAGAGGTGATATACAACGTAAAAATTGGGATCCTTTGCCCCGAGATCAACGCCGCTCAAACACATCAAGAAGTCGAAAGCCAACCCTTCATCTTCGGCGAGGTATTGTGCGACATCGGCGATCGACCCGGTGGTAATAACAGTAAAGGGATCCCCAACGTCTTCTTCAAACGAGACGATTGACTCTCCAAATTTATCTTTTAGGTTTTCGTAAATTTCTTGTGATGTCACGGAAAAAAATCAACGCTTTTGGAAAGCTGCCAATAGCGTTGTAATTCCCCTTTCTTAAAATTTAAACCTTTGAAAGGTCGATAAGGAATGGGCACTAAAGACACTTCGCAGAACCCACCCTAAATCCATCACGGGTAGTTAGTGCCCGCTCTGCTCATTTAATCGTCATACCTAAGTTTAACCGGCGGTTTCTTCTTGTTCTTCCTGTTCTTCGTGCGCTGCCATGTGCTCCTGTGCTTCAGCCATTGCCTCTGCATTATTTTCCAAGTCCGTCTTGGTGAAGAGTTTCTTTAAGAAAGGCACACTCGTTCGTTTTGCAACTGTCTGAGTTTTAATCTTTTCCTGCAGCTTCATCAACCCTTCAAGCACAGCTTCCGGACGCGGCGGGCAGCCGGGGACATAAACATCAACAGGAATAATTCGGTCTACGCCCTTCAGGACGTGATAGCCGTGCTGCCAGTAAGGACCACCGCTCGTGGCACAGCTTCCCATGGAGATGACATATTTCGGTTCGGGCATCTGTTCATAGAGGCGTTTAATTCGCGTCGCCATTTTCAGAGTTACTGTTCCCGAAACAATAATCAGATCCGATTGACGGGGCGTCGCGCGCGGAACCCCTGCGCCAAAGCGGTCTAAATCAAAGTTTGAGGCGGCGGTCGCCATAAACTCAATGGCACAACAAGCGAGTCCAAAGGTCATGGGCCATAAAGAAGATGCTCGTGCCCAATTGGCGACAGCATCAATAGAGGTTACGATGATATTCTTGTCCAGCTTCTCCTCAATTATCATTGTTTAATTTTCCTCCCTTACAGACTGAATCGAGCGGATCCATTGGAGGTCCCCCTTTGCCCAAACATAGGCAAGACCGACCAAGAGAATAAAGATGAAAATCAGCATTTCGACAAATGCGAGCAGCCCGATTTCACGGAAAACAACACCCCACGGAAATAGAAACACGATCTCAACATCAAAGATTAAGAAAATAAGCGCAATGACGTAGAAGCGAGCATTAAACTTAATGCGAGTATCACCGATTGGGTCCTCCCCGCACTCATAAGGCATATACTTTTCGTCACTGAAAAGTCGGGTCTGGAGCAGGCGAGAGAGGGTGAGGTTGAGTGTGACGAATAAACAGCCAACAACCAAAAAGAGTAGCACGTTCGCGAAATTAAAGAGCATTGGTTCCGCAAGGCAAATTCTCTTGTATTTCTCTATACGAACCGAAAATTTGCCTCATCCTTTCGAGGGGCGTTTGTGAAATTTCTCACAAACTGAGGACTAAAAAAGAATCGCGTTAAACGATGCAATCAACGCAACGATACGGTTTAGTGAACACCTATATCCAAAGTATATCTATTATATATCAGATCCAGATTATTTGCAACAAAAAATCTGCCAGACGGATGCCTGCAAAGGCTGTAACTTTTTTCTGCTCTCTCCCGTGCCAACACTGGATTCAAACAGAGTGGGTGAATCAATTGGGTCAATTCTAAATTTGAACGGTCACGGAATTCCGTAACCTTACCGAGTTCAGTTATAGTCCATTTTATTGTGCATTCGTTTGCAGTTTTGGTCTTGACAATGGGACTGGCCTCATCAACTAACGACAGCCCCTTGATTGCATGATCTCAACGCTCAATTTTCATCAGGAAAGTTGGTTATGAAAGTCAAAATGAGAATTGCAGCCCGCTTCTTACTCGTGAGGCACTCCTAACGAAAGGATAGATTTCTTCTTAAAGATAGGTTATAATTTACTATATAGGGGTTTCAACAAGGACAAAGTGCTATAACGCTGAACTTTGCTCATCCTGACAGTCTTTATCGAATGTAGCTAGACCTTCCACCGCAGTGTGGTATGGTCCACACTCGCAACAAACCAGATTGGAGCGAATGAAAATGTCTGAAGTTTCGACTATCTCGGTGCTACTTGCGGCTGGTCATGATGATGCGGCCGCGGTCGTCGCGTTAAATTGCCCCGCACTGACTTACAAGGGATTACGCGCCCACGTTGAACAAACAGTCGTTGCGTTGAACCGCCTCGGTATCGGACGGAATGACCGCGTGGCAATCGTCCTGCCAAACGGCCCAGAAATGGCAACAGCATTTCTTTCGATTGCCGCTGGTGCAACCACAGCACCGCTCAATCCCGCCTACCGGCTGGAGGAGTTCGATTTTTATCTCTCGGACCTGGGGGCAAAGGCACTTCTAGTTGAGCAGGGCAGCACCTCGCCCGCCATTGAAGCAGCGGCAGCACACAACATACCGGTCCTTGAAATCGCAGTCGATGAAAACGAGCCAGCGGGTGTGTTTGAAATCGTACCTAGCCAGGGAATGGCTTTGGAGGGTTCCGCATCTTCCAACGGCACCGCCGGCCCCGATGACGTAGCCCTCGTGCTGCACACTTCAGGCACCACGTCCCGACCAAAAATCGTGCCACTGACCCACCGCAACGTGTGTGCTTCGGCCGGTAACATCCGCAAGACGTTGGAGCTGACACCGGATGATCGTTGTATGAATGTGATGCCCTTGTTCCATATCCACGGCTTGATGGCAGCAATTTTATCAACCTTGAGTGCAGGAGCCAGTGTATTCTGCACACCGGGTTTCAACGCTTTGAGATTTTTCACCTGGTTAACGGCGGCGAAACCAACTTGGTACACCGCAGTGCCCACGATGCATCAGGCGATTCTATCCCGCGCCGGACGCAATCAGGAAATTATTGATGCGGCGAAACTCCGCTTCATTCGCTCTTCTTCTGCTTCATTGCCGCCACAGGTGATGCAACAATTAGAAGAGACTTTCAACGTACCGGTTGTCGAAGCTTATGCGATGACAGAGGCATCACACCAGATGACCTGCAATCCACTGCCCCCTGACCAGCGTAAACCCGGCACGGTCGGTCCCGCCGCTGGCCCAGAGATCTCTATTATGGATGAACAGGGCTCACTGTTGTCGATTGGGACTGTGGGTGAAGTGGTGATTCGTGGCTCCAACGTGACCCTCGGCTATGAGAATAATCCTACTGCCAACGTCGAGAACTTCACAAATGGCTGGTTCCGCACGGGAGATCAAGGTGTAATGGACGAGGATGGGTATCTGACCATAACGGGACGCCTCAAAGAGATTATCAATCGGGGCGGCGAGAAAATCTCCCCGCGCGAGGTGGATGATGTGCTGATGGATCATCCGGCGGTACAGCAGGTGGTGACATTTGCCATGCCGCATGACAAGTTGGGCGAAGAGGTCGCTGCCGCCATCGTGCTGCGGGAGGGTGTCGAATCCACTGAACGCGAGATTCAAGCGTTTGCCGCAGAACACCTTGCTAATTTCAAGCTGCCTCGCAAGGTACTGTTCCTTGACGAGATTCCAAAGGGTCCAACTGGCAAAATACAACGGATCGGCCTCGCTAAAAAGTTGGGGGTGGCATGATGTCTATCTGTATATACGGTGCCGGTGCGATTGGAGGCTTTTTAGGGGTGCAACTGGCTTTGGCCGGCGAGGAGGTAACGCTGATTGCCCGTGGGCCACACCTAGAAGCGATGCAAAAAAATGGAGTAAGGCTGCACATCGCCGGTGAGGAACGGATCGCCCATCCGCGCTGTACCGATAACCCCGCCGAAGTTGGCCCTCAAGACTACCTCATCATTACCCTCAAAACACATTCAGTGCCCGGCATTGTTGATACCATACAGCCCTTACTCTGCCCAGAGACAGCAGTCGTGACGGCGGTCAATGGAATTCCTTTTTGGTACTTCTATCGACTTGAGGGACCGTGGCAGGATTACCGGATTGAGAGTGTTGATCCAGGGGGTGAGCAGTGGAAGAAAATTGGCCCGGATCGGGCTATCGGCTGTGTTGTCTATCCGGCAACCGAAGTGTCAGAACCTGGCGTCATCGAGCACATTGATGGCGATCGATTCAGCCTTGGTGAACCGAGTGGGGTAAAGACTGAACGTGTTACGCAATTGAGCAAAATTTTGCGTAAAGCCGGGTTGAAAGCACCGATACGTTCCCATATTCGCAATGAAATCTGGGTCAAGTTGTGGGGCAACCTCTGCTTCAACCCGATCAGTGTGCTGACCCATGCGACGCTGAATGCGATCGCTACGGATTCGGGGACACAGACAGTTGCCCGTGCAATGATGTTGGAAGCCCAAGCCATTGGTGAAAAATTGGGCGTACGCTTTGGCATTGATGTAGAGCGGCGGATTGCCGGCGCAGCGGCTGTGGGGGCACACAAGACCTCCATGTTACAAGACCTTGAACGCGGCAGACCGATGGAGATCGACGCAGTATTGACTGTCGTTCAGGAGATGGGACGCTTGGTCGAGGTGGAAACGCCAACGATTGATGTGGTACTCTCGCTGGTTCAACAAAGGGCACGCATTGCGGGCTGCTATTGATACACTCCCAAGTGTAAACAGTTGGGATTTACAACCTACAGATCAATCTTTAACATTAGGAGACTATATCTATGAGAGGTGGAGACATTCTTATTGAGTGTCTGAAAGCGCAAGGGGTACGTTGCGTTTTCGGTATGCCAGGAACACAGAACATACAGATTTATGACTCGCTCCTTCGTTGCGGCGCAGGCGTCATTGATCACTACCTTGTCCGTCATGAATATGCTTCAACACAGATGGCGGACGGCTACGCTCGTTCCACGGGAGAAGTTGGTGTTGCGCTGACGGTTCCGGGTCCGGGTGCAAGCAACGCATCAACAGGGATTTTGGAGGCATTCACAGATTGTGTGCCTGTGTTGCTAATAACCGGACAAAGCGACTCCGAATTTTACGCAAGAGATCCGAGCAAGATGTTTCACGGCTTAGATCAGATGAGTTTTTTTGAATCTGTCACAAAGTATTGCGCTATCGCTCAAACTGTGGAGGACATCCCCAAGGTTGTTGAAAATGCGTTCCGCGCCATGCGGTCAGGACGTCCCGGTCCCGTCGTGCTAGAATTTCCGATGGATGTGGTTACCGGGGAGGGAGAAGTTTCCATCCCAGCGCGTGTCGAGAGACAGCCAGCCGCCTCACCCAATCCTGCCGACCTTCAAGCTGCAGCGGAAGCCCTTAGGAACGCAGAGAGGCCAATCCTGTTTGCGGGGTCGGCGGCTATCCACTCCGACGCGCGTGACGAATTGCAGCAACTCGCCGAGAAACTGAACGCGCCCGTTGTTGTAGCGCGATGTGCAAAGGGAGCTTTGCCTGAAGACCATCCACTAGCGTTGCAGATTGTTTACGGTTTTCAAGGGCACCAAGCGATGCAGATTGCAGATTGCACGCTTGCTGTCGGTCCCCGTTTTACATCAATTGATACACGGACCTGGAGCTTCAAACCACCACGCCCATTAATCCAACTGGATGAGGATGCAGGGGAAATTGGACGAGAATATCCGTGCGACGTTGGTGTTGTCGGCGACCTTAAATTGACCTTGCAAGCGTTAATCGAAGAGGTGGATGGCGGTAAAGATTCATGGACACAGCCGTTGGAGCGGATTCGAGAGAGATTTGCTGCCCAACCCCCCTTGCCGCTGTTACCGGAAATACGCGCAGTCCTTCCAGATGATGGAATCCTCTCTGTCGATGTTCATGGCATCGGCTACGCTTCGTTTGCTGAGTATCCCGTGTTGGATCCGCGAACCTTTCTCTATCCAAACATCGGCGTTGCACTTGGATACGCTTTCCCTGCGGCACTCGGCGCGAAAGTCGCGCATCCCGAGAAACCAGTTGTGTGCTTCAGCGGAGATGGTGGATTTATGATGGGTTCCCCTGAGTTAGCCACTGCGATGATGTACGGCATCAATGTTGTAACGATTGTTGTGAACGATGGGGCATTGACTGCAATCAAAGGATCCCAGCAAAAGGGATGCAACGGACGGACTATTGATACCGACTTGAGCAACCCAGATTTTATCCAGTTTGCCAAATCCTTCGGTGCTTACGCTGTGCGGGTTGACGAAATAGCAGACTTCAAGGGTGTGCTACAAGACGCGCTCGCCGCGGACCGTCCTGCCCTCATCGAAGTGTCAATGCAAGATCGGCAGGAAGAGGTCATCGGCATGATCGGCTGGTTGCAGTCGGATCCACTGCGAAAAGCGTGAGATTCATGTTAAAAGACCGTGTGGCAGAGACCGAGTTCTTGACAAGAACTTCGGTCTCTTTTTGAATAAGCCAAGCGTGAAATGTGAAGGAGAGGAAGTTTGGGGTTCACGTTCCACACAATACGCATCACTTTTACTATGACGAGGTTTTGATAGATGATTGAAATTCGTGCCTTGTTGTTCGATTTTGGCGGGACACTTGATGGAAACGGTATTCATTGGCGGGACCGCACATACCGGTTCATTCAGCAGATATATCCAGAGATTGACCGCGAGGCGTTTGATCGGGTGGATCGCGCTGCTGTTGATAGGCTTATCGACAGTGGGAGAGCTCCCCAGCTTACACTGCGCGAAACGATGGATGTCATTGCCACGGGCATTTACGAAGAGCTCAGTTTAGATCCAGATGTTAAAGACCAGTATGTAGACTTTTTCTGCGAAGGGGCAAAGAAACACCTTGCACAAAACCGGCGATGGCTCGCGACACTTCGAGACCAATACCGGCTCGGTGTTATTAGCAACAATTTTGGAAACACGCAAGGCTGGTGTGATGCGTACGATCTCTCACCGTTGTTCGATGTGGTAATGGATTCAACCGTTGTTGGCGTATCGAAGCCGGAGGCGGGAATATTCCACGCGGCGTTGTCGAAACTAGGCGTCTCCCCTGAAGAAGCAATCTATGTTGGGGATACATATTCGGACGATGTGGTCGGTGCAAAAGGTGTGGGGATGTGGGCTGCTTGGTTGGTCGGTGAAGGAGAGAAGGAATGTCCCGACACATCACTTGTTGATGTTCAACTTACAGAGCTTCAGGAGCTCCAGAGATTTTTGGAATCGGAGGGTCAGACCTCAAAAAATTGAATTTTTATTAACATTGTGTTAAGAACGACTGGCAGGCATCAGATGTCTAAACCTCACCACCCCTTCTGCGTCTACCTATGCACAAAACGAATTTCCAGTAAGAGATTGGAAGGATAGAGGGGTATCAAAAAATGCGTAATGCGGTGGGGAAGTCATTAGTACAGCTGATGCTAGATTCAAATTTAATCTCCGAAAATGAGCATCAACAGGTTCTGGAGGAAATAGAAAACACAGGTGTTACCCACACCCAAGCACTCGTAAAGTTTGTGGACTCGAAAACCCTCACGCTCGCTAAGCAGGCATTTGAGTACGGAGTATCGTGCGTTCTGCTTGAAGATATTGTTCTAGAGAATGAAGCAACTGAGCGGGTTTCAGCGAGTTTTGCATACCGGAACAAGATCCTGCCAGTTCGCCTGAGTGAAGGAACGCTTACTGTGGCGATAGCGGATGCGTTGGATATCACCTTAATTGATGAGATGCGCTTGGTTACGGAATGCGAGATTGAACCGGTGCTTGCGGATGAAGGGGACATCGAAGCAGCTATTATCCGCGCCTACGGAAAGACCGCTGCCGCCATCCTCAGCGAAGGAATCAAGGGGCCCGTTGGCGCAGTCGCCACGCTTGAACGTGAAACGATTGATGATTTCGGCATCAGCGAACATGACTTGAGCCAAGACCCAACGGTTATCAATGCTGTAGATCAGATTATCATTGACGCTGTCCGACTTGGTGCCAGTGATATCCATATTGAACCCTTCCCTGGTGAACTCAAAATCCGTTATCGCATTGACGGCGTTTTGGAAGACCAACCCAACCCTTCACCCCATCTCCAATCCGCAATTACCTCACGTATCAAGATTATGGCGAGTATGAACGTAGCAGAACGGCGGCGTCCCTTAGATGGAAAGATTGGCGTAACCGTTCAGAGCGTTGGCAAGCGCCAGATTGATCTGCGTGTGTCGACCGTCCCTACAGTGCACGGGGAAAGTGTCGTCCTCCGAATCCTTGATAGGGAATCTATTTCATTTGGCTTAGAGCAGCTCGGCTTGTTGGAGGAGAATCTGGATCAGTTCGGCCGAATGATTCAGAGACCACACGGCATTATCTTAGCAACGGGACCAACGGGTAGTGGTAAAACGACAACACTGTATGCCTGTTTGAAAGAGATTAACACCCCGGAGGTCAAAATTATCACGATAGAAGATCCGGTCGAGTATGAATTAGAAGGGATAAACCAAATCCAAGTGAATCCGGAGATAAACGTGACCTTTGCAGCGGGGTTGAGACACATCCTTCGTCAAGACCCGGATAAAGTGCTAGTTGGTGAGATTCGAGATCGTGAAACAGCGGAGATGGCGATCCATACCTCTTTGACCGGTCACCTTGTCTTTAGCTCACTGCACACGAACGACGCATCAAGTGCGGCTACTCGCTTGGTGGATATGGGGATTGAACCGTACCTGATTGCCTCAACGCTGGAGGGCATCATAGCCCAACGGCTTGCGCGTCGGGTTTGTCCGCATTGCAATGAGATGCACACAGCGGAGCCAGAGCGCATCCAGGACCTACTTGGCAGCCAAACAGGAGTGATCACCTCCGATCTGCTTATCCCTCGTGCAGTCGGTTGCAAAGAGTGTAGGAATCGTGGATATAGGGGGCGCATCGGTCTCTTTGAGGTCATTCTAATGAGCGAGGAATTGCGCGAGATGACGATTCAAAGCGCGTCTGCCAGTCAGCTGAAACGGGCTGCGATGCGGCTGGGGATGAAAACGCTGCGAGAGGACGGTTGGAGAAAAGTGGTGGCTGGTTACACAACCATTGAGGAGGTTGTACGCCTCACGCAAGAGGATGAGTTTGACATCGGCGAAGTGATATGAAATGTGAAACGTAATACGTAAATTTATCAATCCATTGCGAGCGGCGATTTTCGCACTTTAGTTCTCATTCACCCAAGTAGTGCCCGAGTCTATAAGTAGCAACTTGAGATATTACAGGAGAGAGGTTCTGATGCCAAGGTTCCGTTACGAAGCTCTGACAAATGCTGGAACGACGGTCACTAACACGCAAGAGGCGAGTAGTAGGGCTGAGCTAGTGTCTAGGCTGAAGGTGATGGGATATTGGCCCACGAGCATCGTTGAGGACACCGCGGAAGATCAGGATCGAAAACGGATTCAGATTCCATTCCTGCCTACCCGGATTAAGGCGACAGAAGTCGAGTTTTTCACATATCAGATGGCGACACTGATCAACGCCCATGTTCCATTATCCCGCGCTTTGGGAGTGACCCTCGAACAGATTACTAGTGTTGAACTCAAACGGGTGGTTGAACAGGTCAAATATGATATCGAACACGGCTCGCCACTTAACGATGCGCTCGCACAGCATCCGAGGGTGTTTTCTGATTTGTATATCAATATGGTAAAAGCGGGTGAAGCAGGTGGTGTTCTCGGTGTGGTGTTGGAACGTCTCGCCGAGTTTGCTGAGAGACAACGACTGCTTAAAACGGAAGTGACCTCTGCGCTGTTCTATCCCGCAATTCTGCTGACGTTAAGCATCGGTGCGGTGGCAGTCTTGATGACCTTTGTTATTCCTAAATTTACCGGCATGTTTGCCGAATTGGATGTTGAATTGCCCGGTCCGACGCGGCTTCTTATCGGTATCACCAATTTCTTGAGTGTTTATTGGTGGATAATTTTAGTTGTAGGGATTGGTGGAGGCTTTGCGCTCAGACAGTACGTTCGCACGGAAAGTGGGAAACTGACTCTTGATCGAGTGAAGATTAAACTCCCGGTTATTGGGATAATCTTCAGTAACTTTGCGCTGGTACGATTTACGCGAACAATGGCAACGCTGCTTGAAAATGGCGTTATACTGCTGCCGGCACTTCGCGTTGTCAGAGATACCATTGGGAATTTGGTTTACGGAAATGCGGTTGCAACCGCGGAACAAGAGATTGAGCGGGGTTCGACTTTGTCACGAGAGCTAGAGAGGAGTGCTGTCTTCCCGCCGCTACTGACCCACATGGTTGCGATTGGAGAGGAATCCGGCGATCCCGAACAGATGTTGACAAAACTATCGGTGTATTACGACTCGGAAATCAAGAAAAGCCTAGAACGACTGACCAACTCGATTGGTCCGCTGGTAATTTTATTGATGGGGTTGCTAATCGGATTTATTGCCGTCGCGATGATACTGCCAATCTTTGAAGCCAGCACATCGCTCAGTGGATAGCGATTATCTTATTGTTATGAAGATAGGAGGCAAACTATGCTCAAACGGTTAAAATCAGATGAATCAGGATTGACACTTATCGAAATTACGATTGTCATTGTTATTCTCGGTCTGTTGGCAAGTTTTATTGCACCGCGGGTCCTGACTGCACCGGATAAGGCAAAGGTCGCCAAAGCCAAGATGGAGATTAGCGCTTTGGAAAACGCATTAGAGATGTATGCGATAGAAATTGGAGACTATCCAACAGTAGAACAAAATTTACAGGCACTTTGGGGAGTTCCCAACCCGGAACCTGAAACTTGGAGTGGTCCTTATATTAACAAGCCAGCTTTCACCGATCCATGGGGCAACAATTACATCTATGTTTACCCCGGCCTTCACGAAGGTTACGATTATGACCTTTACTCCTTTGGCAAGGATGGCAAGGAAGGCGGCCAAGAGTTCGACGCTGACATCACAAGTTGGATTCAGGAGATAGCTCAGTGAGATAGATTAGTGCACATTGTTGTTCTTCGTTGAATCGAATATTTGTCTCACTCCTTAGGGTAAAGACATGTGCCTGCTCAAACGGATTTTGCGTTCGGAAAGGGATTCGTCGCAATGTAACCGTTGTTCCCTACTCGGGAAAGGGGGGTTACACCTGCTCCCTTCAAATGGCTTCACGTTGATTGAGGTCATGATTGTGCTTGCGTTAATCGCGATCCTTTCCTCTATTGCAATGCCATCTCTGCGTGGATTCGCCGCATCAACGCGCTTGAAATCCGCGGCTCATGCTATCCGAGATATGCTCAACTTTGCGCGAGATATGGCAATCACTGAGCGGGGAGCTTACCTTGTTGTGTTTGATTTGACGGCAAACCGCTACTGGCTTGCCTCCAGTGAAACCTTCAACCTCGCAGACCCATCCACGCCCTTAACGACGAGTTCATCAAGTTTCCAACCTGCCCAACAGCCAACAGCAGATCAAGGAACGACAACATTGCAGCAAACGTTCCCCTCACGGACGAATGCAATCCTCGGTATACCACAGACACTGGGTCAGAATGTCAACTTAGCACGTATGATAACGAACCACAACTTTCAGACCAATCAGATAGATACCGGTGTGGATTATATCTACTTCTCGCCAACGGGATCGTCGGAGGATACTGTTCTGTATATTCAAGATCGGCGGGAGCAAGCGATGTCCCTAACAGTTGAAAACGCAACGGGACGGATCCGCCTTCAAAGAATCAACTCGCAGCAACTTAACACATTGGGGTTGGCATATGAATCCTCTGAATAACCTGATCTCACTTTTCCATCGATCTGCGGACGATAAAAATGGTTTTACTTTAATCGAAATCGTTGTGACGTTAGCCATTTTGTCGTTAGCCCTGCCGACGCTACTTCGTTCCTTCACGGAAGGGGCGAAAGGACAAGCACTATCAGAAAACAGGACAACCGCCTTGTATCTCCTTAAATTTCGGATGGCGGCAATTGAGACTGAAGGTTATCCGGATATTGGCGAGGAGGACGGTGAATTTGGAGAGGACTCACGATTCCGTTGGCATTCGGATGTTCAAGATGTGGGATCGGAGGAGATTGAGGGGTTGCGGTTGGTCACTGTTACTATCACGTGGCAAGAGCGTGGAAAAGAGAGGCTAATTTCAGCGAGTACCTATCTGGCAGACCGTCAGATACCACAGCAGGAGCAGGCGCAGGGCGGTCAACAGGGACAAGGAGGCAATTGATGAGGTCTCATATTTCACGGTTTACGCTCCACGCCGACGGTTTTACCCTTCTCGAATTACTTGTTTCTGTTAGCATTTTGGTCATTATTGGGGGTGCCTCTTACACAGCGTTCAATGTTGCGCTTGATGTTTACCAGAGATCTGAATCGCGAATTGTGATGACACAAAAATGTCGGATCGCGTTAGAACACGTTGCCACAGACTTGAGCAACCTGCAAGCTGTGCAAGGCGATGAATCTCTCCTGATCGTGTCGCAGGATAACCCGCTTGAAGAAGGGGTTGACCGGGATTTAATCAGTTTCGTCACGTTAATTAATACCGACCCCGACCCGTTCCTCGCTGAGTTAAATGCGGCGAACCAGACGACCTTAATAGCAGAGGCGGGTAATCCGGATGCACTTGTGAGCGATGTTCAACGAATCGCTTACTACATTGGAGCAGATACCATTCAAGAAATTGCAGACGAGCAAGCAGACGAAATGGAAGCGGGTGGGCAGATGTTGACCCCAGATAGCGAAGTGGATGGAGGGTTAGCCCTTTTCCGACTGTCAACAACGGCTCTGGATGTAGAAACCGTTATCCAACCGCTGCTTGGATCCGAAACGCTGCCCACCGAGGATGACGAGGGAAATCCAATCTATATAAATATTGTTCCAATCATCGATCAGGTTATCTCTTTCGATGTGAGATATTACGATGGCGAAGAGTGGTATGAGTCATGGGAGGA
>JAKZSX010000068.1:0-14451 GCA_047517405.1 Candidatus Poribacteria bacterium | reverse complement strand
ACCGAATTTGATGGGTTAGATTTGGAACTGTTTTTTTGCACAGAAATCTTAAAGTTGAATTCATTGCATTACGGATATTGGGAGGAAAGCGAAAAACTAACAGAGGGAGATAATAAACTAACTCTTGAGTGTTTGCGAGATGGGCAACAAAAATATACAGATATGCTCATAGAAGCGATTCCTAAGAATGTTAAAAGCATTCTGGATGTTGGATGTGGAATTGGAGATGTGTCGAGAGCACTCTCAAAATTGGAATATGATGTAACCGCGATTTCACCAGATGGTAATCATGCGAAATATTTTGAGAATCATCTCTCAAAATTAACCTTCTTCCAGACAAAATTTGAGGACCTCGATATTGATAACAAATTCGATTTGATTCTCATGAGTGAATCTCAGAATTATTTTCCAACTGAAATCGGATTTCGTCAATGCACCTCATTTTTATTACCTAAAGGGTATTTACTGGTTGCGGGGATGTTTAGAAAAGATAGCAATAGTAAAATTGCAGAGGTTCCCAATACCATTGAAGATTATATAAAAACTGCCGAAAAGCACGGCTTATTATTGATAGAAAATGTTGACATAACCGGGAATATACTTCCGACTATCGATTTTATTTATGAATCAATGCAGAATTATGTGGAGCCAGGCGCAAAAATGTTAAGTCAATTTATATCATCAATAGCGCCTCTAAAAAGCTGGTTCATTAAAATCATTTTTCGGAAGCAGATAAATAAGACCCTACAGATTTATAATTATTATCGAAAGAGAACCAATCCACTTTTTTTTGAAAAGAATATAGTTTATGCTAGACTCTTGTTTCAATGCAATGTCTAGGTGTGAAACGTAAAAATTAACCTAACTTCCCTTTCACAGCCTGCCCCAATGGCTTATGAACGTTTGATCCCCTCACCGATGATGCGAAAACGGATACTTGATTGATACGCTGCTAACCCCTGACCTATTGAGATTTGCCAATCTGCATGACGAGTCGTTAAATCCGTAAAGCGTATAGGGCAATACGCATCACGCGCCACCTATCATGAAACAAATTATACATTCCATCAACCACTGGCTGAAATTACGAGTTCTCGAAATACAAGAATTTGTAATTTTCATGGCGAATGCTGCGAGAGGTTTATACAAAAAACCTCGATATTGGCACGATTTCTTCGATCACATGGACATCATGGGGGTTGGCTCGATTCCGATTGTACTCATTGCAGGGGGATGCATTGGTGCTCTAATCACGTTGGAAACGCTAGCAGAGCTGCGTACCTTTGGGGCAAATGTGTTGTTGGGAAAGTTGACAGGAATTTCGATTATACGAGGTTCGGGCCCCGTATTCACTGCGATGATTGTTTCGACCCGTGTTTGTTCGTCCGCCGCCGCCGAGTTAGGCGCGATGCAGGTAAGCCAGCAAATTGATGCCTTGGTGACGATGGGCGTAGATCCTTTTCGGAAATTAGTTACCCCACGCATTGCTGCTGGGACACTTATGTTTCCTGCGTTGGCGACCGTCAATGGTGTTGCTGCAATCCTTACAGGGGCTTTGGTAGCACGACTTTCGGGCACAATGAGTCTAACCTTTTTCCTGAATCAATCCTTGAGCAGTATCACCCCCGGCGATGTTATCTGGGGGCTGACCAAGTCAACTGTATTTGGCTTTATCGTTGTCTCAACTGCTTGCTATTATGGGCTTCGTGTTCAGGGGGGCACCGCAGGAGTCCGAGCCGGTGCGTCTCAGGCGGCAGTTGCTTGCGTACTTCTCATTCTGATTTCCAATTCTATCATGACAACGCTTGTTCATGCATTTTAGCGATGATTCATTTAACGTAGAAATTCAGCTGACACTTTCATTTGCCACAAATAGCGTTTTGCCCTTTTTTCTTCTATGAGCCCCGTAGATGGAACACCAATGAACTAATGCACCAATGAACAAATGGTTTTCGCATTTCACGCATCACGTTTCACGTCCTGATAGATCGGGATCCTCGGAATGGGACATCACGTTTCACGCTTTTAGTGTTTTGCACTTTCTTCCGACATGAGCTTTCTATGATTTTACTCAAAAACATTAACTTCTTCTCCAACGATGCGCAACATATCCTTAAAAATATCACTTTTGACATTCCAACTGCTAAGGTGACTGCTATTATTGGCACGAGCGGATCTGGAAAGACAACCCTCCTTCGCATCATAGCGGGTTTGTATGAACCGACAAGCGGTGAAATCTGGATCGACGGGCAAAACCTAACGGTACTTCCAAAGACCAAACAACAGCAGGTTCGGAGCAAAATGGCAATCGTGTTTCAACACGGTGCCCTCTTTGATTCACTCACGGCTTGGGAAAACGTTGCTTTCCCGCTTTATGAGCAGGGTGCAATGCCGCTTTCAAAGGTGAGAGAGGAGGCAGAGAAATTGCTAGAGATGGTTGATTTACACGGTGCGGCAGATCTCTCAATTGATCGATGCAGCGGCGGGATGCAGATGCGAATCGCCATTGCCCGGGCGCTCGCCTCTTATCCTGAAATTATCCTTTATGATGAACCCTCTAGTGGTTTGGATCCGATTGCACGAGGCCTAATCTGTGATCTCATCCAGAAGCAACAGGTCCAGCAACGTATGACTTCAGTGCTTGTTACCCATCAATTATCTGCGGCGTTTCAAATTTCCAATCATTTTGTTTTTCTATACGAGGGGGAAATCCTCTTTGAAGGAGCTGCCGATGAATTGATGACAGCAAAAGACCCTTATATTCAACGCTTTATTCAACCGCCGAGCCGTTCTTATCGAGCAACCGACCTCGTGCACTTTTAACAGGTCTGTGGTGCGACGAGTCGTAGTATTTAATGGAGGAAAAATTCATGCGATTACAAAGATCGCAAGTCACGTGGTCACAATTGCAAGTCGGAATTTTTGCACTGATTTGTGGTGTCATTTTATTGTGGCTTATCCTTTTCGCTGGTAATGGTCTAAAGGCAGTTCAAAATCGGTTTGCTGTGCAAACCGTTATTGATTCCGCATCCGGATTAAAATCTGGGGATGTGGTCCGTTTAGCGGGAATTGAAGTTGGAACGGTCAAGGCAGTCGAATTCGTTCGCCAAGATGGTGTGGAAAAAGTCCAAATACAGCTGAATCTAAATCAACAAGCCGCGCAACGAGTCAAGAGCGATTCAATCGTTCAGGTTAAATCGATCGGTTTTACTCAAAGCCGATATGTAGACATCTCACTAGGGACACCTCAAGGCACCCCGGTATCTGAAGGTGCCACTTTAAGAGGAACTGTCCCAACAGAAATGTCCAGTCTGCTAAATCAGGCAATTGTGGTGAGTGAAAATATGAATAGTTCCTTGACCCGATTTGAAAGCCTTGTGAACCGACTGCAATCTGGCGATGGTACTTTTGCAAAATTGCTATCGGATGCAGCGCTTTACACGAATCTGGATCAGGCGACAAACAGCGTCTCGGAGTTCGTCGGAGAGTTAAACGAAGGGGATGGCTTGCTCCCCCAACTCCTCTCCAAGAAGGAGATTGCTGAGAATGTTACGCAAAGCACCGCTTGGGTAGCAAAGTGGAGCCAACAAGCGACTCAAGGCGAAGGCACGTTAGGGAAACTAAGTACCGATCCTGCCCTCTTTAACCGGACGGAACGCATTCTAGAAAGCCTCGAAAGTCTTGAAGCGCGTTTCAATCGACTTGATGCGCTAATCGGATCTGCCGATACCCTCATCCAAAAAATCGAGAGCGGCGAAGGAACGGCAGCCAGAATCATCAATCGTCCCGATCTGTATGATCAATCTGTCGTAACTTCCCAAAAGGTAGAACAGTTAATTGATCAGGCGCAATCAGGTGAAGGTACAATTAGCAAACTCGTTTCGGATCCGTCTTTGGCAGAATCTATTACAACTTCTACCGAATCAATTGCCCGACTCACCGACAAACTGAATACACCCGGAAACACGCTGGACAAACTGACATCGGGAGCTGAACTATTTGATCGCCTGACCGCAACGACAAAACAGTTAGAAACTGTGCTCGTGAAGATTAACACCGGGGAAGGCTCACTAAGCAAACTTGCCAACGATAAGAAAACTGCTGAAGAGCTCACGACACTGATTTATAATCTCAAGGTATTGGCTGCAGATATCGAAGCACATCCCAAGAAGTATGTGGGATTCAGTCTTTTTTAGGACATTTGGAGATAAACGCACTCATTTTTTATGTCCAACGCCTAAGACACCCGGAGAACCAATGAATGGATCTATTTGAAAAATGCTATGATTTTAGCTATGGCAAAAGCACACGGGGACAAGAATATAAAGCAGTGGTCGAGGCAGGGATTTATCCTTATTTCATTCCAATTGAATCCTCCGCAGATACAGAGGTCATAATCAATGGCGAGAAGAAGGTGATGATTGGATCGAATAACTACCTTGGGTTGACACATCACCCGAAAGTCCTCGAAGCTGCCGAGATGGCTGGGCGAAAATACGGCTCTGGTTGTACGGGCAGCCGATTTCTGAACGGCACCCTTGATATCCATATTGCGCTTGAAGAAGCACTCGCCGAATTTGTTCACAAGGAAGCTGCATTGGTTTTTAGCACTGGATTTCAAGTCAATCTTGGTGTTATTGATACCCTTGTGGGGCGCAGGAACATCGCTTTCATTGATTCGTTGAGCCATGCGTGTGTCGTTGATGGGTGCCGCCTCTCTTGGGGCGAGATGACGAGGTTCCGACACAATGACTTGGACGATCTGGATAGCAAATTGGAAAGTGCCCCTCCTGAGAGAGGGAAACTGATTGTCGTTGAAGGCATTTACAGCATGGAAGGCGATATCGGCGATCTCCCCGGCATCATCGAAGTGGCTCGGAAACATCAGTGTCGCTTGATGGTTGACGATGCGCACGGCGTTGGTGTCCTCGGTCCAACCGGTGCCGGTGCCGCTGAACACTTTGGTGTCGAAAATGACGTTGATTTAATTATGGGAACGTTTAGCAAATCTTTCGCATGTATCGGTGGATTTATCGCTGCAGAAGCCGCCGTCATCGATTACTTAAAACACCATGCAAACACTTTCCTTTTCAGCGCAAGTATGCCTCCATCAGCGGTCGCAACGGTTCATGCCGCTCTGGAAATCATCAAAGCTGAACCGGAACGACGCAAACAGCTATGGAAAAATGCACGAAAAATGCAGGAAGGTCTCCGATTGATGGGATATGACATCGGAGATACACAAACCCCCGTTGTTCCGGTGATTGTTGGCGATGATATGAATACCTTCATGTTGTGGAAACACCTATTCGATGCAGGTGTTTTCACGAATCCCGTTGTCAGTCCGGCGGTGCCTCCCGGTAGTTCGCGCCTGCGCACCAGTTATATGGCAAGCCATACTAATGAACAACTCGATTTTGTCCTTGAGAAATTTGATAAAGTGGGCAGGAAGTTGGGGCTGATCTAAAGGTTGGGTTATCTAAAAACAGGAGACTTTTCACGAAATGCGTTCCAGTAGACAATCCCCTGATATTGATGTTACTCCTGTCCAATCCCCAGTTGATCTAAAAGCGTTTATCAACCTGCCGTGGGCAATCTATCGTAACGACCCCCATTGGGTGCCCCCGTTACGAAGCGATCTCAAGAAACGGCTTGATAAATCCCGGTATCCCTTCTTTGACCATGCCGAAGCCGAATTTCTAATCGCTCGACGTGAAGGGCGTGTTGTCGGACGAATCGTCGCGATTAAAAATGATACCCATATCGATTTTCACGAAGAACAGGTGGGGTTCTTTGGATTCTTTGAGTCCATCGAAGATACGGAAGTCGCAGCGGCACTGTTTTCCCATGCCGCTCAATGGTTGCAGGGGCACAAACTTGAAGTGATGCGCGGTCCCGTGAACTACTCGACAAATGACGATTGTGGATTGCTTATTGACGGCTTTGATTCCGCTCCTATGATTATGATGTCCTACAATCCACCCTACTACCCTAATCTTACTGAAGGTTTCGGTTTCAAGAAGGCAAAAGACCTGCTCGCTTACGAAATAACCGATGAAGTGCAGGTGCCTGAACGTCTTGAGCGAACAGTACAATGGATTAAAAAGCGCAAAAACATCACGATACGCCCCCTTGTCAAAAAACAGATCCATCAGGAAATTCAGCGGGTCAAGGAGATCTATAACGCTGCATGGGAGAAAAATTGGGGCTTTATCCCAATGACGGACAGGGAGATCGATTACATGGCGCAGGAGCTAACCCAGATTATTGACCCTGATTTGCTGCTATTCGCCGAAATTGAAGGGGAGCCTGTCGCCTTTATCCTTGCGTTACCCGATTTTTATGTTGCGTTGAAACACGCCAACGGACGATTGTTTCCAATCGGACTCCTCAAACTTCTCTGGCACAGCCGTAAAATTGACACAGCGCGGGTTCTAGCGTTTGGGATTAAGACAAAATATCGTCAACAGGGAATTGACGCCCTGATGTACTACGAAGTTTATAAAATTGGTGTTGCAAAGGGATATCGGCGAGGGGAGATGTCGTGGATTTTGGAAGACAATACATTGATGAATCGAGCGGCTGAAAACATGGGTGCGACACTTTATAAACGCTATCGCATCTACGATTATCCACTGTCATAATCCAAGTCGCTAGTTATATGCAGCGCGATAGAATCAATCTCCTATACCCGTAGGTTGGGCATCTTACCCGACTCTCCTGCTCAGTTTCATACCGGCAGGTAGCCTGTAGGTCGAGATTCATATCTCGACACCCAAATGTCAACAGAACCTAAGCATAACTATTTCGATTTTCACAATTGACCAAGGAGTAATTGAAAGAAAATGCAGATTCAATCACCAAAAGGGACGAGAGACATCCTCCCTTCAGAAGTTCAAACATGGCAATGGGTCGAACAGGTCGCACGGTCCGTTTTTGGCACTTACGGGTATCAGGAGATTCGTACGCCAATCTTTGAAAGCACAGACCTTTTCGTGCGCGGCGTCGGCGATACCACTGACATTGTTGAAAAAGAGATGTACACTTTCAATGACAGAGGTAATCGAAGTGTCTCATTGCGTCCAGAGGGCACAGCATCGGTGGTTCGCGCCATGCTCCAAAATCGTTTGATGGAGGGTGCCAGCGTCTTAAAATTTTACTATATCGGCCAGATGTTCCGCTATGACCGTCCGCAAGCGGGACGGTATCGAGAGTTTTGGCAGGTTGGCATCGAAGCATTTGGAGCGGATTCGCCCGCTATTGACGCAGAGATTATCGCGGCAGGACACCAATTCTTTTCAACGCTCGGTATCAAAGACCTCACACTGCACCTCAACAGTATTGGCGATCCGGTCTGTCGTCCGAAGTACGTTGAAGATCTGAAGGCGTATGCGAAAACGCATCTTGACGAACTATGTGGGAAATGTTATGCACGTCACGAACGGAATCCGATGCGAATCTTGGATTGTAAAGAGAGTGGTTGTCGTGCTGTTGTCGCTAATGCACCTTGCCTATCTGACTATCTGTGTGACGCCTGCCACGAAAACTTTGACATGGTGAAGAGCTATCTCAACGGGCTCGAAATTGACTATCACGAAGATCCATACGTCGTTAGAGGGTTGGATTACTACTCTCGCACCGCGTTTGAATTCACAGCGGGCGGGCTTGGTGCACAGAACGCAATCGGCGGCGGTGGTCGATATGACTATCTGGCAGAAGAAATTGGGGGGGCACGGACCCCCGGCATTGGATTCGCGCTTGGCATGGATCGGATTATCATTGCCTTGGACGCACAGAACGTTACGGTGCCAACCGCTTCGCCGGTGGATGTCTATCTCACCGTGTTGGGCGACGCAGCGATGCCCGTTGCAATGAAATTGGCGCAACAACTTCGGGAGAACGGCGTCAAAACTGATCTTGAGTATAAAGGACGTGGTTTACGAGCGCAGATGAGGACTGCAAATAAACTGAACGCACGGTATGTCGTCATGATTGGCGAAGATGAGATTAGTAATGAAGCTGCGACAGTGCGGGATATGGGAAGCGGTGATCAGCAGTCAATCGCGTTCTCGCAGTTAGCGGAGACGATACGCGAAAAGGTAGATAGCTAGAACTTGGTCAATCACATTTATCATCTTGAGAAATGAAATTGCATTTTTTACATATCGAAGGAGAGAATCGAAATAATGCCTGAAATGAAAAGGACACACTATTGTGGAGAACTACGGCTCGCCGATGCCGGCAAATCGGTGCGACTCACCGGTTGGGTAGCCCGCCGCCGGGATCACGGCGGTGTCATTTTTGTAGACCTACGCGATCGGACCGGACTCACCCAGGTGGTCTTCGATCCCATGATCGACCCCGAAGCGCACCGGGCTGCACACGTGATTCGCAACGAATTTGTGTTAAGTGTCAGCGGAAAAGTGCAGGAGCGAGGGGAGGGACTGACCAACTCTAACCTCCTTACCGGCGAGATTGAACTAGCGACGGAGGAACTGGAGATTTTAAACGTTGCGCGAACACCACCATTTGCTGTCGAGGACGATATTGAGACAGCCGAGGAGGTCCGCCTGCAGCATCGTTACGTTGACCTCCGCCGTCCGAAAATGCAGAAGATATTACAAGTACGGCACAAAACCGCCCTTGCTGCCCGGAAATATATGGATGAGCAAGGTTTCCTCGAAATCGAAACTCCCATCCTGATGAACAGCACCCCCGAAGGTGCGCGGGACGTGCTAGTACCCAGCCGACATAACCCCGGCCAGTTCTACGCGCTCCCGCAATCACCGCAACAGTTCAAGCAGATTTTGATGATGAGTGGCGTGGATCGTTACTTTCAGATTCCCCGATGCTTCCGTGACGAAGATACCCGCGCAGATAGACAGCTTGAGTTCACACAACTCGATCTCGAAATGTCGTTTGCGACTGTGGACGACGTGCTTGAAGTCACAGAAGGGCTGATGAAACGGATGTTTGAAGAAGCGGCTGACATTCCCGTACAAACACCGTTTCCACGCATACCCTACGATGAATCGATGGCGCGATTTGGAAACGATAAACCAGACACACGCTTCGGAATGGAACTCTCAAATCTCTCAGATCTGGTAGCCGACTGTGATTTTAAGGTCTTTACAGGTGCTTTGGCAAATGATGGACAGGTAAAAGGACTGGCTGTTCCCGGCGGAGCAGCACTTTCTCGTAGGGAAATTGATGATCTCACTGCGTTCGTCGCCATCTATAGAGCGAAAGGGTTAGCGTGGATTAAGGTAACAGAGACTGGCGCGTTTGAGTCAAGTATCGTCAAGTTTTTCAGCGAAGATACCCTCAAAGCGGTCAGTGAACGCATGGGCGCGCAGCCAGGCGATCTAATGGTGTTTGTCGCCGACAGACCAAAGATTGTTGCAGATGCCCTCTGTAATCTTCGCCTCCACCTTGGGCGGAAACTCAATCTAATTGATGAAAATCGATTCAATTTCCTATGGGTTGTGGATTATCCACTGTTTGATTGGGACGAAGAGAGTAATCGATACGAACCGTTCCATCACCTCTTCACCTCACCAACGGATGAAAGCATTCCACTGTTGGACACCGATCCAGGCAAAGCTCAATCGTTACATTATGATCTGATTATCAATGGTACCGAGATCTGTAGCGGCAGCGTCCGAATCCATCGACAGGATATTCAACAGAAAGTTCTCGAAATCTTAAAAATTAAACCTGAGGAAGCCGAACAGCGATTCGGTTATTTTATCGAAGCCTTGGAATACGGTACACCGCCACATGCGGGGATCGCACCGGGATTGGACCGAATTGTGATGCTGATGACCGGTGAAGAAAATATCCGTGAAGTCATCGCATTCCCGAAGACGCAGAGCGGATTATGCCTGCTCACCGGTGCACCTTCTCAAGTCAATGACGAACAGCTTGAGGAATTGTCGATTCGGGTTGATGCCGCTGAAGATTAATCCACTTTCTGGAGAAGTCCACATCAATCTGACGCCCCATTCATACAGCTGTTTTGCGAAACTTATCTCCGTCATCTGACGTTACTGCCCACGGTGACCTGTTTTCAGAAAACACCGGATCGGTGCGGTTGGTAGCCTGTGTCAGATTGAACACATGTTTTCCAACAAACCTGTTTGGTGAGATAGCGCGTTCAAGCCCACCGCGTGTGGAGGCTTCAGGCATGACTCTTGCGCAGAATGCTATGTGATTTTCAATAATGACGAAGGAGATTTTTAAGATGGAGAGAGAGCGGTTGCTCGAAAAACGAATTGCAGTGCTGATGGGCGGGAGATCTGGCGAAAGACAGGTGTCGTTGCGATCCGGAGCACGAATCGCTGCTGCACTTCAACGGCTGGGTGCAGATGTCGTGACAATTGATCCAATCGACCTTGATTGGGTGGAGCGGATGCGAGATGCCGCGATTGAAATTGCATTTTTGGGGGTACACGGCAAAGGGTGCGAGGATGGGACAATTCAAGGCGTTTTAGAGGCGTTTGAGTTTAGCTACACCGGTTCCGGAGTGCTCGCAAGCGCGTTGGCGATGAATAAGGTCATGGCAAAGCGCGTGCTATCGACGCTGAACATTCCGACCCCGGATTACCTCGTGGTAGACCCGAACCAAAGTTTAGATCTACAATGCGAAGATGCGGTCAATCGTTTGGGATTGCCACTTGTGCTTAAACCCGCGTCAGAAGGTTCGAGCATTGGGGTATCAATTATTTGGGAATTATCCGAACTGAGGCGAATTGCCTATAAAACCCAACATCAGTTCGGGGAAATCTTTTTTGAGCGATACATCCAAGGGCAAGAAGTCACTGTCGGATTGCTTGGGATCGAAGAAAACCTCCGTGCTTTACCCGTACTCGAGCTCGTTCCTAAACGGGAATTTTACGACTACGAGGCGAAGTATACCGAGGGGATGACAGAGTTTATTATTCCCGCAAGATTATCCAATTCGCTGACCGAGCAGGTGCAGGAAGTCGCACTTAAGACGCACCAAGCAATCGGTTGTTGGGGTGTTTCAAGAGTGGACATGTTGGTCGATACCGATGGGCAGCCTTACGTGATGGAAATTAATACGCTCCCGGGACTGACTGACCTCAGCGATTTACCGGCACAGGCAGCGGCATCGGGAATATCTTATGATGAATTGATCTATGAAATCCTAGCCAGTGCACAGACACGGCTTGTGCCATCGGATTAGTATCAGCTTATTGTTAGTGCGACTCCGATTTCAACTCTCCGTACTCAAGTGCCTAGGCAGAGGTAATTTGCGTAGGAATAATATCGGAGGCAGCCCCCTGCCGAAACGCGATAGCGGAGTCGATCATCTTAAAGATATCAAACTGTGGTCGGTAACCGATAAGTCGCGCACCTTTGCTGAGATCGAACTCATAGTAAGTCGGTGTGTTTTCTGCTAATTGGACATCAACATAATCCACACCCAGTTTCTGCGCTAAATAGGGCACCGTTTCCTCCCATGTAAAAGGCTTTGGTCCAGCAAGCTGAAAGGTTTCTCCAATTGCCCCCGGCTTACCAAGTGCCGATAAGAAACCGAGCACGATGTCGCGCACATCTGCAATGTGTTTCTTATAGGATCTTCCATTCTCATCTCGTGCGATGAGTAGACGTTCTCCGGCGTTCCCGAACCCCATTAATTGTCGGCGGGTTTCGGCAGCGTCACCGGTGGCTCTGTTTGCGTAGGCATTTTGCCAATGGTCAAGGCGGAATTGGGAAAAATTCAAGAGCTCATCGCCAGCGACCACGAAGGCAAAACGGAAAATCGAAATCGGTAACTGGTAGCTCCGATAATACCCACGACACATCTCTTCCCCAAGCACCTTCGAAAGCGCATACCACCCGCCCGGCTTTTGCGGCATCTCGTCTTCACGGATGGGTTCTGACAAACCGCCGGGGAGATATTTTTCGTAGGTTGCGTCGGTACTTGCAAAGAAGAAATGTTTGAGGTTATCCATATTTTCACGGGCAGCCTCCAGTATGTTGAACGTGCCGCGCGCATTAATCTCGAAATAATCTTCGTTGGAGAAGGGACCCCCACCTTGGAATGCCGCACCCAGATGGCAGATTGCTTCTACGCCAGCGGCCGCTTTGTTTACATCAGAAAGATTAACTAAACTTCCTTCAACTAATTCAACCGGAAGCCCTTCAAGCTTTTCCAGCCGTAAATCCTTTTCCCAAACCAATCCGCGTACCTCATGTCCTTCATCTATGAGAGCTTTGGCAAGGTTGGCACCGATTCTGCCAGATATACCGGTAATGAGAACTTTCATAAAAGACCTCTCCTAAGTTGATTGCGAACTCGGTCAGTTTTTGTTTGTGATTTTGACCTTATTTTGTTATCATGTTGTTATATTTTACGCAACACTGTTCTGGGTGTCAAAGAGAAAAACCAAAATACCTTCTCTTTCGATGATTACGAGATTCGGCCGCGTTTTTGCACTTTAACTACAAACTAAGGGAAATGAGGAGAGTCACATGGAAAATTTCCTGAAGTTCAAAAAAATGGTTACGCCGATTATTATCCAAATACTGTTTTGGATTGGACTCGTTACTTGTGTCATTGTGGGTATCGTTGACATCACTGTTGGAGTCACTTCTCACTCTGGTGGAACTACCGTTCTTAAGGGAATTGGTTGGCTCGTTTTGGGACCGATTGGTGTGCGCATCTACTGTGAGATCCTGATTGTGATATTCTCGATTAACAATACCCTCACAGACCTGAAGAATCTGTTGAAACATCAGCGAGAACAGGATGGGCAAATCAGCGTGTAACTAGAAAAGCTGGAACATCCGTTCTTCTCAATACTATAGTTATCTTTCGGAGTCTCTCATGTTGATGCGCAATGAAGGTAGAACCTTAAAAAGCCAAATTGTTATTATGTTTCTTCTAATTGGGTTATCTCCCCTGTTTTCCGCATCGATCCTCGCTTTCTATTCAAGCCAGAAGACATTGAACGAAGTCGTCGGCACTATCGAGCGAGACTTCGCGATTGAGGCGATGAATAAGATTGACCGCGAGATGGAGAACATACGCCTTTTGATCGAGAATTGGACCAGTTTTGAGAATCGAAAAGTTTTGGTGAACGCGGTGACCGAAGCTCAAAAGAAAAGTTACGATCAATTATTTGAGGAATGGAACCGTGACGGATTAACTTCAACTCCCGGGGCGGAGTTTCTTAAGAACCTCCAGCAGACGAATCCGAATCAATTCAAGGAAATCTTTCTGACCGATCTACGCGGATACGTCATCGCCGCCACCGGTAAAACAAGTGATTTCGATCAAGGACCGGGAGA
Organism: Candidatus Poribacteria bacterium; assembly: GCA_047517405.1. Classification (GTDB taxonomy): domain Bacteria; phylum Poribacteria; class WGA-4E; order WGA-4E; family PCPOR2b; genus PCPOR2b. The sequence continues at coordinate 1,131 of JAKZSX010000068.1, read as the reverse complement.
TGATCCACCATTCGGTGAAAAATGGTGGGCGGCAGCGAAAGATAAAGGTGAACATATCGGAGAGATTGGCTTTGATGAAAGCGCGGGTGTTTATTCCGTTGATGTCAACATGAGTGTCAAAGCGGATGACGATGAAACTGTGGGCATTATGAAGGTGGTCTACAGTGTGGAAAATATCCAGAATCTAATTGGTGGAGGTGGGGGGCACGGGACTGCGCGGCATTACGAACTGCTGAATCGATACGGTTTCATCGTTGCAGCCACTGAGACAGATCAAGCGGGGGTCCTAGAAGAAACATCTCGCGTCGTGCTCCCTAATAACAAAGAGGTTTGGAAGAACCGGGCGAGTAAGAATGGGTTCGCTATCGGGAAGACGGAGGACCAAAAAGTCCTTGTGGGCTGGTCCCGCGGTGAGATGTGGACCGCATTAACGTACAGTTCCCTCGACGCAGCTCATGCGCCCTTACAGCAGCAGGCACGGTGGCTTATGGGAGTATCGGCGGTCGCTACTGTTATCATACTTCTTGTCGCGCTAGCTGTAGGGAATCGTGTGGTCTCTGAAATGCTCGGTAAGGAGCTCATGGCACAAGAAATTCAAACCGCTCAAAGTATGCAGATGGGACTGTTACCCGAACCACTTGATATTACTGGTCTCGATCTGGCAGGGCGTTGTCTCGCAGCGAACCGCGTGGGTGGAGACTATTACAACTACCTATGGATGGATGCCGATCAAAGGAAACTTGCAATTGTCATCGCCGATGTTGCCGGACACGACATGTCTGCAGCAATCCCTGCTGTGATGTTCTCCGGGATGCTTGAATTTGCCGTCAAAGAAGGCGAACCGGGCGCGATGCTTTCTGCGCTAAATCTGTCGCTCTGTCAGCAACCTAAACGTACCCCTTTTATTACCTGCTGCGTTGCGGTTATTGATCTGGATGAAAAGCAGATGCAGTGGTCAAAAGCAGGTCATCCCGATATTTATCACTATCAGAAAGACACAGATACCGTCAATGAGTTGGTTGCGGAAAACTATCCACTCGGCGTATCCCAGAAGGCGAATTATACAGATGAAACCGTTACTCTGTCTGAAGGAGATCTGCTCATTTTTTACACCGATGGACTTCCGGAGGC
>JAKZSX010000067.1:0-3586 GCA_047517405.1 Candidatus Poribacteria bacterium | reverse complement strand
ACAAACATCAGTAGAGTAGGGAATGCAGATCTGCGTTCCCTACTAACTTTCAAGTATAACCAAACGATTTTAGGAGGGAAACATGGCAAACTCAGATTACAGAATTGGTGTTGTGGGCGTGGGCAGGATGGGAGCAAATATTGCCCGTCACTTAAATGATGAAGGGTTTTCGGTCGTCTCTGTTTACGACGTCGATGAAGAACGTGCGACATCGCTCGGCGAGGAGATTGGCACCGAGGCAACGGATAGGCTTGCACGAGTAACGGAACTCGCAGGTTATATTATCACCGTCGTTACGGACGATAACGCGATGCGGGAAATCTTCTCGGAAGATGCCGAAGATAGCCTGCTTAAAGGTGCAAGTGGAACAACATTTATCAATTGTGCAACAATCTCGCCACAGGTGCATGTGGATGTCGAACAGCTAGTAGAGAAGCACGGCGCATCGAGCCTTGAGGGCTGTATGGCAAGCAGTATCACCCAAGCACGAGAAGGCACGCTGTATCTGATGTGTGGTGGGAAAGAGGAAATCTTCAACGATGCCAAACCGATTCTCGATTCAATGAGTATCTCCCTCCGCTACATCGGTGAGGCAGGACAAGCTGCCCAAGTTAAAGCACTTGTGAATATGGTAATGAACATCAACACCGCGGGCTTGGCAGAAGGGCTTGGGCTTGGTGCTGCGCTTGAGTTGGATCTGGGGATGCTGCAAGAAGTGTTCTCTCAAACCGGAGCAAACTCTCGTGTCCTAGAAACCGACGGCGAAGACATGGAAAATCGCGACCACGAATGTTACTTCTCCTCAGCACATGCGTCGAAGGATTCAGGGATTGCACTTGACCTTGCCGAAGCTGCTGGCTTGAACCTCCCACTCGCCGAGGCGACCAAAGATCAGTATGACAAAATGATCGCCCTCGGCAAAGGGGAGTTGGATAAATCTGGCGTCGCTGAACTCACTTTCCCCGGTAGAGGTTAACCCGAGTTGCTACCTTGATAAATGTGAAAAGGCAGGCACGAGGCCTGTCCCCACGGTTGCTAGGGTAAGAATCAGTTCGTTGCTAGCGGCACCACGTCAAGCAGGAGAAAAGGTCCCGAGCACCATCGGTTGCGATGCGCCTGTGACTTGTGGCAAGTTTGTCGGGTGCCCATGCACTGCTTCGTTAGCAAGGATAGCAAAGGCAACCGCTTCCTTTGCGTCACCTGAGATACAGGTGGAATCGATGGGTAGGAGCGGGACTGGTTGGAATAGCGTCTTCAGGTGTTCCATTAACGTGAGATTATGACTGCCTCCCCCGCTAATATAGATTTCATCGACGGAATGGTGTGGGAACAGAAATCGACGATAGTAATCAAAGATTGTTTGCGCTGTAAACGCTGTCAAGGTAGCAACTAAGCCCGTTGGATCCAAGTTCTGGTTTTGTGCCTGCTGAATCGCCTGATGAGCGAACTGCCTACCAAATGCTTCACGTCCTGTTGTCTTGGGGGGAGGTGCGCTTATAAAGGGGTGTTGCAACCACTCTCCTAGCAGTGACTCACAAACCTCTCCCTGTGCAGCAAACTTCCCCGCGTTATCGTATTTTTCTACCCCGTCCGTAAGAATTTCCATAACCGAATCGATAATCATGTTCCCGGGCCCCGTGTCGGAGGCAAGGACATCGGATCCCGCTGCTCCTGCGGGTATGAGCGTCACATTGGAAATACCACCGATATTTTGTAGCGCAACCGTCCGATTCGCCTGTTGAAACAGCAAAAAATCAACATACGGCACCAGCGGTGCCCCCTGTCCGCCTGCTGCGAGGTCAGCGACCCTGAAGTTCGCGATTGTCGGGAGGCCTGTACGATACGCAATGACCGCCGGTTCACCGAGCTGCAATGTCGATGGAATGTACTGCGCGTCTATCTGAGGGGGTAGGTGATAGACCGTCTGCCCGTGTGAACCGATCAGATCTATTGCTCCCGCCTCCAATTGGGCACCTCGAATGACCGATAGCGCGGCATCTGCAAAAATCTCCCCGATGAGAAAGTTCATCTGACAGAGTTCATCAACGCGGCTTGTCTCCGGCTGAAAGAGATCAAAGATGCGGTTTCGTACCTCTGCCTCAAAGGGGTGCGAATGGAATGCGAGCAGTTCCGCCTGCGTCTCTAAACCGTGTCCCCGAATGTCGACGAGGGCGGCATCAACGCCATCGACAGAGGTGCCGGACATTAATCCGATAACCTTTTTCACCCCTTTTTGGGCAAGTTGATAGAACGATTTCACCGTTGTCAACCCTCCACTCAATCGTAAAGCAGATGCGGACGACATCGCTCAGTAAATTTCTCTACCTCTTCCTCCCAAGACTGAACGATTTCGGTAGGTGATTCCCTCTCCATCAGTCTCAAGCGTAGTTCATCGGTTCCAGCTAAGAGATCAAAGAAGTACCTCCCACTATTCTCCTGAAACTCAAATTGATCCGGATAATCACACTGAGCCGTTGCTATCAGATGAAGGACAACCTCAACGGGTCTGAATCGATCTCGATCTGTGACATGCACTTGCACACCGTGACACGCCTGATTTGCGTATTTGGAAAAAGTAGGCGTAAAGTGGATTGGACGGAAGTGGGTGCCGGGGAGGTCTAGATTGTTGAGCGTTTCCGCCCATCTCTCTGAATCTATCCATGGTGCTCCTATCCACTCAAACGGTTTGGTTGTCCCGCGTCCTTCGGACAGGTTTGTGCCTTCGATGAGGCAGGTGCCGGGATACAGCGTCGCCGTCTCGATGGTCGGCATATTCGGTGAAGGCGGCACCCACGGTAGCCCGGTCTGATCATACCACATCGATCTTTGCCAACCGTGCATGGGAACAATTTCAAGTTGACTTGAATCCTGATCCAATTTAGGTGAGGAGGCTAGATCGGTTTCTGCCTTGAAAAATTGTGCGAGTTCACCGACGGTCATGCTGTGTCGAATCGTAAGCGTGGTTTCCCCAACGAAGGACCGAAACGCCGGTTGGAGTTGGTTTCCCTCAACGCGATCACCGCGGATCGGGTTCGGACGGTCGAGAACGATAAAATCTACATTGTTAGCTGCAGCTGCGCTCATCGATCGAAGCAGCGTCGAAATATAAGTGTAAAAACGGGAACCGACATCTTGGATATCGTATACGAGCGCATCAATCCCAGCAAGCATCTCCGGTGTTGGCTGCCGCGTCTCTCCATAAAGGCTATAGATTGGGACCTGTTGCCCTTTATCAACCGCAGACGATACGTGGATTCCAGCTTGGGCACTTCCTGAGATACCGTGCTCCGGGCTGAAGAGTGCCACAAGCTGGACTTTCGGGTGTTCAGCGAACAGCGTTAAGTTATTCCGAAATTGGGGGTCAATTCCGGTTTGGTTGGTGATTAACCCGATGAATCGGCCTTCAACGAGCACCAGCCGCTCTCTGAATAAGACGCTTAAACCGATTTCAGTCATAGTGGAACGGCGCTGCCCCTCATGATTTATTTGAGCCTCTCTGGCTAAACTCAAGCGGTATTGCACTTTGGATATGCAAATCTCGCTGCGGGAACGGGATAGTGATACCTTGCTCTCGAAACGCTTTTAC
>JAKZSX010000066.1:0-3554 GCA_047517405.1 Candidatus Poribacteria bacterium | reverse complement strand
AAGATATTTCCACCAGAAAATACAAGTTACCCAATTTCCAATGCGCATGTGAGCAGCATGGAGCAATATCAAAAGATGTACGATGAATCAGTGGCAGATCCAGAAGGTTTTTGGGCGAATGTTGCTGAACGCATTACGTGGTATAAGAAGTGGGATACCGTCCAAGAGTATGACTTTGTGAACGCCAACATCAAGTGGTTTGATGGCGGAAAACTCAACGCCTGCTACAATTGTCTTGACCGACATGTGGAAGCAGGACACGGTGATGCGACCGCAATCATTTGGGAGGGTAACAGTCCCGATGAGGATAAGACCTTCACTTACAGCGAGTTGTTGGAGCAAGTCAAACGCTTCGCCAACGTTCTCAAGGCGCAAGGTGTCCGTAAGGGCGACCGCGTCTGTATCTATCTGCAGATGGTTCCAGAATTGACGATTGCCATGTTAGCATGTGCGCGTATTGGCGCTGTCCATTCCGTTGTGTTCGGTGCATTTTCAGCCGATTCTCTCCGTGACCGCATTAACGATTCCGAGTGCAAGTTGCTGATTACTCAGGACACCGCATTCCGTGGCGATCGAAGCGGCATCCCGATGAAAGCTAACGGCGATGCAGCGGTGGTAGAATGCCCCTCAATTGAAGGCGTTATCGTTGTTCGTCGTACCGGCGATCCCGTTGATTTCGATCCGTCACGCGATGTCTGGTGGCACGACGCTATGGCAAATGCTGACGATGAGTGCCCGCCGGAGGAGATGGATGCGGAAGATCCGCTGTTTATCCTTTATACGTCCGGCTCGACGGGTCAACCGAAAGGGGTGCTTCACACGACCGGCGGCTATCTCGTTTATACATCCTTCACTCACGAGATAGTTTTCGACTATCACGAAGGGGATGTTTATTTCTGTGCGGCTGACATCGGTTGGATCACCGGACATTCTTATATTGTGTACGGTCCCCTTTCAAACCGCGCAATTACCCTTATGTTCGAAAGCATTCCGACATATCCTGATTTCGGTCGCTATTGGCAGGTAATCGACAAACACCAAGTCAACCTCTTCTACACCGCGCCAACCGCCTTACGTGCCTTGATGAAGGAAGGAAATGACTGGGTTACAAAACATAGCCGGTCAACTCTGAGACTGCTTGGCACCGTCGGAGAGCCAATCAAAGAACCTGAATGGCTCTGGTATTACAACGTCGTTGGCGATGGACGATGCCCAATTGTTGATACGTGGTGGCAAACAGAGACCGGCGGTATTTTGATGACGCCGCTACCGGGAGCGACACCACTTAAACCCGGTTCCGCAACACTCCCCTTCTTTGGAATAGAGCCTGTCATTCTGGATGAAGAAGGAAAAGAGGTGGAGGGTAACCCGGCACGCGGATACCTATGTATCAAGACCGCTTGGCCCGGTGTGATGCGAACCGTGTATGGAAACCACGAACGGTTCCGCGAAACCTATTTCGATCGGTTCCCCGGCTACTACATGACCGGCGATGGTACGTTGCGAGATGAAGACGGTTACTACTGGATCACCGGGCGTGTTGACGATGTGTTGAATATCTCTGGACACCGCTTAGGCACCGCCGAAGTCGAGGGAGCCATCGGGCAGCACGAAACGGTCGCTGAAGCAGCCGTTGTCGGCTACCCACACGAGATTAAGGGACAGGGCATCTACGCTTATGTCACGCTGATGAGCGGTGTGTCCCCTTCAGATGAAATCGAGACCGGCATCAAAGGTGTGGTACGCCAGCATATTGGACCCCATGCGACACCGGACAAGATTCAGTTCGCGCCAGCACTCCCCAAAACCCGATCCGGCAAAATTATGCGGCGCATCCTGCGCAAAATCGCTGAAGGGGAAATTGATGACCTAGGGGATATCTCAACGCTGGCCGAGCCAGCAGTTGTCGATTCGATCGTCGAAGGGCGGAAGTAGCAAGAGGAGTTATTGATTCATTGAGGAGGAACACGATTTGGCATCCGCACAGAAAATTGTAGACGAGTTGAAAAAATGGAACGTCAGTCATGCGATCGGCTTACCAGACAACGGGACAGCACGAATTTTCGAGCAGCTCCACGCGGACCCCGAAATCGATGTCATCACCGTTAGCCGTGAGGGTGAAGCATTTGCCATTGCATCGGGGCTATACGTTGGCGGAAAACACCCGGTGGTCATCATCCAGAATACCGGTTTTCTGGAGTCTGGAGATGCCATCCGAGGCACAGCTTTTAATATGGAAATCCCCTTGGTATCGCTGATCGGTTATCGTGGGTATCAGACCATGGAACCCGATGCCCCTCGCATAGACACCGCCGCGACCTTCCTTGAACCAACGCTCAAAGCGTGGGGATTTCCATACAACACAATTGAAACTGATGGTGATATTCCCTATATCAGCGACGCGTTTAAAAAGGCTCAGGAGACATCGATGCCAACAGCTGTGCTCATTGTTGGTATCAGCACGTAGAAGTTGAGGATGGCTTGCGGGTGATATATCGCGAATGGATATGTGTGGAAAAGAGAAGGGACCTCCGATCATTATCGGGTAGGGTAAACGTTGACACATCAACCGCATAAAGATTAGTGCGTCCGCGTACCGGTGTGGCATTTTTGCAACGATGGTGTGGCACGGTTTCGACAGTTTCCTTGTGAGCACCACACTTTCTGTGAAATCACAGTGGATGTAAAAAGCAGATGCAAAGTCCCCCGGATAAAGTGTTTTCGGGGGAATTCGGCTTTTGCACCATTTCTTCAGGTGAGTCGATATAATGGTGGTATCTAAATTGCTTGTAATTGATGTGCCAAGTGAATTTCGCATCAGATTTTATCTGGCTTCGCTCAAATGTTCACACAATCGATCGACTCACCAAACTCACTCTCATAGGGGATTATCATGTTAAAGCACACTGTTCCATTTCTAGTACTGTCGGTCCTATTCGTTGCCGCTTGCGCCAAAATCGACTATATTGGGCAATCTTATCCGCCTACCACCCATGTGGATCTTTACTTTTCAGACGCTGATATAAGGGAAGACTATCAGGTGATGGGGCATGTTATTGCACAAGCGAATGAAGGCATCAGCATAGAAAATTTACAAAAACAATTGGAAGCGAAAGCACGCGAGAAGGGTGCTGATGGAATCGTAATTCACGGATTTGATCGGATACAGACAGGAGAAACAACCGTATACAACGAGGAAACGAATCGGGGGAGAAAGAAACGCAGTACAACCGCTATTACCACCACGAATGCCGAAGAGGGAAGACAGATTAAAGCGATCTTTATCAAGTATGAACAGAGTCTGTAAGGCTTAGTGGATATGTACTGTATCATTGAATCTCTATACTAATCTAACGCAAGTTGCTAGTAGTAGGCGTACTCTGTCCTGATGGATCGGGATTCGAAGCAATACGTCGTAACCTCTGTAGACCGTAATCGTTGCGCAACTGACGGCACGGCGGAGCGTGCCTACTACTGTTTCCCTCTTCATTTGGATTGGGTGTGGGGTTTATGGTTCCTGTTTAACCCAACCTATGTGCTGTCAAATGTCAATA
>JAKZSX010000065.1:0-17963 GCA_047517405.1 Candidatus Poribacteria bacterium | reverse complement strand
TCATAGGTTTGCGGATTAAACTAGCACCGTTGGTTAAATAAAGGAGGCAACTATGAAAACTCGAAGATTGACGATGGGTCAAGCTGTCGTCGAATTTCTCAAAAACCAATATGTTGAACGCGATGGCGTCGAACATCAGTTTTTTGCAGGTATGTTCGGCATCTTTGGACACGGCAACGTCGCTGGAGTTGGTCAGGCGTTGCATCAATACGCGGACTCATTCCGGTTCTATCAGACACGCAATGAACAGGCGATGGTGCATACCGCCGCGGCGTTTGCGAAGATGAGCAACCGCTTACGCATCTTTGCGTGTACCTCTTCGATCGGTCCAGGGGCGACCAACATGGTTACCGCCGCTGCCGGTGCGACAATCAATCGGATACCTGTGCTGCTGCTACCGGGCGATATTTTCTCAACACGCCTCGTCGCTCCCGTCCTACAACAGCTCGAATCACCCAGTTCGCAGGATATTTCGGTCAACGATTGCTTTAAGCCCATTTCACGCTATTGGGACCGAATCAACCGTCCGGAACAGATTATCACCGCGCTGCCAGAGGCGATGCGCGTACTGACCTCACCGGCGGAAACGGGTGTTGTCACGGTGGCATTGCCTCAAGATGTGCAAGCCGAAGCCTTTGATTATCCGTCCGCGCTGTTTGAGAAGCGTGTTCAGACGATTCCACGCACACGCGCTGATATCAATGCGCTAAAAAAAGCCGCTGAGTGGATTCGTGCCAGCAAACGGCCACTTATCATCGTAGGCGGCGGCGTGAAATACAGCGAGGCAACCGATTCGCTCGCGCGTTTCGCTGAACAAACCGGCATCCCTGTCGCCGAAACATTCGCAGGTAAGGGCTCGCTCCGATATGATCACCCACAATGTTTGGGCGGGATGGGTGTCTCTGGTACACCGGGTGCGAATACCACTGCCCGTGATGCGGATCTCATCATCGTTGTAGGCTCCCGCTTGAGCGATTTCATAACAGCTTCAAAGACGGCATTTCACGATCCGGAGGTCCGCTTTATTACTATCAACGTGGCAGAGTTTGACGCTGCCAAGCACGCGGCACTATCGCTGACCGCAGATGCTCGCGTAACACTTGAAGAACTCAGTGACGCGGTTCAAGGCTATCATGTCGATTCAAACTACGGTGCTCAAATCGCTAGATTGCGCGAGGAATGGGACGCCGAGGTAGATCGAATCTATCATCCAGACCATAGCGAGATCCTCAGTCAGGGCGAAGTAATTGGGACGGTGAATGAGTTCTCGGATCCGAAGGATGTGGTTATCGGTGCGGCAGGCAGTCTACCGGGCGACCTCCAGAAACTGTGGCGCACCCGGGACCCCAAGGGGTATGATGTTGAGTTCGGCTATTCATGCATGGGTTACGAGGTTGCAGGCGGTCTAGGTATCAAGATGGCAGATCCAAGCCGCGAGGTCTACGTACTGGTTGGTGATGGTTCTTACCTGCTGATGGGGCAGGAGATTATGACGGCGATTCAGGAAGGCTACAAGCTGACTATCGTGCTGGTGAACAATTACGGTCACAGCAGCATCAACGGGCTTTCCGAGGCGACTGGCGCGCAGGGCTTTGGAACGAAATTCCTGTATCGTAATGATGCTACGGGTCAACTTGACGGTGAGGTGTTGCCGGTGGACTTGGTTGCGAATGCCGCAAGCCTTGGGGCACACGTCATTGAAGCGGATTCGGTAACGAGCCTGAAAGCGGCGCTCGGTGAGGCAAAAGCATCCGATTGTACAACGGTAATCAAGGTTGATGTCGATTTTGAGAAGCGCGTTCCCAGCTACGAATCGTGGTGGGATGTACCTGTCGCCCAGGTCTCTGAGGTAGACACTGTGCAGCAGGCTTACAAGGAATATGAGACTGCCAAGCAGAAGGAACGTTATTTTCTATAAAGCGTAAATCTGCTTACACTTTACTTTATAGGGAGATTTACCCATGAAAGTTAAATGTATCTACCCCCTCGTCTGTCTGATGATATTGTTGAGTGGGTGCAGTGTAGATGAGGGGACTAAGCCTGAAGAAGAGCCCGCGTTCACCGCTGTTGAATTAACCCCGCTTCTGAACATTCAGGCAGGCCTTGAGTTTGCTGAAGCACCTCGGGATGTGAATGAGGATGGACGTATAGACCTGTTCGATTTAGTGATAGTAGCAGGTAGCTTGGGTGACGATGTGGAGGTTTCGGTTCAGTCGGGGGAACGTACCATAGAAGTCATCAATAAAGAGCAAAGAGAAAAGACGGTTCAAGTGACCGGCACCGGCGCAGCCGTTAGCGAACCTGATGTGGTCGTGTTAAGCATTGGGGTTTCGGTCGAGAAGGATTCTGTGAAACAGGCACGAGCAGACGCTGCCGAAGCGATGGCGGGCGTGATCGAATCGCTAAAAGGGAATGGCCTCCTTGACCCGGATATTCAGACCCAGCATTTCAGCATCCAGCAACGGTTCGATTATATTAAAGGGCAACGAGAGTTTCGGGGATATAGCGTTACAAATATCGTCTCTGCGAAGATCCGGGATTTGGACACCGTTGGGGATGTGATTGACAATGCAGCGGAAGCCGGCGGGGATTTGGTGCAGATTAACTCAATTCAGTTCTCAATTGATGACACCACAAAATTGAGAATGCAAGCCCGCGTGGCGGCAATGCAGGATGCACAAGCAAAGGCACAGACCTTAGCAACGGAAGGCGGAGTCACGCTTGGAAAGCCAATCTCTATCTCCGAGTCAGGGGATTTTTATGCGCCGCGGCCTATCGGTTTCGACCTTGCATTCGCCGAGGAGGCGGCCACGGTGGATACACCCATCCAATCTGGTCAACTTCGCATCACGGTAACGGTGAATGTCATCTACGAAATTGAGTGATGCTTTTCCTAAGATGACCCACGTAAGTATTCTGGATGAATGCTGGCACAAGTTATTGCGAGTCAGGAGCGGATTTACCTTCAACTGCCTTCCCTAGCTCCTCAATCATGTGACGAATCGACTGCTGAAACCGTTTCTGATCTTCGCACATTTGTGCCGCAATTTGTAACGCCACCATAATCGCGATATCGAACTTATCGCGGGAGGTTTTTCGACTCATTTCGTGCAGCCGTCCATCCACGTAAGCAGCCAACTCACGAATTTCTTCGGCTGCCAAATGTTCTGTTGGCTGTATAAGATATTGCGAATGAAAAATATCCACCTTAATCGGTGCAGATGGTGGGGTTGTCGGAGAAAAAGAATTTTCGATATTCATAATTGACCTCTCACTTTTGATCGAATGCACCTTGGAGCGCTTGCCGCATGGTCTCGACGGGCGGATTGACGCCGGCCCATTTCTCAAAAGCAATCGCTCCTTGATGAACCAGCATACCCAAGCCACCGATTATGTGACAGCCCTTCTCCGCCGCAGCTTGTAGAAGGCGGGTTTCGGGAGGCGTGTAGACAATATCATAAACGATGGATTGTGATTCTAACCATTCGGGGTCAATCAACAATGGGTGCGAAACATCCATACTGGTTGATGCTGTATTGACGATTAACTGACTAGTCTCCACCGCGTCTGGTAGCTTGGGGTCATTAAGCCCTATTCCATAGATTGATACGTCTGTTTTCTCTGAAAGATCCGTGGCAAGTGCGACAGCTCTTGAAACGGTGCGATTCGTAATGCAAATCGTTCGTACCCCCGCAAGAGCGAGGGCAACGACAATTGCGCGCGCTGACCCACCGGCTCCAATTACCACAGCCGAACCCCCTTGAGGCACTTCAAGTCCTTCTTCCTGCATTGCTTGTAAGAAGCCAGGGGCGTCTGTATTCTCGCCGATAATTGCTCCATCCCTGAAAATCAACGTATTAACGGCACCGATGAGGATTGCTTCTTTTGATATCTCGTCAAGGTATGGAATCACGCTCTGTTTGTGCGGGATTGTCACGTTAATACCGACTACATTGATCGCCTTGAACCCCTCAATCGCTGCGCCCAAATTGGCAGATTGAACGTGAAAGGGTACATAAACATAATCCAGTCCTAGTGCGGCAATTGCTGCGTTGTGTATCTGGGGAGAGCGGCTATGCTTGATCGGATCACCGATAATGCCAACGATTTTTGTTTGACCTGTGATTTGCATGGCATGTGAAGTAGAGTGTGAAGACTCTACGCGTTACGCAATAGTTCTTCGACCTTTTTTCTGGCATTTTCCATTTTTGGATAACGAACTTCTCGATATCCACGAACCTCTTCAGGGACTTCTAGCGCGCTGACATAATCTTCATAGCTCTCTCTATCCTGTGGTGCAAAGGTATCAATCACTTCGGCGATATACCAATCGCGAAACACTTTTTCTAGTTTATGCCACTGCGAAAGCAAACGTCTAAGAAACCGCATCCGTTTCATTAAATTTAGTTGCCAGTTTTTGGTATTCATCTCCCACTGAAGGTCCCTGCCCATAATGGTGAAGCGGGGACGGTTGAGATGGACGTACTTAATCTTATCACCATTCGATTCATCAACATTGTACAGTTCTTTATCACTCTTTAATTTAGCCTCGCTAGTCAGTAAGTGAGCCACATATACCTCGTCCTTGATGAGCATGACCTTATGCAGATATTTAATAGCAGCTTTCGTCGCTCGGTAGTCCATTTCAGACAAATCTTTGGAATGGATCTGTTTAATCTTTTCAACGTACAGGCGGGCATACTCTAAGTTCTCGAATTGGATTAGGTCATACACATACAAGGCAAATCGTCGATTGGTTTCGTCCTCCAACTCAAGCTTTTCCACCGTTTGTTGAACAAGCACTTTATACTCGTGCGCGAGCACTTCACCCCGTCTCCTACGCGCTAAGCTCTCGCATTTTTCTCGGAGTAAAGTTTTGTACGTTTCCCACTGCGGGCCCACTGCAAAAACGTCCGGATCTATCGCGAGGCGTCTACCTATGTCAAAAGCGCGTTGGTTTGTTTCTAAGTCCGCAGGTCTTACAGTCAATCTTAACGCCGATTGAATGGTTTCAAGTTCAAGTGGCAAGTGACCCCGCTGAAAAGCAACGCCGAGCAGCATCATGTTGGCATAGAGTTTATTTTCGAGAAATCTTTCGGAAATCTCGAACAGATTTGCCCCGAAATAGGCATCTGCGTTGGTGTAGGTCTGTAACCATTTCTCCAAATCCGCGAGCTCGAAATCATCTTGACCGATGAGGGTTGTCACCGTATCGGTCTTGGCGGTATTAACTATGGCGGCAGTTCGATCTGGTGTCGCAACACGGAATCCAGCTTTGGCATCGAGACCGCGAACCGCTTCCAACATATCCATGCCAACCAACAGATCTGCTTTCCCGTACGGAATAATCGGGGAGAGTTCCGCTTCTGTCTTTGAGTAAATAAGGTTTGTGTAGACCCCCCCGTTGCGAATTGCCAACCCCTTCTTGTCGAAAAACCGCACATGATACCCTTGTGCCTGTCCTGCAAGCACCAAAACCTTGGAGATTGTACCAACTCCCATTCCACCCACACCCGCGGCATGGATGTTCCATATCCGGTCGAAGGTACATGGCGGCGGCGGCGGGAGTTCCTTTGAATCGGCTGACATGGCATGCAGATCCGCTTTTTGACGTGGGGGACGCTTGCGGATGATAGTCACTTCCTCGAAGGAGGGACATGCCCACTTAATCCGCGCACAAGCACCATCAGACACACAGTTTGATTGATCGATGCCAATCTTCGGTCCATAATCCGTTTCAGTCACTTTCAAACCGGGACAGCCTGTCGCCTTGGTGCATTCAAGGCAAAATTCACAGACTTCCGGGGTGATATTGATATGTTTTTCGAGTGATAGAAAACCGCGCTCCTTGACTGTTTGCTGGTGCTCACGCCGCAGCCGACGGTGGTAGGTGATTCCGCACTCTTTATCGGCAATGATAATTTTGACGCCCGGCTTGAGAACGCTCCCTTCGACCAGTTTCTTGTACTCAACGCGATTTTCCGGGTTGGTTCGGATGATAAAGAGGTCTGAATCGCCCGCGAGACCTTCGACAACCTTTTCGATGTCCTGCGCGAAGGTTGTGTTGCCGAGGATGTCATCTTCCGTCGAAGGTGTGGGTTGGTGACCCGTCATCCCGGTTGTCTGATTGTCCAAGATAACGTAGGTGAGATCTTGACCATTTTTAATCGAGTCGGAAATCGCCGACATCCCACCGTGGAAGAACGTGGAATCCCCCATAAAGACAATTTGTTTATTCTTAATGAATGGATCTATTCCGGCGCCTGCCCCACCGCCGAGTGCCATCGCTGAGAGATTGTGCATCAGACGTGGAAATGGTTCATACTTCAGCATTGAGTAGCAACCGATGTCTCCATGAAAAACGAGATCAACGGGAGACTGTGCGTGGTGCCTCTCCATATATTTCGCATCCATAAACTGATCGGCAATCTCTTTGAAAACACTCGCAGAGTCGCGATGTGGGCACCCCGGGCAGAAAGTGGGTGTTCGTGCGGGAATGTGAACTTGATGGGAATTGACCTGTTCGATGTGTTGTTCTTCGCGGACAAACACATCCGAATCAATTGCGATAGATTTGTCTTTACTACCGAACTTATGCCGAAGGAGCGGGATCAGTCGTTCTATCAGTATTGATGGGTTGAGCCCGAGCGAATCAGGAATTCCCTCTAAACCGTTTGGAAATTCCTTTCCCCATACCTGAACAAGCCGATCCATTTCGCCATTTTGATAAAGTTGACTGACAACCGCTTTGATGTCCTTCTCAAGGAGTGGTCGCTTCTCTTCAATGACGTAGATTTCACGGACATGCGATGCAAATTCGCGCACAATATCTTCATCAACCGGATACGTTAATCCAAGTTTAAGGATTGGAACGCGTTCTTGAAATTCCAGTTCGTAAAGCGCGTGTTCGAGATAGGAATACCCCAACCCAGAGGTAACAAATCCAATCTCGTGTTCCGAATCATTTAGATAGCAGATCCGATTCAGGTTATGTTCCCGTGCACTCTTAATCGCATTCGGAAACCGCTCCGTTAAGGTTTCAATCTCAATCCGAGATGTGTCCGGCGGCAGAACGATTCGGTTTGAACCGTTAATCAATGCCGTATTGAGTTCCGTCTGATTTTTCGTGGAAGTCTCAGAATAACGGTTCGGACGCAGTTGGACACTCCCCCCACCCTCCGCCTGATTGAGTGTCACTAGGTAGGTTATATACAGATTGGATCTGACAGAGATTTCAAAGGCAGTGTTTAACCAATCTTTGATTTCCTGAAATGTACTCGGTTCGATAACTGGCGTGTAAAGGTGACGGGCTAAAAAGCGTGAGTCTGCCGGCACTTGCGTACTTGATCCCCACGTATCATCCCCGACAACAACGACAGCACCGCCTGTTGTTCCAGCCAAATTGCTAATTGCTAACGCATCGGATGCCACATGCATCCCGACGTTCTTCATAAAAGCAGCTGCACGTAAATTCGCCATTTGTGAGCCGTTAAGCCTTGCAACGCTGAGAGCTTCATTGTTTGCAATCTGTGCGAGGATGCCGTGTTCTTTGAGGAGTGCTGCGTTACTTTTAATCACATCGAACACCTCTGCCAATGGTGAACCGGGGTATCCCGTGAGCAAATTGACTTGACTTTCGAGGGCACCTTTGACTAGCAGTTCGCAGCCGGTATAGACGTTCTTACCATTCTCTTGTGTAAATCTATTATCCATATGCTATTGTTCCTCCAACAACTCCCTCGCATGTGCGAGCGTCGTTACTGTCGTTTCACCGCCATGCATCCGAGCCATTTCCTCAATCCGTTCATCCTGCGTCAGTCGCTTTGCCGTAATCGTTGTGCGATTCCCTTCCACACTTTTTTCAACCTGAAAATGCTGGTCCGCAAAACGCGCAATCTGTGGCAGATGGGTGATACAAAAGACTTGGCGAAAACGTGATAGCTCCTTCAGCTTCTGACCGACGATGTCTGCCGTGTGTCCACCGATGCCGGCGTCGATTTCGTCATAGATCATTGTCGGAATCGGATCAATTTGGGCGAGAACGGTTTTCAATGCTAGCATCACGCGGGAAATTTCCCCGCCCGACGCTATTTTCGTCAACGGTTTCGGCTCAGATCCAATGTTGGGAGAAATAAAAAATTCGATTTCATCCATCCCGTCAGCCCGTAGCTCATAACGTTTTCCCTCTATTTCTAAGGGACCCTTGGCGGACTCAATGGGAGACACAAGGATTTGGAAAACCGCTTTTTCCATCCCCAATGTCTGGAGCTCACTCTCAATCAAAGATTCAAGTTGGATCGCGGTTTCTCTCCGTTTCGTGGAAAGTTCAATCGCGAGCTTTTGGGCACCTTGTGTCAAAAGATTAATCTGATCTTTCAACTCTTCAATTCGCTCAGAACCGACTTGAATTTTCTCAAGTGTTTGTGACGCTTGTGCTTGATAATCTAAAATTTCGGAGACCGAATTGCCGTACTTCCGCTTAAGTTGACGGATGAGGTCTAAACGTTCCTCAATTTCTGCAAGGCGATATGGGCTAAACTCAACCTTATCGCGATAATCACGGATCTGATAGGCGATGTCCTCTATCTCATACAGGGTGGATTCAAGACGTGCGTTCAATTCTGACAGGCTTCCATCTAGCTCACAGAGTTTTGAAATGGTACGATCCGCCTTTTTCAGTCCGTCTAGCGTCGAAAGTTCCGACTGACCACCGCCGTAAAGCTGGTTGTAGAGTTGGTTAGCTGACTCAAAGAGAGCTTCTGCATTACTGAGGATATGCCGCTCGGTGTCAAGGGTCTCTTCTTCCCCTTCTTGGAGCTGGGCTGCCTCTAGCTCTTCAAGTTGAAACTCCAAGAAATCCTTCTCTCGCATCGCTTCACGGAGTGTTTGGGAAAAATCAGTGAGTTGGGCTTGCGCGGCGTGGAGTTCATCGTACTTTTTACGGACTTCCAACTTCAGTGTCTCATGTCTGCCGAACGTATCGAGGAGATCCAGATGGGTTTCAGATCGGAAGAGAGATTGATGCGCATGCTGCCCATGAATATCAACGAGCAAATCGCCGATGGCACTCAAGAATGTCAAGCTCACCAGTTGTCCATTGGTGTGGCAACGGCTGCGCCCGTTGGCGTTGATCTGTCGGGATAAAACCAACGTTTCTTCTCCATCCAAAACGTCAGCAAACTCCGAATCACTGAAACTATCCCACACGGGATGATCCGACGGTGGGGCAACCGCAATCTGAATTTTGGCGTTGGTCGCCCCATCTCTTACAATCCCAGAGGTACTGCGTTCACCAAGTGCAAGTCCCACAGCGTTCAAAATGACAGATTTGCCGGCACCCGTTTCCCCTGTGAAGATATTGAGACCGGACGAAAATTCTAACTGCAGCTCATTGATAAGGGCAACATCGCGTATGTAAAGTTCTTCAATCATGGCAATATCAAATTAACTAATCAAGACTGACCGACTTTGGTTCTACTCTTCCCAGTATCGATTCTTATCTATTAAGGCAGCTTTATTCAGAAACGGTGTTGTACAATCCTCTCACGTTTTGCGCTTCGTTCCTTCGCCCAACATTAATTTCGTTTGTAAGACTTCGTAATTGCTATGGTGTTGAGAACGAATCAGTTGGATTGTTTTTTCTGCTTTACGCACACGAATTAAAGAGTTTGGTGCAACCGTGTGTGTCTCACGTGGACCATCGACAAGCAGGTTGACGCTGCTGTAATCGGATCGCATTATCACCGTGATCTCTGAATCCCCGTGCGCGATAAAAGGGCGCATGGTTAACGAATGGGGCGCAATCGGTGTCAGAAGAATCGCGTTGAGGTGCGGCTCGACGATTGGACCTCCACATGCTAAGGAATAGGCGGTCGAACCGCTTGATGTGGCGATGATCAGTCCGTCAGCGTTGTAGGTGATGAACGGCTCGCCGTCAATGTAGGTGTCTAATTCGATGAGTTGCGTATAGTGACGAATCACAACATCGTTGAGGGCAAAAGAATCGGAAAACTCTTGCTCATGGTTATCGACGCTGACCTCTAACATCATCCGCCGATCAATTTTGTAGTCACCGTTAAAAACGTTGGTCAAGGCAGCGTAAAGCTGATCACGAGAAACATCGGTGAGGAAACCGAGGCTACCAAGATTCACAGCGAGGATTGGGACTTTCTCGATTTCAGGTATATGTGCAGCGTCAAGTAGGGTGCCATCGCCCCCGAGGAGCAACAATAGGTCAGATTGTGCGACGACTTCACGCCGATTACAACCCACACCTGCAAGACCGAGCAGCGCAGCCTCCGCATCAGGAACCAGCGGTTTTGCTCCGTGCTTGTAAAGCCAATCACAAGCCTTCGTGGCGACTTGTAGTGCGTGGGGTTTGGCAGTGTTAACGAAGAAACCAACTGTTTTCATAAACTGTAATTTGTTCTGGGAAAATCCTTTCAATCAGTTTTAATGAGAATGGTGTGAGGCAAAGGGGTTTTGCTCAACCATTGCTCCCAAATTAGCGTCAGTTTCTTTGACTTTCTAGACGATAAAATAGGAGAACCATCCCACAACCGATTAGAGTGGCTAAAACCGTGATAGCCAGATTTATATTGGCTTGCGGCAGAATATGAACGATGTCGATACGTTCCTCACCGACCATTTCATAACTTCGGAAGGGCCAAAGTCCGTATAATGACGCGACCATTAATCCGATTAAGAAAGATATCGTCAGGTCGTGATGGCGCTCAAGGACATAATTTAACAACCGGGTGAAGGCTAGCAGCCCAACGATGCCGCCCAAAGCGACAACCCCTATCACAACCCAGTCTCGATTATTCACCGACGCCAGTATGTCGAAGTACACGCCCAACAGGAGAAAGACGAATGAACCACTGATGCCGGGAAGGATCATTGCGGAAACCGCGATAGTACTGCAGAAGGACAGATAAAGCAACTTATCAGCTGCGTGGTTCGTACCTTTTGAAATCTCTCCCGGAGTACCTACGGAGGCACTGGTCCCTGTGATTGTATTTCCGCTGAGGTGGTTCTCCTGCAGTTCATGTTCCCGTCGCTTGCTTTCCAGTCTTTTTTCTCCGCTTATGCTTAGTGTCAGCCCTACCGTCAACCCCGCAGCTAGGAGAAGGGGAACAAATTCTTTAACAGTAAAGCGTTTCAGCATTTTGAATGGAATGATAACAGAGGTCAGCACCAATCCACAGAAAAAACCGTAAGTTGGATCATGTTGCTCATTCAGCAGATAAATGATCAGTCTAGCTGAAGCAGCAACAGCGAGCAGTGCACCGAAGGTAATGGCTATCAAAAATCCGAAATCTATACGATGTAACTCCCCACACGCTTCAGATATTGCCCTCTTTTTTAGGCTGAGAATTGCCAACAGTTTTCTAACAGTCGAAAATTCAATGTGATGCAAGGCACGAATCAATCGTTCATAAATACCAAGCATAACTGCCATCGTACCGCCACTCACACCGGGAATAATATTTGCTATCCCAATACAACACCCTTTGAGAACAAGAGTCAAATAAACCAAGTCTCCTCCTCGTTTTCAGGCTATAATTGCATGTTCTCATCATCCAACCAACTCTTTAGTGGTGTGATGAGGGTGTGTTCTGTAAAGTCAAGCTGCACAGGCGTAATTGAAACGCGTTGATTGTGAATCGCATGGAGGTCTGTATCCCCTCCAAAGTCAATTTTGGTGCGTTCTCCGCCAATCCAGTAGTAGGGACGTCCTCCCCGATCCATTCGTGTGATTGCATTTATACTGTAGTTCCCGCGGTCTTGCCGTGTTATCTTGATGCCTCTAACCTCCGAAAGCCGACAATTCGGCACGTTGACATTGAGCAGGATATGGCTCGGTATTCCTTTCTCGATCGCCTGCTTGGCAATGCGACATGCAATCGTTGCCGCTGTCTTGTAGTGGAATTCAGCAGGTTGTTCCACTACCTGCTCTAAGGCGAGGGAAACCGCAATCGATGGAATCCCTGAGAGCGTGCCTTTTTTCGCCGCCCCAACTGTGCCTGAAAAGTGAATATCAGCCCCAAGATTCTGACCCTGATTGATGCCAGAGACCAGCAATTGTGGGGGTTCGGGGAGCAGAGCACCTAGTGCAAGGTCCACGCAATCAACAGGCGTCCCATCAACCGAGTAGGCGCGAGTCCTAATCTGTTTGGCTCTGAGCGGCTGATGAAGAGTTATTGCCATGCCGACGGCACTCCGTTCCCGATCCGGTGCCACGACGTAAACCTCATCGAGGGCTTCTAGTGCCTCCGCGAGGGCTTTCAACCCCGGTGCTTCAATCCCATCGTCGTTGGTTACAAAAATCATATTTTAACACCCATTGGACTTACCCCTAGCTTCCACCTGCTAACCTGCGATCCCTTGTGATAAAATCAAGTTCAATAGACCCGTTTTCCCAATTTAATACAGCCTCTCTAACATCTTCTGCCACCCAATTGAACACAACAGAACGCTAAATGATTAGCTTTGCAAATCGTCGCTTCCCAACTTGTAGGATAGTTTCCCCCTGCAAAGAGACCTCCAGTGTTGGATCCGTGATTCTGTCTCCATCGAGACGCACCCCACCTTGCTGTACCAATCGTCTGGCGTCGCTGGAACTCTTGGCAAAACCGGCTTGCTGCATCAGATGGGCGATCCAGACCCTGCCATCAGTGAGAGAGGCTGCTGGGATAACAACTTCGGGGAGATCATCGGGAAGCTGCCGATCCCGATGCACCCGGTCAAACTCAGCTTCCGCTGCGTGCGCCGCATCTGTGTTGTGGTAGATTGTCACGATTTCGCGGGCGAGTCGCTGTTTAGCTGTCTTGGGATGCAGATTTCCACTTGCTAATTGCGTTTCGAGCGTGCGAATTTCGTCGAGCGGCACATCTGTCGCTAACTCAAAGTAGGTGGACATCAGTTCATCGGGGATGGACATCAACTTGGCATACATTTCGGAGGGCGGTTCGTAGATTCCAACGTAGTTCCCTAGCGATTTGCTCATTTTTTCAACCCCATCAATACCAACAAGTAGGGGCATTAATAGCGTCACCTGGGGTTCTTGACCATAAGCGCGTTGGAGGTCACGTCCCATCAGGATATTGAATTTCTGATCTGTCCCACCCATCTCTACGTCTGCTTCCAAGACAACAGAATCGTAGCCCTGACAAATCGGGTAAAGGAGTTCATGCATCCCAATCGCAGCACCGGCTTGAAGTCGATTTGTAAAGTCATCTCGTTCCAGAATACGCGCCACAGTGGTTTGGGCACTAAGCCTAATGACATCCGCGAAAGACATCTTGTCAAGCCATTCACCGTTGAAAACAACGCGGGTTTTGGCTTCATCTAAAATCATGCAATACTGATCCGCATAGGTTTTGGCGTTACGTTTGACCTCGTCCGCTGTTAGTTGCGGTCGTGTCTTCGATTTGCCGCTCGGATCTCCAATCGTCGCCGTAAAGTTGCCAATAATAAGGATAACCTCGTGCCCAAGGTCTTGAAACTGGCGAAGCTTGCGTAAGACAACTGCAATGCCAAGGTGGATATCCGGTGCTGTCGGATCCAATCCAAGTTTGATACGAAGGGGCCGTTGCTGTGTTCTAGCGGTCTCCAATTTTTGAGCGAGTTCTGCCTCAGAGATAATCTCTGCTGTACCCCTGCGGATAAGTGCTACCTGTTCGTCAATGCTCAATTCTGCCTGCACGTTATATTCCTCAATACCTCTCCCGATAAAACATCGGGACTAAGAAGTCTGTAATTTAGAAGTAATGTCAATCAAAGAATGCGTCGGCTAATTATACTACAGATTGAAAGATTGAGTCAACAGATAAACAGGTGCAATTCCCCTATCTACCCCCTTTACAGAATTACCATTTCCAAATCGAGATTTGCGTGATATAATGTGATTGGAGTGTTGTTTTTGTGGACTTTTGAAACTTTTCCCCAACTTCGGAGATTTTCAAATTGTGATTCACGTCCAAGAATTGTGTAAATCTTTCCAGCAGAAACCGATTCTCACCGATCTGAATTTTCATTTGGAAGCCGGAGATCGTCTGGCACTGTTGGGTCCAAACGGTTCAGGCAAGACGCTTCTCATCAAGATAATAGCAACGCTGATTAAACCGACCTCCGGTTCTATAGAGATTGCCGGATATGATGCAATAAAGGACGTTCGCCCCGTCCGCCCACTCATCGGCTACGTTCCCCAAACCTTTGAGGGGTATCCCACCCTCTCTATTCAGGAATATCTTGAGTTTTTCGCTGCGGCATACAAATTAGAAAAGGGACAGCGTGCGACGGGCATCCAAGACGTTCTAGAGTTAATGGATCTGGCAACACTGCAAGACGAAAAAGTCGAACACTTGTCACTAGGGCAGAAACAGCGATTGTGTTTAGCCAAAACCTTCCTGCACGATCCGTTGGTTTGGTTGTTTGACGCACCGATTCCGCTCTTAGATCCACAGGGGCAAGTTGAGGTGGGTGCATTAATCCAAGAACTGGGCGCGATGGGTAAAACGGTGATTCTGGCGACGAACAGCCTGACCGATGTGATAACCTCATGCAACCGTGTTGGCATCTTGAGCGATGGCAGTCTTGCATTTTATGGAGAGATACGCGACATTTCCGAGCGGTATGGGGTGCGGCACCGGTTGGAAATTGAAGTCACATCGGGCATGGAGTCAGCGCAAGCCATTCTGGACGAAAGATTGGACGTTATTTCTCTACACATTACGGAGGCACTCATCCAGATTGAATCACAGATGACAGAGGCCGAAACCACCAATTTACTGAAAGATTTGATTCGCGGAGATGTCACGGTTTCACGTTTTCAGAGAATTGAATACGGACTAGCGGATCTCTTTTTAGAGATTACAAGTTCTACGGCTTCTGAGGAAGGAACTTCACAGGAATAACGGTGTGACGGAATATGGACATCAAAGAACGTCCAAATCATAAACAATATATTGAGATCCTGCGGCGTATGACGCCTGAACAACGGTTGATGAAAGCATTTGAGTTATCCAAGTTTAGCAAGAAACTGTTCATCCACGGCCTGCGAAAAAGATTTCCAGATCTAAATGAGGAAGAATTCCATAAACTCTATATGGAGCGTCTTGAGAAATGCTACAACCGGAAAGACTGATCCGAAAGGTAATTCAAACGCTTGAAGATGCCGATATCGAATATATGGTGACCGGTTCTGTGGCATCAAGTCTACAAGGCGAGCCCCGGTCTACCCACGATATAGACTTGATCGTCGCGCTTCGGGAATCAGCGGCACAAAAATTAGTTGAGGCTTTTCCTCTCCCCGATTTTTATTTGTCTGAACCGAGTATTCTTGATGCAATCAATACGGGAGGCATGTTCAACATAATTGATACCAACGAAGGAGATAAGATTGATTTTTGGATGTTAACCGATGAACCGTTCGATCAGTCCCGTTTTTCGCGAAAATATGCTGAAGATGTTATGGGTTTTAGCATACAGATTTCAAGTCCCGAAGACACCATTTTAGCGAAGTTAAGATGGGCGCAACTCTCCGGGGGCAGCGAAAAACAATTTGCCGACGCTTTGCGGGTCTATGAAGTCCAGTATGGAAAACTGGATCTGGATTACCTAGCCGATTGGGCAGAAACGTTAAATGTTGAATCGGAATTAAAAAGACTACAGGACGCAGCGCAGGTTTTGTAAAGGAGTAATGGTTACCCCTAAACTAAAAATCGTTAAGGAGTCATAATATGATCAAAATCGCCAAACTCAGTTTCGCTCACGTTCACGCAAGAGGCTATGCCACACAGATTATAGAAAACCCAGAAACCGAATTGGTTGCCGTTTGGGACGAAGAGGAATACGGCGGCAGACAGGCTGCTGAAGAATACAACGCCCCATTCTATTCAGATCTGGACCAAGTCCTCGATCGGGATGACATTGATGCGGTTGTCGTCAACGCGATAACCTCAGATCATCCCAGAGTGATGATTGCGGCGGCGAAAGCGGGCAAGCATATCTTCACCGAAAAAGCACTCGCCATAACCGTTGATGAATGTGACCCGATCATCGAAGCCGTAGAGCAGGCAGGGGTAAAGTTCATGATCTCGCTGCCATCGCGTTGTAACCCCGATCTGGTGCTGGCAAAGAAAGCCCTTGATGACGGTCTCTTGGGCGACCCCACCTTTGGTCGTGGGCGTGTTGCACACTCGGCGGGATTGGATAAATGGTTCAAAGGTCCCAGCCTCTGGTTTGGGGATGCGAAGCGTGCCGGTGGTGGTGCCTTGTTCGATCTCGGTTGTCACAGGGTGGACGTTATCCGTTGGCTCATGGGTGAACCGAAGAGCACCATCTCCAAAATTAACAACTTCACGGGCAACTACCCAATTGATGACAACAGTGTGTCGGTGGTCGAGTTTGCGAACAAGGCGCTTGGAGTTATTGATGTATCATGGGCGCACCGTTCTGGTCCCAACATGCTTGAGCTCTACGGAACGGAAGGCTCAATTGTTCTCGATCACGGTGATATGCACTTTGAAACGCGCAAGCTCTCGGACGAAGAAAAAGCGGAATACATCGCCCATCGTCCTGAACCACCACCTTCGGCGATGCAGCAGTGGGTCAACAGCATTCTGCGCGATGAGCCAATGCACATCACAATTCAGGACGGTCGCAACCTCACTGAACTGATGCAGGCGTTCTATATGTCCGCCGAGCAAGGATGTTCAATAGACTTTCCCCTATAAAGAAGAAGGCATGCCAGTAAGGGAGGACAGGTGCGACTCATGGGGAATTTGTATCTTCTATCTTTTTTGCTTGCAATCGTTTTCAGTATCTGCCATAATATCGGAACGATACGATAATTCCAACGTTAGATTCGATAAATAACTGTTTGCAATCATACATTACTCATCCAACGTGTTGGGGTTGTCTTTACTGAAGGAGCCGAAAGCATGTTCAATTGTGATTATCATATACATACGAGACTTTCCCCCTGTGCTGCTAGGGATTTCGATTTAGAGAAGATTATTAAAATCCAACAAGAACGTGGCATGAAGGCAATTGGCATCACCGATCACGATTATGCGTATGGCTATAAAGCCAAGAACATTGAAGCGGTCAGAAAAATTATCCAGAAATGTGAGTCGCCAATTCCTATTCACTTTGGCGTTGAAGCACATATCTTGGAATACCGAGTGGCTTCCATCAATATCCAACTGGCATCATACTTTGATTATGTTTTGATGGCACCAAACCATTACCATCTGCGCGGGGTTGCACTCCCCTCAGATCTCGGCAATCCAAGAAGAGTTGCGAACCATGAACTATATATGTTTGAAGCCGCAATCGCTTGTCCGTTGACCGATGCTATCGCGCATCCATTTGTTCTGACACCGAATGTCTTTCGTTTGTCCAACGAGGAGGTTTCAGCATTCGGGGGTGAGGTGATGCGACACATCGATCAGAAACGACTGATTCACCAGTTAGACCTCGCCTCTCAGCGCGAAATTGCTATTGAGATCAGCCCGAAGTTTATCCGGTACAATCAGCAGCACCTAATTGAGTTTTACCAACTGTGCTTGGAACGGGAAGTGAAACTATTTATTGGTAGCGACGCGCATAAAGCTGAAGAACTGGAAGAATTATCGGAGCTTGAGCCGATTCTGAAGGAATTGGGGGTACAGGAAGAGCATCTGTGGCGTCCCAAAGAGTGGCAATGGTAGACGGATATTGTATCTCAGCCCAACGTTTCTCCTGTTATCCCTATTCTAGGTTCAGATATTTAGGTTGCAGGCTTACCGTTTCTGGGTAAGAAAGCCTCCAGACTTTGATAGGTGCGGTTGAGAAATTGAGCAAGGGATAAACGCGTTCAAAATGAGAAAGTTTTTCATTGAATAGGAAGAGTCGCACGATCAGATGTTTTTGTGCCTTTTCAGGAATATAAAATGCTTGTAGGTGCATTGCTTTAG
>JAKZSX010000064.1:0-3551 GCA_047517405.1 Candidatus Poribacteria bacterium | reverse complement strand
CTTCTGCATATTCTTGCGGCAAAGGCTTTGAGGCAAGCCGGTCGTTCCAGAAACCTGCCGAATATAGTCATCGGGCGATTGGGACCCATCGTCCAAAGGCAGCTCGGATTCTATAAAAAGAGTAGCAGCTTTTTTACAGATTGCCAAAAGTTCTGACACAGATAAATCTTCGAGGGCGTGCTTGTTCTCCCTAGCTTGATTCAAATCTTTTGCAATTAGCCCACGGTTTGCCTGACTCACAATGGCAAGCGGTTCGCCTGTTTGGATGTGTGATACGCGGACTACATTCAAACTTTTATAAGAAAGTCCAGCCCGCAAAATTGGAATGTGTATCATGGTGTATGGGTCCAATAATATAGGTTCAGGTTCGTTTTTTGTCCGCTAGAGGGATCCTAAGCCGCGCGAGCTTGAGCTGCCGCTACGGCATCCGTAAGTCGGAATTGTTCTGCGGCACGTCCGCCCTCCGGCACCCCTAACGGTAGACGAACATTCAACAGAAATGGGCGATTTTCCCCTTCAACCACGTTTAATCCATGGTCAATCGCCGCAGCAAGGCGGGATTCATCTTGGACGTGCATACCGTCCACACCGAATCCCTCGGCGAGTTTCACGGGGTCGATTCCGTCCAGAACAACGCCGGCATATTCCCCGGTCTCCTTCATCACTCCATTTGCGCGTCCAAAGGAGGAAGCGACGACACCGTAGGATCGATTGTTGGAAATAATGTATAGAACCGGTACATTATGATGCGCTGCGGTCCAAAGCCCCGAATCTGCGTAAAACATTGAACCGTCGCCGACCAACCCGACGACCGGCTTGTCAGGTGCTGCCAGTTTCAAGCCGACCGCTCCACCAATGCCATAGCCCTCAGAACCGCCGGCAGCCCGGATATACGTATTCTTGCCACCACCAGCCGATCCACCTATGGTGTCCAGGGGGACCACATATTGCTCAATCATCACCATCCCACCGCCACGACGTTCTAAGGCTTTGTCGAGGACATCCGCAACCAGCCAAGGCCGGACTTGGTTCGGTTGAGGCTCAGCCCGTTGTGCGTCCTTTAGCCGTTGTGTACGAAGCGCTGCGGCTCGTTCCTGCGCCCAAGCGCGCCGTTCTGCGAAGTGTTTTGGAGTCGAATGGCTCGACGCCAATTCCGCTAACCGCTCAAAGGTGCGACACTCATCCGCAAGAATCGCCAGATCCAGATTCGGGATATTCTTAACATGCTCAATGTCCGGACCAATAGCGATAACCTGTTTTGCTTTGGAAAATCCACCGAAATCCCCCGGCTTTCCGCCTCCACCATGCCGCATACCGATACAAACGATTAGGTCAGGTTGAAGGGCGCTTGCTGCCTGATCCATCCGTCCGCAATTGAGTTTATGCGTTGTTGAGATGCTTCTCCCCCAACTCCCGACAAAGGGAACGCCAAAATGTTCAGCGAGCGCGGCGACTTGGGCTTCTGCGCCGCTTTTCCAGACGCCATCCCCAATATAAAACAGAGGGGACTTCGCATCACGCAAGGCAGATTCAATTTTCTCGACATCGCTATCTGAGGGATAACCCGCATGGAGGTCGGGGAGTTCCCCCTCAATAATGTTCGTGGTTATCGGTTCGGCTCCAAGCACCCGATCATAGACAGCGAGGTGGACGGGCCCCACCGGCGGCGTTTTGGCGACCAATAAGGCACGATGAATCGCTTGCGAAAGCCCATCGGGTTCGATCACTGTCCAGTTTTGCTTCGTAAACGGTGCAGCGATGGATGTCGGTCCGAAATCATGGCTGAGATCAAGCCCGATCCGATCTGCGTAGCTGCCGGTGTCCCCGGCAAAGGTGATAACCACAACGGGCAGACTGCCAGCCCAAACGTTGATGAGCTGTCCCAAGCATTGGGCAAGTCCCGCACCGAGATGGACTAGCATGACCCCCGGATCGAGATTTGCCTGCGTATAACCGCCCGCTTGCGCCGCAACACTGCCCTCATGGAGTGCCAAAATACCGTGTATATCTGGGTGCACATGCAGCGCATCGAAAAAGAGTGCCTCGCGTGAGCCTGAGTTATTGAACACATACTTCACACCCGATGCCGCAAGTTGCTCAACCATAACTTGAGATGGATTCGCTGTAATAGGTCTCATCTGCATAAAATGTAACCTCTCTTTCTTTGTCTATTTGTTCCGATAACGGGTATCAATTGATTCTAATCAAACACCACCATATCTTAAGTTAATACACTCCCACTACAACGGACTCTTGAAGTTCCGAGAGCAGCCGTAGGTTTTGAACACCGTCCCACGGATACTGCTCAATGGGTTGCGCCCGCTCCGCTTCATCTCTTTCGAGGAAACGCGGCATGAAAAACTCGTGTGTCAGTGTAGTCAGCATCACCCGTCCTGTTTCGCCGTAGTCGACGAGTTCTGCCGGGTTGTCGGGGTTGACCAGTTCAATGACAGCACGGGGTTGCGGCGGATAGTAGATAATCGCGTAGTTATCGGTGGGATCAAACGGTTTGCAACACGCCAAGCCCATAAGCGTGTTCCCATACGTCGGCATAAATTCAACGCCCGGCACTAATTCCTCGCGGGCAAAACGGTGGAATTGGGCATCCATCTCCGTTCCACCACAAAAGATGCCTTTTATGCCAACCTTTGGTAGGGAGATCTTTTCGCACAACGCTTCAAGCAATTTCGGTGTCGTGAACAGACACTGGATATTATCGTGGGCGCGTAGGATATTCAAGGCTTGATCTATGACGTGGTTTTTATAAAGATCTAATTCCTGATGTTTTCCGTACTGAATCAGTTTGTTCACCCACCGCGGATCGAGGTCAACGAGGAAGCAGATGCCGCCGCGATGTTGTGCGAGATATTCGACGGCGAGACGAAGCCGTCGTGGTCCCGTGGGACCAAGCATTAGCCAATCGCTACCGCGTGGAAAGCTTTCGACGGGCAAGGTTTCGCTGAACATCTCATAATCGATCTGAAAGTCACGGATGCTGATACGCGTCTTTGGAACACCGGTAGAGCCACCCGTCTCAAATACATATACGGGTCGGTCTGCGTAACCTTTGGGCACCCACCGCCGCACCGGCCCACCTCGCAACCATTCATCCTGAAAGTGTCCAAGAAGTTTTAAGTCGTCGTAGCTTCCGATTTCTTTGCAAGGGTCAAAATCGAGAGTCTCCGCAAACCCTAACCAAAATGGAGTGCCCGTTTCTGGGCTGAAGTGCCATTGGACGATTTCACGAACGTGAGCATCAAGCCGATCACGTGCTTCCCTCACTTTTTCAGATAATGATTGGTTCAAAGTCGCCATAATTGTAAATGTATCCTGTATGATGAGGGACTCAATCCGCTAGCTTCCAGCTGATATCGATACTTGGGTAATCCGCAACGAAGGGACGCAACTGGGGAGAAAGCCCTTCAATGAACTGGTGCGCTGATTCAGGCAGCTGCCACGGAATTGAGAGTTTCTCTTGGCTAGGACGGAAAATAAAGCCACATGAGAGACGGGGTTCATCGCCGCCGTGCGGGAAGGCGCCGTGATACGTC
>JAKZSX010000063.1:0-3299 GCA_047517405.1 Candidatus Poribacteria bacterium | reverse complement strand
CAGCATTGTGACGGGCAAGCCGGGCAGAAAGAAAACGGTCGCAAGGATGTAAAAGCCGATATACACCAAGGGGGCGATGGGGCCGAAGCTGTCGATTTTCTCTTTGATTTTTGGGATATTGTCGCGCTTGAGATAGTCTGTCACGCCGTAATGACTCAACAGGCTATACACGGCAACAATAACAATGATAGCGATAATAATCTTCACAAGGTTCCGCTTCATGGCGTTTTGATCCCTTCACAGTTGTTGTCTTGGTCAATTTCTGTAGGGGCAACCCTTGTGGTTACCCTGCTGTAGCCATACTTGACACCTACTAGAAATAACTTATAGACTGAACAGTAACCTGTAGGGGTTGGGTTTCCCAGCCCGTTGGGCGGGGAGCCCCCGCCCCTACGATTCGGAGAAGCATCGGCTCGTAGGTTAGGCACCTTGCCCGACCGTAGCCTAGCGGGGCGACATGTGTGTGGTAGTTGTGCTCTTGTGTATCAGTCCTGCTCGGCTTGGATAGACATATCCAAGCCATCTGTGCGGTTTTGCAATGGATTTGTCAATCCACGGTGAGCGGTGCTTGACCCCTATTTTTCCTGCTTAACTGGCAACTTGCGTTACCTAAAAATATGGAGACATGAAATGCCCAAAACCTACACCGCAGCTGTCATCGGGTCGACCGGTAAGGGCGGCTACGGACATCGCCTAGACACTGCGTTCAAGGACATCGATAACGTCGAACTGATCGCTATCGCTGATCACGATCCCGAAGGACTTGCCGATGCCGGCGAGCGGCTCGGCGTCTCCCGTCTCTACCGCGACTACCGGCAGATGCTTGAGACAGAAAAGCCCGACTTCGTCAGCATCGCGCCGAGCTGGGTGACAGAACGGGTTCCGATGATCCAAGCCGCAGCGGCGGCGGGGTGCCACATCTATTGTGAGAAACCGGTAGCGGGTAGCCTCGCGGAAGTCGATGCGGTAGTTGCCGCCTGCGAAAGTGCAAAGGTGAAGATGGCGGTCGCCCATCAGTGGCGTGCGATGCTCCCGATCCAAAAAGTGATCGAAGACGTGAAAGCTGGTAAGTTCGGAAAATTGCTCCGTGTCCGGACCCGTCCGAAAGACGACAGCCGAGGCGGCGGCGAAGAACTACTCCTACACGGGACACACCTGTTCGATCTGATGATGGCTTTCACCGGCGAACCACGCTGGGCAAGCGGACATATCAGCGTCAACGACCGAGATGCCACAACGGACGATACAGGGCAGGGCAATGCCCCCGTTGGTCCCATCATCGGTGATTCCATCTCATCGGTATTTGGCTTCGACAACGGCGTGCGAGGGTTCTTCGACTCTACCGCCGATTTGGCTATTCCCAGCCAATCAAATTTTGACAACCTCTACGGTCTGTCCCTTGAATGTGAGCAAGCGGCGTTGGAACTCCGCGAACCGGGCGATGTCTACATCTATCCGGCACCGCGGGTGTTGCCCGACCTCCAAGATCTCGCATGGGAAAGGGTCTGGCTGCCGGAATGGCATGAGCGACCCGAACATGCGCCGCCGCTGCTGCGGAAGAACTGGTTGAGTATAGGCAACAAGACCCTCGCCAAGGATCTAATTGATTCCGCCGAAACCGACCGCGAACCGCTCTCGAGTATCCGGATGGTGCGTTTCGTCAATGAGATGGTTCAGGGAGTCTACAGTTCGCACCTGCTCGTGGGGCGTCGAATCGCTATTCCGCTGACGGATCGCGCCCATCCGCTCGGCGAATCGTAAGTAGAGTGCCTATTCTGCCGCTCTGTGCTTACTGAAACCTTCCCCACAGACAAGCAGTAAAATGAGGCAAGCCTGAATAATCAGAAACAGCTCCCTCGGCACATTCGTTAAAATCTCGATATCCAATGCCCCTTTGTTCAACGCGCCGAACAGTAGCGCGGCAAAAAGGACCCCGTAGGGGTGGTTCCTCCCAAGCAAGGCAACGGCAATGCCGGTGAACCCGAAACCGGGTGAGAAGTTGTCGAGGAAACGATAGCGATAGCCCATCACATCCCACACCCCAGCAAAACCCGCGACCGCCCCGCTCAACGCCATCGTCCAGACCGTTACACGACGCACATCAATCCCCGCGTAGGTGGCGACCTCTGGGGCATTGCCGACGAAGCGAATCTCATATCCCCATTTGGTGCGTGTCAACAGAAACTGCGTCAGTCCAATCAGTCCAAGCGCGATGAACAGCGTGACGTTTAAGGGGTTACTCGGCAGAAACGCTGAGGTGAAAGCTGCCACACGCGGCAAACGCGCCGCTTCGTGAATTGGGGGTGTGTGCGGTGTCATCTGAGCCGGTGCCTGATAGACCTCGATGACAAGGTAGTTCGTCAACGCGATTGCGATGAAATTCAACATGATGGTGTTGATGACTTCATGCACACCGTAACGCGCTTTGAGTGCCCCCGGTATAGCCCCCCATAACCCTCCCGCGAGGGTTGCGGCAGCTAAGCAGGCGGGGATGATAACCCAGCCGCCGCCCCAGTTCAGGTGAAATCCCATCCATGCTGCGGCGAAGCCTGCGAGATAGAGCTGCCCTTCGCAGCCGATATTGAAAAGCCCGCCCTTAAACCCAAGCATAACCGCCAGCCCAGTGAAAATTAAGGGGGTCGCGTTAAATAGGACGTAGCCAAAGTCGTCGAGAGTGCCGAAGACGCTCTGCCATAGGAGTCCGTAAACTTCGAATGGTTTCTCACCGAAAAACAGAATTAAGACCGCACCGAGCAGGAATGCGGCGCAAAGGGCGAGTGCAGTGGGTAGCAGGCGGGGCGATACGTCGCCTGTAAAATGTGAAAGGTGAGACGTTATGCGTGATGCGTAATTTGTGAGCTTACTCATTCCTGTTGTTCTGATAACACCGCTAACAAACGGGTCACATCCGCGCTCCCGTTGTAGAGATGCGTTGAAATCCGCATCCGACCGAATTCACCCCAACACAGCACTCCCATTTCAGCCAATCGCACCTGCATCGCGTGGGCATCTTCAACCAGAAAGCAGGTGTTCCCCGATCGCGCCGATCGTGTTTGTGGACTGATGACCGTAAACCCCAATTCTTCCAGCCCTGCACTCACCTGCTCAGACAGTGTGCGTGCGTGGTCGGAGATTCGTTCGATGCCGATCGATAGCAGGGTCTCCAATGCGCGGTCTAGGTGCATCACCACCAGCATCGCCGGGTTGCCCGGTTCCAAACGTTCGGGCATCGGCTGCTCCTCGACCTCCGGTGCGCGCACTGCTTCTTGGGGGGGCCACACGACTAGGTTATGCCAGCC
>JAKZSX010000062.1:0-7116 GCA_047517405.1 Candidatus Poribacteria bacterium | reverse complement strand
TGATCGACAATCTCATTGAAAGCGTCAGCACCGGTGTGGCACTCATGCGCGAAAAAGTTGGGGATGGCTGCATCAAGTTGCACAAATGCAGCAAGGTTGACCGGACTGCCCATCAGGTGCGGGAAAATGCCCACAAAGGAGGCTTCGGCGAGTGCCGCAATTTTTTTACAGTGGCTGATGCCGCCCGCCAATGAAATATCAGGACGGATGAGGCTGACCGTTTTTTTGTCGATGAGCTCTTTGAACTGCTGAATGTTGTAGAAACGTTCACCGGTGGCTATCGGAATGTGAACGTGCTGCGCGACATATTCCAACGCCTCAATGCTCTGCGGTGCGATTGGGTCCTCATAGTAGAGGATTCGGAAGGGCGCGAGCTCGCCGGCGAGGATAATTGCCTCATCCGGTGTCAAGTTTCGATGGATCTCAAGCCCTAGATCGATGTCGGTGCCGACAGCTTCACGGATGGTTCGGACAATCTCCACCGCCGTTGTAATCGCTTGGGTCGAGGTGCCCTTCTCCCAATTCGAGAAAAATGGAGTTGTTCGGAGCGAGATATAGCCCGCCTCGACGTTTTGAATTGCACTCTCTGCCCGTTCAGCCAATGTGTCTCCTGAGACATTGTTAAAGACCTTGACCTTGTCCCGACACTTCCCGCCGAGTAGCTGATACACCGGCAGACCCACCGATTTCCCCAAGATATCCCACAGCGCAACATCAATAGCACTCATCGCCGCACTGAGGGCAGCACCCATGAAGTGGGAATCTCTCGAAACTGCCTGATAGTGATGCTCGATACGACCGGGATCTTTGCCGATGTAGTATTCGCTCAGTTCAAGTATGGCTTCATACACCGTTTTCTGATGCGCCCATAATCCGGCTTCACCGTTGCCGACAATCCCTTCGTCGGTGTAGATCCGAACCAGCAGGAATCGATCTACCAGAAACGGCGTTATTTTCTCAATTTTCATCGAACCTTCCTCTCATTTTATTTTTTTGATGCCCCTACGATTTCGTTGGTGGCATTTCGGGCATGACTATAACCGTTGATAAGGGCGGTGATATCGTGACAACAGTTAAGCCAGCGGACCCCTTTCTCAACAACAACGCGCATCGATTCACCCGGATCGACCGCCGTGCCCATTGCGATCCCGTGAGCGCGACAAGCCGCACCTACCCTGTCGAAAGCCTCAAGAACAACCGGCTGCGTAATCGGGTGACCTAGTTCGCGCTCCACACCGTAGCTGTGCGCGAGATCGCCGGGTCCGACAAACAACAGACCAATCCCCTCGACTGCGGCGATAGCTTCAACGTCGTCCACCCCTTCCTGGTCTTCGATCATCACGCCGAGCAGCGTGTTTTTGTTGGCTTGATCTAAGTGTTCGTTGCGCTCAATTTGGCCGAATAAAGAGTCCCTTCCCCCACCCATACCGCGCAAGCCGAGGGGTCGGAACTTCGCCATGCGGACAAACTGACGTGCTTCGTCGGCACTTTTGCAGTGGGGCCAAACCAAACCACCGGCTCCCAGTTCCAACGTTTTCATGACCTGATTGTAGGGACCGTGGGGAATCCGAACGATGACATCAAGATCTACCGTTCGCGCAGCCAAAATCATATTGGAAAGACCATCTAAATTAAGATGGCTATGCTCCATATCTATCCACACACAGGAGTATCCCGCCAGCGCAAGCACCTCCACAACGATTGGATTGGATACCCGATTAATCTCTGGGACGGCGATGGTCTCACCCCTGAGAAGCGCAGCTTTGGTATGATTAACTTTGTACTGATTTATCATCAAATCTTCGCAGTGGGGACCCCGTAAAGACCATGCGTGTTGCGCTATAGTCATGGCTCAATCAGCCCGGCATGTTGCACAACAGTATCAGGTATCTGCGGGGAGGAAACTGCGTCTCCTTTTTTGTTGTTTTTATAATCTATCTTATAATTACGATATAATATATTCTGTAGCTCGACGACTTAGGAAAACGCTCGTTTTCGCTTCCCCCTTGGCGTGGTAGCCAAAGGAGAAGTTGTCCGAGGTTTCGCACGAAAGTTGAAACGATGTCGTCCCCGACGAATTGTGAATGCTTCTAAAGGGATACTGTAGCCCTTCGGTGGTGTGCGTGTAAAGCTACGAGCCAACACCGAATAACCCAGTAAATCCCAAAGGGATAGGCAACAAGCCTCACCCTTTAGGGTGGGGTAGCTGACCTGAATTCCCTATTTTTAATAGTTGCACAGTATAAGCATAGCCGGGGAGCGGTTCTGCACTGAATGCGAATCCAATTCAAGCACCAGTGGCAATCGCACCCGGAAACTTTGGCAGGACCTCTCTGCCGAACCGCTCAATATCCTGCCGGATGGCGCTAGGCGGGATTGCCAAAGCACCGGCACCTATCGTCACGCGCTCCAGTCCGGGCAATCGTTCTTGAATTGCTGAAATCTTTTCAAAAACGTGAGCCGGTGGTCCACATATCCATCCGCCGCCACTAACCAAATCGTGAACGGTTGGAAGCCCAGCCAGCGGTGCCTTTTCTGGATCAAAAGTCGCTTGAATCTGCTCTTCAGTGAGCGTAGGCATTCTCCCCAATGGTGCCAGCACCTTGAGTTGTTCCTCAAACCAGACGGATGCCTCCTGAATCGCTTTCTCTTCGGTGTCCGCAATATGCACTTGTAGCACGAGAGCCAAGCCTCCGCCGAGCTCTGTGTCACGTCCGGAGTGCAAGTGCGCTTCTCTCCACTTTGCAGCAATCTCATCAACTCGCGGTCCTCCGGGGACGACACCCTTGATACCGTGTTTGACCATAAAGTCGATACCTCGCGGGCTCGCACTGAAGATAGGTTGCCAGCACTCCACGGGCAGATTGAAAGGACGCGGCACAAGCGTTATCTCCTCCAACTCTCGCCCCCGGTTGAGAACCTTCGCAGGGAGGTCGTAGTGCACCCCGCGATAGGAAAAAGACCGCTCATTCCACGCCTTGAAAATAATCTCGACCTGCTCCTCGAACAACTCCCGGTTTGCCACGTCATCATCAAGCGGCGACCCCAGCGTTTCTACCTCCCGCGGGATGTAACCCCTGCCGATGCCGAATCTGACACGACCTTGTGTAAGGATATCCGCCATGGCAAAATCTTCAGCCAACCGGAGCGGGTGCCATGCGGGGATGGTATTAAAAAAGCCTCCGAACTTGAGTTGCTCAGTATTCTGTGCGAGATAGAGGCTAAGCATCGGTATGTTAGGGATGCCGCCGTACCCCTCGCGTTGAAAGTGGTGCTCGGCTAGCCATAGGGTGTCAAAATTCAATCTGTCCATTAACTGAGCAATCGTCCGCGCTTCGTCAAACACAGAGGCGAGGTGCTCGTCCGACTCTATCCTATCATCAACACGGAGGCCCTGGAAACCCATGCTATCCATTTCCACATGCCCACCGTAGAAGTAGTCAAATTTAGTTATCATCTGCTGCTCCAGCTCTATCGTTTCACTCTTTTCCCCGTGGACCTGCAGAGTTCCTGCACCGCCGGGGCGATCGGTGTCTTTGACAATCATTAAATCTGATTGCCACTTTTGGCCTATCAATGAGCCATTTTACCCCGTCCCCACTCTCCCGTCAATAACAATTTCTACTGACCAGTTCAGGAGCTGTGAATCGTAAAACTAGGTATTGAAAATCCAACCGGTAGGGATGTATAATAACTCTTTTGTGTAGCGAGCTTCTGCACAACAGCAGCAAGGAGTGAAAAACGACGATTTAGCGAGAGTTAAATGACTCTGGCACAACATAAATTATTTCAATTTTTTGATGAAGTTTTTAGCAGTATCGGAGTTACATTATAGTTGTTAATGATACAGTCCTGAGAAACAGGAACTGATAGCACTATAATTCTTTTCCAAATTTTTGTTCTCAACCTATTAACCGATAAATCAGAAAGGAGAACATGAGAGATGTTTAACCATACAGGACCGAGACACACACCAGCGTTGAATTCGCTGACAGAGAGAGCGACCGGGGGGACGCCGGGAAACTCTCTTACATCCTCCGCGCAAGATACTGCGCACCCTCACACAGGCACCGGATCTGAGGAACAGGGAGAGGCACCCCATAATCCCGCCGGTTGCAAAGTCAGCCCTAATTTTTCAAAGGGATATAGTTTGGCAATACTCTCAGTCGCTCAGAGAGATGCAGATTTTAAGTTCAGGAAGGCATACAAGACACTCCCATTGATCGCCGAAACGAGCTTTTTATCGCCAAAGGAGAAGACAAGTGACAGGTATTTCAACATCCGATTTTGGACCAGAGGACGATTACGAGAAAGGCATAGGCTACGACAAGATTCCGGCTGAATTGGCAGGCGACTCCGGGGAGAGCCGATCTGATTGTGCTAGCTCAGTCAGATTGGAGACTTCGCTGGGTTCGACCTGCCTTGCAACGAGGACAGACCCAAAGGAGACGAGCGTGAGACGATCCGATGAAGATCTAATGTTATCCGTCAAAGAAGGAAATAGCGCAGCATTTGAAACATTAACCAAGCGTCACTACACAAACACATTAAACTTTATTTATCGTTTCGTGAACAATAGTATGCTTGCGGAGGACTTGTGCCAAGAAACGTTTTTGCGTCTTTGGCGTAGCGCACGGTCTTATCAACCGCTTGCGAAATTAACCACCTTTCTTTATCACATTGCAAAGAACGTCTGCTTGAAACAGATTGCTAAAGATCAACGAGCACCTTATACCTCATCGCTGGAGGGTCCCATTGCTAATGGTAACAGCGATGATTACAACCTATCAGAAGAGATAGCGGACAACCGATATTTACCGGAGAAGACGACCATCGCCAAGGAGGCGGATGAAGCGATCCGATCGGCGATTCGCGATCTGTCTGCAGAGCATCGGTTAGTTTTTGTTTTAACAGAGTTGCAAGGGTTATCATATCAGGAGGTTGCTGAGATTGCTCGGTGCCCCGTTGGTACTGTTGCTTCTCGGAAGAATGCAGCTGTCCGATGTCTCCAAAGAAGGTTACATCAACACTTAGAACCTTAATTAAGAATAGCCTCAATCGCTAGTTATCAAATCCGATCGGCTTGGATATGTCTATCCAAGCCCCACTCGCAAGTTTGCGGTGGATTTGTCAATCCACCGCGAGCGTTGATTGATTCCCGCCCCAATTTGTAACGGTCCCTATAACTGATAACTCGCATTAGAAATAGCCAAAATCGCCTAAGCTGAACAAGCTATCCACCTCTTGACTCTGATAGGAGATTGGGAGAGGCTATGTCCATCGCAAGGATTGGCTTCGGCACCTATATCAATTCGGCTCGGATAGATATAGGTGCATTTAACCACTAGGTTAGCGTGATTCAGGAAGCAAATGATTGCTCGAAGGTGCAGTTGTAAAATTTTCAGTTCAGTTTTCCCGCAAACCCATTTTTTTCCGAACAAACGCTACTCCTGTCTGCCTAATATCAGCAAAAGCGAATATCGCGAAAACTTATAATTGAAAGCACTCTGCGAGGAGAAACTGATGAAACTCAAATGCACATTCACCAACCTTTTCGGAACACTGCTTGCCGTTTTAACCCTAGTCGCCGTAAACGCTTCGGCACAAAATACACTCTCAAAAGAAGAGCAGCGATTTGACCTCAACGGTAAC
Source organism: Candidatus Poribacteria bacterium (assembly GCA_047517405.1). Taxonomy (GTDB): domain Bacteria; phylum Poribacteria; class WGA-4E; order WGA-4E; family PCPOR2b; genus PCPOR2b. Next base: position 1,464 of record JAKZSX010000062.1, on the reverse strand, counting down.
GGTCAATTGAGTGAAGACGAAAAAGCACTGATGATTAATACAGTCGCTATCGAAGCCTTCACAGGAATACAACTCGCCGAACTCAGGAACCGGGATGGACGTGGTGGCAGCGGGCGAGGTGGTTTTGGTGGCGGACGTGGACCACGCCGGGCGGAGAAGATTGTCAGCGATTTTGACACAGACAAGGATGGCAGGTTAAACGAGGTGGAGCGAGAAGCTGCTCGCAAATATATCCACGACAGCCGAGGCACAACAGGTGCATCGCGCCCATCTGGAAACACATCACCTCATACAACGCACGAAGATGATTTGAAAGCGAGCCTTGCCGCACAGCCTAACGGCGAACCCGACCTCTACGAAGCGAACACACTCCGCACGCTCTACCTTCGATTCCACGATGCGGACTGGTATGAGCAGCTTGGCGACTTCTATCGAACCGATGTCGATGTGCCAGCAGATTTAATCGTCGATGGAGAGACCTACCAATCCGTCGGTGCCCGGTTCCGCGGCAGCTCCTCCTATTTTACGGTTCAGAACGAGAAAAAGTCGTTTAATATCGCTGTTGATTACGGGGATGACAAACAACGGCTCTACGGCTACAAAACGCTGAATCTGTTGAACGGCCACTCCGACCCTTCTTTCCTCCGCGAAATCCTCTACTCAAGAATTGCCCGCAATTATATTCCCGCTCCGAAGGCAAACCTCGTCAAGTTAGTCATTAACGGAGAAAACTGGGGGGTTTACATCAACAGCCAACAATTCAACAAAGATTTCCTCGACGAGTGGTTCGGGACCAAACAAGGTGTGCGCTGGAAAGTGCCGCCCGGCCGCAATAGTGGACTGGTCTACAACGGAGATCAACCGTCTGCCTATGAGCAGTCTTACCAACTCAAAACGAGAGTGGAGGAGGCACCAAACGCTTGGCAGGATCTGATTAAGCTGTGCGAAGCTCTTGAGATGACACCCGATGACCAACTTGAATCTGAACTTTCTGCGGTCCTCAACATCGACCGGGCACTTTGGTTCATTGCACTGGAAAATGTATTCATAGATAACGACGGCTATATCAGTCGCGCCAGCGATTACGCGCTCTATCAAGATCCAAAAGGTCGTTTCCACCTACTGCCGCACGACAGTAACGAGACGTTCCGATTCGCCGGTGGCGGCGGTCCGAACTCTTGGCAGACCGAGGGACAGATGCTATCGCCTGTTTCTCAGGAGCACGATACAATGCGCCCCGTCATCGCTCGCCTGCTCGCCATCCCACACCTACGCGCACGGTATCTCGCACACATCCGCACCATTGCCAACGAATGGCTCGATTGGGGTGTGCTCCAGCCAATTATTGCAGAATACCAATCGCTCGTTGACGCCGAAGTGAAGGCAGACGATAAGAGACTCTACGCTTACGAGGCATTTGCCACAAGTCACATCAGCGATCAGGGAGGCGGGGAAGGTCGCGGT
>JAKZSX010000061.1:0-8844 GCA_047517405.1 Candidatus Poribacteria bacterium | reverse complement strand
TCGAGCGGCACCTCAAAGGTGAGCGTTGCAAACTCCTCTTTCTGCACATCGCCGTCCTTGTTGAATTTCACAGGGGTGATTTGAATCTTTTTTAGCTTTGCATCCATAGTTTAGTGACTTCCTTCTAAATTTGGCTTGTTAGTATTTCGGTTAGACATACTTTGCTATACACATGTCGCCCCTCTGGGACTTTAGGATATTTGGTTGCCGATATTCTATAAACATATCGCCCCGCTGGGGCTATATTAGCATTGGTTCATTACACTTACAAATCTTATACATTCGCAGAACGTGAAACGTGATGTGTGAAACGCGAGTGCTGGGCTCACGATTTCTGTTCAACCCAACCTACTATAAAATATGTTGGTTCATTGGTTCTTTAGTGCATTGGTTCATTAAAATGACAAACATTAGACATTGCGCTCCGCTGGAGCGCGGGGATTGACTCTATCGCCATTCTATAGACATATCGCTCCTCTGGAACGAAAAGCAGAATCCTTGACAGGCGGGGAAACCCCGCCCCTACAGAAAATCGATGGATTTTCGATACCTAGTGAACCGAAATTGCTAGTTGCCTGATAATATTACACCCATGTCGCCCCGCTGGGGCTTTAGGGGAGTTAGGTAGCTGATATTCTATACACATGCCGCCCCGCTGGGGCTATGTTGGTTCATTAGAGTTGGGTTTCACTATCGTTCAACCAACCTACAACACTGCACCACAGGAGCTACGGGTCGGGCAAGATGCCCGAACTACGGGGATGTGCATAGGTTACGGCATACGGAGTATGCCTACTACTAGCAATTCGCGTTAGAATAGTCCAACCTTGAGTAGGTGCGATAACTTAACGAAGACAATCTGTTCGGTTTCGCCATCCGCTTCGCGATTATTGTTGTAGACGAGAAAGAATGTGCTCTCGGGCAAATATTCGTAAGCGAACAGTGCGAAAACCCGACGCTCGTCGTCAATTGTGAGCTCTGCACTGGAGCGGAAGAACATCCGCTGCGCGAATTGATAGTTGATAGCAAAACGGCGCGTCCACTGTTCAATGTTGCCATCTTCCACCAAACGCTGCAAGGTTAGTTCCAAATCTAGTTTCGCTGTCGGGCGGATGGTTATCTCTGGACGAATGAAGAAGGTGTTTTTATCATCTCGGATACCGACCGATCCAAAATTGCGAATCTGCACCCATTTGGGTGGGAACCAGCCGGTGAAGAAATTCAGCACCTTATCGGTGTAAGCTACGCCCTCATCCTCATCAATGTGATAGTACCATTCTGGACCGGTGAAAAGGAAGATATTCTTAACTCCGATCAACCCACGAATCTGATAGCGTTCGTTGGTCAGCTCTCCCGCATGGTTATACAGGCGGTCATATACGCCCTCGCCGCGCAGGCGTTGTACCAACCCCGCGTACTGCTTATTGTACCGGGTGGTAAACTCGACACCTCGCCGATCCGTCCTCGGGATAAAACCGGTCTCCACATCAAAATGTTCTCCGATGTCGATATATCGCGCCTCAAAAGAAAACACATTCGCTCGGCGCGAAAATTCGGCAAAGATAATATCATCGCTGATGGGGTCATCGCTGTCAATACTGGACCTCCACTCTCTGGCGTATTCAAGGTTGAGGTTGACATCGGCGGGCAGCCTAAAACGGGCATCAATTCCCGACGCCCGGTCATACAGAGTCTGACCCTGTTTGTTCACCCCCAATAGTCCGATTGACGAGCTGTTGCCAAGTTCCCGTTGCACACGGAAGACAGAATAGTTGTATTCATCAGCCGGCAGATGATCCGTGTCAACGTCGTAAACGTTTAGCCGATTTCCCTGCTCTATGATAGTGTACTGTTTCTCTTCCGTCGCATCCGTAATCAGCCATTTGCCCTCTTTATCTTTGACAACAACGGAGAGCATATCAGAAAGCGAGATGTCATTCCTATCAAAGACTTCACGCAAATCCGACGTGAGTATTTCCCGATCGAGATCGCTGCTGAACTGCGATTTCGTCCTGAAAGCTGTGTTCTCCGGACCTGCCTGTGCATTCAGGAAGGCAAAGTTGTAGTCACCCAGCTTCCCGATCGCCTTCCCGCCATACATGAGATCCTCGATTCGGCGACTATAAAACAGCTCAACCGGCGTCTGGAAAAGCTCATTCCCTTCCAAGAAGAATGGGCGCTTCTCTGGAAAACGGAGCGGGATATCTGATAGGTTGACCCGGTCCGGATCCGCCTCAATCTGTGCAAAATCGGGATTGAGCGTGAAATCGACTGTCATACTTGAGAAAGGATACCGAACATCAACTCCCGTGGCGACATCCAATTCAGGATCCTGATCGCCTATTTTTTCCGGTTTTAGGGTGCCGTACGGTTTAACCTCCAACGGACGTTTCGTAACGAGCTGGTCCAAGGGTAAATCTGTCATCTGTCCAAAACGTGAAACGGCGTACTGCCGTCCCCCAAGATCTACCCAAGATAACTCCTCCTGCCGCGACTCGTCGTTCCGCCAAAAATTGATTCCCCAAACTGCATCGGGGTTCTTCTTCGGAAAACGGAGCTCTGCAAACGGTATGGAAAATTCCGCCGTCCATCGGTCATCGTATTTGGCGGCATACCCAGCCCAATCACAGTCCCAAGAGATAGCGGAACCGACATTGGAGCTACCCCGCCTGACATTTCCGCCCTCGTTTGTTATCCGTCGGTCTGTCTGTGTACTGAGCGGATTCAACGCAAAAGCGTAGCAGTTACGCTGATCGAGATAGGTATCAATCAAGACTTCGACATGGTCATCAGAGAAGAAGAAAGAGTCTCGCTGGACCGAATTTGCGGAGAGAACGTTCATGTCACTCTTGAAACATTCAAAACCGACATACAACCGATTCGCATCGTAAAGCAGATAGACCCTCGTTTTATGGGTGGCAGGTTCTCCTGCCTTCGGCTCAAATTGAATAAAGTCGCCGGTCTGTGCTGCTTTTTGCCAACATGGATCGTCTAGTTTTCCGTCGATTTTTGGTGGTGTATCGGTCTTAACGGCTGAGATCTTTCTTAGCATCGGATCATCTGCCGCGTAGATCGTGCTTATGGGCAACGCAAGTATACCCACCACAATTAGCGTCAATAAAAGTTTGACCATTCATTTCTCCAAATCCTGTGTAGGGAATAGCACACGTTATTTCTTTTTAAGGAAAACGAGAACGAAAAGTTCGGTTTCCCCAAGATAGGTAGTAGCATATACTATTATAGTGTGTCTTGACAATCTGTTCAATCGAAATCTGTAGTTCTTGAAACAATTTGTCATCTTACGGACTGAAATGCCCCTGTCAGTTTATGATAGATTTTCATTTGGGCATACTGTATACTGAGCAATATATAGAGTTCTTACTGTATTATTTTTGGCTCATGTTAAAGCACGTGAAACGTGATGTGTGAAACGTAACGAGTAATGCGCAAGAAAAAACAGAACGGGGATTTCCGCTGGAGCGAAAGGTAGTCCTTGTCGGGCGCGGAGACCCCGCCCGCACGGTTTCTTTGCACTATTTCTTAACATCAAGAAACAAACATCGGTCTCTGTATCTACGAAAATTGTTGTCCGCCTACTGAGGAGGGATGAATGAAAGGACAAAGAATTGTTTGGCCCAGTCGGGCGAAGGTTGAAATTGAGGAATTTGAGCTTCCGTCCTTTGGGGATAACGAGGTTCTGGTGGCGACCGAATGTTCGCTTATCAGTCCGGGCACAGAGCGTGCTTTCCTGCTCGGACTTCCCAACGCACAGGGTCGGTACCCGTCATACCCCGGCTACAGCAACGTGGGGGTGGTTATTGATAAAGGTAGAGATGTCGATGGCTTGGCTATCGGGGATCGGGTTGTTTCATCCAAAGGACACACGAGTCATTTCGCCGCTACGCCGGATAGTCTTCTCAAAGTAACGCAGTCAGGACTATCGTCGGAAGAAGGGGTCTTCTTCAACCTGTGTACCATTGCGATGCAAGGGGTTCGGAAAGCCAAGATTGAACTTGGGGAACCGGTGCTTGTATTGGGAGGTGGTTTGATCGGTTTATTTGGGATGCAACTTGCGAAGCTCAGCGGTGGGTTGCCTGTGATTACGGCGGACTTGTCCGATAACCGTTTAACACTCGCCACACGGGTTGGCGCGGACTATACCTTAAACCCGGAGGCTAATGATTTAGATGAGCGACTTGACAGAATTACTGGCGGTAGAGGTGTGGCTGTTGTTATTGAAGCGACGGGGCATCCACCGGTTGTCAACACCGCTTTTCAGTTAGCGGCTTGGCGTGGGCGGGTTGTCCTACTTGCTAGCACACGGGGGGAGACAGAGCGTGTGAACTTTTACCGCGATGTCCACGGAAAGGGCTTGACGGTGTTGGGTGCCCACAATTCCGTGCGTCCGCGTCACGATTCCTCCCCGAATTTCTGGACGCTCCGTGACGATTGGGAATTGTCGCTACAGCTCATCGCCCACCACCGTGTCGTTGTCGCCCCATTGATTACCCATCGGATGCCGGGGATTCAGGCTACAGAGGCGTATCAGTTGTTGATGGATTGGGATCCGAATCTATTGGGGGTTGTGTTGAATTGGGAGGATTAATGGGCGTGAAACGTGATGCGTGAAACGTGAAAAACGTTAATTAGTTCATTGGTACATTAGTTCAGAGATTCATGGGTCGATAAGACAGATGAATACTTGTCTGAATCAGGATACTCTGGATTTAAGGATTTACAGGATAGAGAATGTGAAACGTGAGCGTTGGGTTTCACGGTTCTCGTTCAACCCAACCTACGAATGAGGCATAATGCGTAATAGGTAATGCGTAAGGAGAAATGGAACGGAGATTTTGACTGGAGCGAAAGATAGAGCAGTTGACGGGCGGGGAGACCCCACCCCTACGAGACAATCAATTTTCAATAACTTAGGTGTGTTGACATTTAGGTGTCGAGATATGAATCTCGACCTACAGTTACTTATCGGTATTGGACCGGATGGGAAGGTCAGGCAAGATGCCCGATCTACGGGTAGGTGTGCGGGTTACGGCATACGGAGTATACCTACTACTTTAACACATGTCGCACCTCTGGTGCTAAGTAAACCACTGACCATTTACGCATCGCTCATTACGTTTCCCATGTTTTACAGACATGTTGCCCTGTTGGGGCTGTGTTGGTTCATTAGGTCCATTAAACTGACGAACCTTATACATTGCGGTCCGCTGGAGCGCGTGAGATAGATGCATCGCCTTCTATAGACATATCGCTCCTCTGGAGCGAAAACTTATATACATTACGGCCCGCCCCAATAAGCTGGGAATCCAAAGCAACTGGACTACGGGTCGGGCAAGTCCGAGAGGATCCCGTGACCGGGGATGCTCGATCCACGGGTATGGTCAGTTTTGATATACATATCGCCTCGCTGGGCTTTAAGTGGCAACTTGATTTAACGCTAACAACCTGGGTTAGAATCAGTCGTTAGTGGCTTAAATCAGCATAATACGTAATACGTAAAGAAAAATAGCTCCTGTTAAAAGAACGTGCTAAACGCGAAGGGCGTGAAACGTGAAAAACATTGGTATATTAGCAAGAAAGGGCGGGATGACCTCGCCCCTACGGTTTTTTGCATAATTTCTTAACATGAATCATTATAGGTTGACAAAACGTTGACACAGAAGGAGATTAGATGATTAACACAGCAGTGATCGGATACGGCTACGCCGGGCGATCGTTTCACACCTACCTCGTCGGTCTGGCGGAGGGGCTTAATCTATATGCGATTGCGACGCGGAGTTCCGAGAGACGACAAGCTGCTGCACAGGCGCACCCCGACGTGAAACTTTATGAGACCATCGATCAGGTTATCGCAGATGATGAGGTAGATTTGGTTATCCTCGCCACGCCGCACGACACGCATGTTGATCTCGCAATTCGAGCGATGGACGCCGGCAAGCACCTCGTTACGGATAAGGTGATGTGCATGAATGCCGCCGAAGCCGATGCGATGATCGAGGCGAGTCAGCGAAACAGTGTCATGTTGAGCGTCTTTCACAATCGCCGCTGGGATTGGGACTACTTGACTGTTAAAAAGGTGATTGCGGATGGTCTCCTCGGAACGCCTTACCTGTTTCAGGTCGCCATCATGAGATACGGCGGACCGAGAGGTTGGCGGGGTGTTAAAAAACAGAGTGGCGGCATCCTCTTTGATTGGCCCGCGCATTTCATCGATCAAGCACTACAATTAGTCCCCACACCTGTCAAAACTGTTTTCTGCGACGTGCATTACGGGTCACGGTGGGATATCGACATCGGCAACTATGCGAACCTACTGATTAAATTTGAGAACGATGTCCGCTATCAGATTGAGGTGGGCAACTTGGCGAAGGTCGAAAAGCCGCGCTGGTATGTCCTCGGTGATCTCGGCGGGTTAATTAAGTACGGATTAGATCCGCAAGAGAGACCGATGGTGGCGGGTAACATCGACGCCGCAGAGGAAGATCCCGACACCTACGCAAAGGTCTGGACCGAAGCGGGCGGTGAGCAGCGCGAACTGGCGATCGAGAGCGTCAAAGGATCGTGGAAATCCTACTATCAGAATATCTCGGATGTCCTAAATAAGGGAGCGGAACTGATCGTTAACCCGGAGGAGACCAAACGGGTGATGCAGGTTTACGATGCTGCGATACGTTCTTCGGAAACGGGGGAAGCGGTACAGTTTTGAGGGTATCTGACCATTTTATGAACACTCCTGTTCATTTACTGGACAGGGACGCAGAGAATCTCCCCTTGAGAGTCAATAGGTATAGCACCTCGGATATTGGCACGATACTTGCCTAGATTCTGGTGTGCTGCTACAAGGTTCGCTCACTTATCACCCAAACATTACGGAGATCATACAACATGAAATTAACAAATAAACACAAATACGCAACCGTTTTATTCGCGCTCATGCTCTTGAGCCAACCTCTGTATGGGGATAGCCACGCTACTCCTGATTACCAAGATTTGAATCCGAAAGTGTTAGCGGCAATCGATAAGGGATTGGAATGGTTAGAAACACAGCAGGAAGATGATGGATTGTTTAGGCATCACCCCGGTATAACAGGATTGGCACTTACCGCTTTTTTACACCATCCACAAAACCGGTACGCGGAAGCCGATCATCCCTTCATTCAGAAATCGATTAGAGTGTTGTTGGCAATGCAACAACCTGACGGCGGAATTTATAACGTCGAAATGCAACCCGCTCTGCCGAATTATAATACCTCTGTTTCGCTAATGGCACTCTCAGCTACAAAGAATCCGGAATATGACGCAGCAATCGCCAAAGCGCAGGGGTTCATCAAAAGCCTTCAAATAACAGATGAGAACGATGTCTACTTTGGAGGAATAGGCTACGGGAGTCGGGAGAGCATTCACGACCTATCCAACATGAATATCGCTATACAGGCACTTACGGAGAGCGGATCCGATGACCCAGAGGTGTGGGACAAAGCGGTTAAATTCCTCGAACGATGCCAGAATCGTAGCGAAACCAACGACCAAGATTGGGCAGGGGATGACGGCGGCTTTATCTATGCTCCCGATGGCGAAAGCAAAGCGGGGGAACACCAATCCTATGCTAGCATGACCTACGCTGGACTGTTGAGTTTCATTTACGCCAAGGTTGACCGAGATGACCCACGTGTGGAAGCGGCGGTGGACTGGATCACGAAACACTTCACAGTCGAAGAAAATTACGGCATGGAGCAACAGGGACTTTTCTACAACTACCATACAATGGCAAAGGCGTTAAGGGCTTATGGTGAATCCACCATTGTCGATGCCAAAGGGGTTTCTCACGATTGGTACAGGGCACTCGCCGAACAACTGATTGACGAACAAACCCCCGACGGCTTTTGGGTCAATGAGAATAGTCGTTGGATGGAACAAGATCCGGTGCTTGTTACTACGTATGCGGTGATAGCCCTTGCAACAGCTTACCCAGAATAATCCTAATCGATCTTCATCACAGCCCGAGTGATATGCTCGGGCTTTTTTTGTGCTCGGTTTAGGTTCTGTTGGCATTTGGGTGTCGAGATATGAATCTCGACCTACAGGCTACCTGGCGGCAAGGGTGGGGCAAGATGCCCGGCCTACGGGTGTCGGGAGGTTACGGCATACGGAGTATGCCTACTACTTTAACACATGTTGCCCTGCTGGGGCTGTGTTGGTTCATAGGTTCATTGGTGGATTGAACTGATGAACACTTGTCTGAATCAGGATACTCAGGATTCAAGGATTTGCAGGATAGAAACCGTGAAATCTCGTATGGTACCGATGGGGCGAAAGGTAAAGGACTTAGCGGGCGGGGAGACCCCGCCCCTACGGGAAAACCGATGGGTTTGTAATCGCTAGGTTCTGTTGGCATTTGACAGGAGTGTAGGTTGATGTGAAACCCAACAATCAATCCAATCGAAGTGAGAAACAGTAGTAGACATGTTTCGCCGTGCCGTAATGTGGGCAATGGTTACGGCATACGGAGTATGCCTACTACTTTAACATATGTTGCTCCGCTGGGGCTAATGAGGAATAATATGTCATGCTTTTCCGTTCCGAGAGTGTTCTACATGCGTAAGATAGACCGTCTGTATACCTGTTGAACGTGTAGGAGTAGGGGTTTTCAACCCGTTGGGCGAGGAAACCTCGCCCCTACAGGACTGTCGATGGGTTTTTAATTCGCCTAGGGCGTGCTGACATTTATGTGAGGCGCGTCCGTTATTTTTTGGAGTCCAATTCTGACAGCGCTCACCTAGTTGTGCAGGTTAGGAAACCTGCACCCACCAAGAATGTTGGGTTTCA
>JAKZSX010000060.1:0-5728 GCA_047517405.1 Candidatus Poribacteria bacterium | reverse complement strand
TCTGGATTGATTTCCCCTGTTTCTAAATCGATTGCGAAAAGCACCGTGCATTTGAACCCGTGATGCACAGCCAGAATTTTTGCGAGCAGTGGGAGTGCTTCTTCGGAGCGGTATTCCTCGTCGCCGCTGACCAGTACAATGTGTCTCCCTGCGCCCGGTCCTTCGCTGCCTTCATATATAATCCAGTGTTCTGAATTATTCATATCGCTTTCCCCTATGGTGTTCGATAAAGCTTTGAACCTTTGTCCTCCCTGCGGTACTGCGGCGCAGAAATGACTGCTCTTTGGGCTTCGGTCAGTTCATCGTAAAACGGTGGTGGCGTATAGTCACCCATCAACGACTCACTCATAACGCCAGAATTATAGCGGATAATCACTGAACGCCGTTGGTGCTTGGCAACCCACGGCAGCCCACCGTGCATCAGACACTCGACAAACAGTATAGCATCACCCGCCTTGGCGGGAATCGAGACGATGCGGTCTTGGTATGTGTGATAGAGTCGAATGTCGTCCGGGCATGGATAGTTCGCTTTATGACTGCCCGGCAAACAAGCGAAACCGCCGTCGTCCGGACCCACGTCGGTCAGCTGAACCGCCATGTTCGTCATGCCACAATACATCCGACCGTTGCGATAGAGGAAGCCTCGTGAACGGTCTAAGGGTTCGCCGCCTTCGTGGAACCAGAAACCTTCCGCACCCTCGTCCATCGTGATAATACCGAGCCCTTCTAATCGAAATCCAGGTCCCAACAACTCCTCCAGATACGGCGCGAGCCGGGGGTGGGCGATCATCTGGCGGAACGCATCGCAGTGAGGTTTTTCCCATGTCAACATCCCCCCTAAGTCACCCCGTCCGGTCTTACCTTGCAGCGTTGTAGATCCGTTGGCGAGATCGTTTGGACGGATCTGAATCTTATCCGCATAATGATCAACTGCTGCATTCGCTGCCTCCACCTCCTCGGGTGACAAGGCACCCTCTATCACCAAATAACCGTGCACATCAAACAGGTATTTTTCTGCGTCTGTCATCCTCTTTCTCCTCTCAATTTAAGTTTTCAAATTGTATCATTTCAACGCGACTAGAAACAACTATTCTACAAACTGAAACGCAAACAGCTTCGCATTCTTAAGATAGAACTTCAGCTTGATATATTCCCCTTGCAGGGCGCGAAGATCTCCATTTCCACGCCAAGTGACCCGATTGGCAATGCCCGTTTGCGTCAGTGAATCCGCGTCGTCGTACGAAAAACCCCCGATAGGAAAGTGGTCGGGGTGCAAAATCTCCACCTTAACATCACAAGCAGGGGCAAGTGAGCCCACCTTCTCGGAGACCATGCCCATATTAACCCGCAACTGATTTCCAGAAAAACGAAAGGGGCGTGTTACTACTTGTCCGTAATCGTTAGAGGCGTTCAGGGTGCCGTCAAGCGAGACGAAACCGTCTAACGGCGTGACCGCCAATCCAAGTCCCCCCGTTGGCCCGGGTCCATCAATCTCGGCAAGCCGTCGCTCTCGGAAATTCATCCCGTTGTAAAACACGAAAACCTTCTCATTGTGCACGATTGGTTGTTGCGCATAAATAGCCACCGAATCGTAGTCAGGTTCAGGACTCAGCGGAATAAAAGGTTCACGGAATCGACGGTCATAGTGAATGCCATCTCGACTGAAAACAAACTGCGGCCAAATGAACAAACGCTCCTCGCGTAAGAAATTCCACAACATCCCAATGTAGAATCCTTCGTAAGTTGTTGCCCACATACTGTAGAACTGTAACCCCGGTGGGTCTTCGGCGTCGGGAATTATAATGGTCTGCGGTGGTGTCCAGTGGATGAGGTCCGGACTCTCTGCTCGTCCGATGACTCGCTTGCCCAGTGGACACCGTTTATGCTGACAGTTCTCCATGTGGACAGCGTATCGACCTCGAATACTGTCCCAACCCATAAATGCTGTTGGTCCCCACAGGTAACTCTGTTCACGGTCTTCCACGTCGACAACCTGTTTAACCCCTGAAGCGTCAAACTGAATCTTCTGCCCGTAAACACCTCGCGTCCTCACCTTGGGAAGATCGTCCTGCCATATCACGGGATTATTCTCATACGGCGTCCAATTGAACGCATCTGGAGAAGTATAGAGATTCCAAAAGAACTCCGGCGTGCCTTCTGTTCCATACTTTGTTCGCTGCGATAGGACTTTATACCGTTTTGCCGGATCCTTCTCGTTAGGGTCTACAAAGATTCCACCTTTTGCCTGCACCCAATTTTCCGGCTTCAGTATGTTATTCTCCCATGATCCGTTAAATTTCACCAGCTCCAGCGACGGCTTCTCCCAACTGTATCCATCCGTTGAGGTCGCATAGCAGACAATGGGTTCAGTGCTGTTTGGCTTCTCCTGTTCCAAAGGTGTTGCGGTCAATCCTGCGTCCGGCTGTGTGAATAACCGAACTGTTTTTGAAGGGGTTACGGTTGATGCCGTGTACCACAGCCGAAACAGGCCTTGCTCCTCGTCATAAAAGACGCAACCGTAATGTAGATTATTTCCCTCCCACGGACGGTCCGGACGGATGACCGGATTATTCTGCGCCTTGGTCGCAGGATTCAGAGTCCGCTGAACACCGGTCATGCTCTCAATGAGGTAATCATCAAGAAAAAGTTGCTTTTGAGAGCCAATTTCGATCATTGCTTGACTAGTCCTCATCCTCACAAACCGTGACACGAGTGGTACGTATCACTCCCCGGAAGTCGTCGATAGCCATACCTATCGCTCGAATCCATCGCCAGTTACAATCTGCGAGGGTCATGCTATACTCATCCACGCCCTCAGGCTTTCCCTTCTCCCACGGTGTATTGGGCCAAATTGTGTGTCCATTCTTGGTACAGACCTGTAGGCGACGGTCATCGAGTCGGAGATGCACGCGCCGGTCATCGACCCACTGTGCCCTCAACCGCGACTGAAAAATGGCAGCACCCGTCCCATCGTGACACTCAAAAAGCCACGCTTCTACATCGCAGCCATCAATAGGGATGACCTCCCATCGTCGCGCACCGTACAAGAATCGAGAGTCGTAAACAGTCATTTCAAATCGCAGCCTCGGGGGACATCGCAGCCCAAGGTATTCGGCGAAGGCGCCACCGTATCCGGGGACACACCCCTCAAAGGACTCTCCCCAGAGCTCAGACGTCACCGTAGCTGTCTCCAACTGCAGCCGGTGAGCCGAGACGTGATCGCGGAAATCGGAGGCGAGACGACGATAATACTCACGCAAATCTCCACTGTCGGGAAACGCTGTCCGTGGATAAAAAAACAGCGGATTTGCCCAGGTTCTCCACAGCAGCCTCTCGCAGATATTCAGGACCACCCAATTGGAGGAATAGGGTGTTTGTCGGTCGCTTGGCTAGAGCTTGGAGCCAGTGCTCCTTTACCTCTTCCTCCCTTTCGACAAAGAGATAGTAGTTGTCCCTACGGATAGCATCGGGGGTAATATTCTCGTAGCAGCACGGATGGATTAGAAAGATTATGTGTTTAATTCTCATTTCCACATCTTTATTTCGGTACTACTTGGCACCGAGAGGATTTGCCCGCTAAGGTCTTATCACTGTACCATCAGCGCGCCGGGCATCGCCCCACAGCTTGGGACCTCCCACATCCTTGGCGGGAAAGCGAGCAGCCAACTCTTCGTTTATGTCCACCCCTATCCCAGGCTTGCCGTTGGGCCACATATACCCATTGCGAAGTTCAGGTGTTCCCGGGAATACCTCTTTCAAGGTTTCATGGGTATTCAGGTATACCGAAGCTTCCTGAATTCCGAAATTCCATACATTCATGTCCAGCATCAGGTTAGCTGCGTGCCCAACAGGAGATACATCGGCGGAGCCGTGCCAAGCGGTGCGGACGTTAAACGCTTCGCAGAGTGCAGCTAACTTCCGCGCTGGCGTTAAGCCCCCTATCGTGGAAACGTGCACACGAATGAAATCGATTAGTCTGTCCTTGATCATCGGAACAATCTCTTGGGGGTTGCTATACAATTCACCCATAGCGATGGGTACGCTGGTCTGTTGACGTACAAGGCGGAAGTAGTCATTGTCTTCTGGCGCAAAGAGATCTTCAAGGAAAAATGGCCTGAACTGCTCCAGTTCCTTTGCCAAACCAAGTCCTTGGATAGGCGGCATCCGCTCATGGAGATCGTACAGAATTTCTGGATTCGGCCCAAAGGTTGTGCGGAAGTGTTCAAAAGCAGCCATAACGCTTTGAGCATATGGTACTGGCTCAAAAATGCTTACACTGCTATCCGTAACTTTGTTGGTGATGACCACCGGTTCTTGATGAGGCTTATCCTGTGGTGTCGAGGGATGCATCGAGCCCAGCTTGAAGTGGCGGAACCCCCGCTCTTGGAGTTCGTGAATGTGTTCTTCATATTCCACAAGGTCGCGTCCAGTGGGGATTATGTATACAGCCGCAGCTTCCCTAGATTTTCCGCCGAACAACTCGTACACCGGCATCCCCGCTACCTTACCCTTGATGTCCCACAGTGCTTGGTCCACACCGCTTATGGCGTTGTTAAGAACAGGTCCATAGCGCCAATAGGCGGACACGTTGCACGACTGCCATATATCCTCAATCTCCGCAGGATCTTTGCCGATGAGAAAGGGCGTGAGATAGTCATCCACAGCTGCGGCCACGGCAGTCGGTCTTGAGAAGAATGAAGCACAGCCCAAACCATATAGTTCAGGCTCGTTGGTCTCTACTTTCACGACAATGAGAGTACGTGCGCCCGGTGGCTGTGTAATAATCGCTCGAACATCGCGAATTTTTAGGTTACTCATTCTATGCGCCTTCTTTCGTAAGTGCCAGAGGTCAAAATAACCTCGATATTCTCACATCTTTTGACCCTTATACACAACCGGGGAACTCACGTCCACGAATAAGGGGCCAACCGTTCACCGGTTCCGGTCCCACAAGACAACCCGACTGTTTAAGATGTTCGGTCTCCTCCTGTGTGCCGATATAGCGCGTCTCTGCTGAAACGTAATGGATAGACCAACCCCGCCTGCGGTGAGGCGTTGTGTTGGGACCGCTGCAATGTAGTGCCAAGCTATGATGGAAGGTCGCGTCCCCCGCTGCCAGCGGCACCGGCACCTCTTGCGCTAGGACCTCTTCCGTCAACATGTAAGGCAAGTGATCCCAGTTGACTAGCCCGAACTTGTGGCTGCCCGGAATAAAACGGACACAACCGTTTTCCGCAGTTGCATCGTCCAGCAAAAGCTGACAAGTTATCTGGAAATTGCTCGCAAAAAAGCTCCAGAATACCGAATCCTGGTGATAGCGGTTGGCACGCGCATAAGGGGGTTTAGCAAAAACCTGATCGTAGTATAGCTTGATATTTGGTCCCATCAGGTCGGCGACGATATCAACAATCTTCGGCGACCGGACAAAGGCATCAAAGACCGCATCATATCTAGAAGGTACATTCATCTTGCTTATAGTGTCGAGCGGGTCTTTAACCGGTGCTTTACGTTGCGCGTTGTAACCGTCTTCGCCTTTTGGAAAAACTTGGGTGTCGCGCCGATTGTGCTGCTCTCCGTGCGGTGTGGGTGGTTCCAACGTCTGTACCTGTTGTGGGGTGTGACGAGAGACGTGCCGTTCAGGAAAATCGGGTACGCGCCCCGATACGAGGTCAGCATAGTGTTCCCGTAACGTCTCAAGTTCATCGGGGGAGATCAGATTCTTGATAAC
>JAKZSX010000059.1:0-6154 GCA_047517405.1 Candidatus Poribacteria bacterium | reverse complement strand
AAATCGAGTCGGGAACAGAGGCGCACCTTTACGGTGTCCACTTTGTTGATGCCAAACGCGGTTGGGCAGTTGGGACGGACGGTTTGGTGCTATTCACAGAGGACGGTGGTCTGACATGGCAGGTGCGCTCACCGAAAAAAGTGATTAGTCCAAACGCACTCAATAAGGTGCATTTTTCCACTTCCAACAACGGTTGGGCAGTCAGTATCAGGGGACAGATCTACTATACGGGAAGCGGCGGTAAATCGTGGACAGCGCAAAAAAGCCATACTGACAATGGGTTGCTCGACATTTATTTCGTGGATGAAAAAGAAGGCTGGGTTGTTGGTGGTGGCGGTGTCATCCTTCACACAAATAACGGCGGCGGTGCATGGAGTCGGCAAAATTCACCGCCGACACCCCATCTGTGGGCTGTGCATTTTGCCGATGCGAAGCATGGGTGGGCTGTCGGGAAGGAAGGGACAACGCTCCACACAAATAACGGTGGCGAGATCTGGCGCGAGCAGCAGAGCAACACCGAGGAATCGCTGCTCGGTGTCTATTTCGTCAACCCACAGACCGGTTGGGTCGTTGGAACAAGCGGACTAATCCTACATACAACCGATGCCGGCGCGAACTGGAAATCCCAGAAAAGTGGAACGCCGAAAAACTTGCGCGGCATCGCATTTCGAAATTCCAATGAGGGGTGGGCGGTTGGTGAAGATGGGCTGATCTTGCGTACCACCGATGCTGGGGCGACTTGGTCGCCTCAGCCAAGCGGCGCGACATGGCACCTCTTGGACATCTGTCTGCATAAAGGGCACGCTTGGATTGTTGGATCAAAGGGCACCATTCTGCGGCTCGGTTGAATTTTTGCCCAATATGGTGCAGTTTCCATGGTCAAAATTTGACCAAATCGTGCTGAAAGCGTTCTCATTGGGCAAGAAGACAACTGAGAACCTGTCCCGTTGAACTTCAGGAGGCGTATATGTATTGGAAATTGTTTTGTCTGTTCGGTCTCATCCTCTGCTTGCTAGGGGTGTTGGGATGTTCGGACGATACAAGCGACAAAATGACAGACGCTGACGATGTAGATGAAGCTACCTCGTTTCAGCTTGCCCCGAGCTTCACACTGCTAAACACCGAACTAGAGGAAGTCAGCCTCTCAGATTATCAGGGCAAAGTTGTCATCGTCGATTTTTGGGCGACATGGTGTCAACCGTGCCAAGAGGAGATTCCGCGTTTCATTGAACTCTCCGACGAGTTTCGAGAACAGGGATTTGAGATGATCGGCATCTCAACGGATGATATAGAAGGACGTCTAAAAAATATTGAGACTTTTTTTGAGGAACTCAGTAAGGGAGGGTTCGACATCAATTATCCGATTCTTCTAGCAGATTCCGAGGTTATCCAGAAATACCAAGTCCCCGGAATACCCGCTGCATATCTTATCAATCGTGATGGGGAAATTGTAAAGGTATTCAACGGTGCACAGGAAGATAAAGCAATCTACGAAAGCGAGTTAAAAAAATGGCTATAAGAGATACACTAATTAAAATTCAATTACTGACGGTTTTGGCAGCTGTTCTCATGCTGTGGTTTGGGTGTGGCGGCGGCGACGAAGCCATCGTCAAAACAGATGTGCCAACCGATGACGTCATTTCAACCGGCAGCCTAGAAGGGACGATCGAAAGAATCGAAGGTGTGTCGGTGACTGTCCGCGTCCTACAAAATGGCAACGCCATTGCCTCTACCGCAGCGGATGCCGATGGAAATTATCGAATCGATAATCTTCAGCCGGGTGCTTATACGGTTGAAATTGCCGCAAAGGGGTATGAAGCTTTTGAACAAACCGTTCAGGTTAGCGCAGAAGAGATTGCATCGCTGGATCGGGTGACGCTCAAGGTGCTAGAAATCCCCGTGTCCCATGTTCAGGGCGTTTTATCCGATCAAGTAAGAGGGAACCCACTCAGCAAGGTTCGCGTTCGACTCGTTGATGCAGCCGGTAACTCCCGTGAGGTGTTGACGACGCCAACTGGTGCCTTTGAGTTTGAAAATGTTCCTACAGATCAGCAGCTCACCGTCATCGTGGATCTTGAAGGGTTCGAGAAACAAGAGATCTCCATCAATCCAATTCCAGCCGGTGAAACCGTGCCGTTGGATGTCGCGCTTGTCGCGCGTCCCGGTGTTCGTGGACTCGTATTGAATCAGATCACAAAATCACCGCTCATCGGTGCGCGTGTGCAACTGACCGACGAAGCAGGGATTGTCCGGGAGACGCCGACAACGACATCGGGTGCTTTTGAGTTCAAAGATGTTTCCGCGAATCAGCCGCTCACAATCACCATTGAAGCCGATGAATACGAAAAACAGGAGTTCACTGTTGACCCCATTCCAGTCGGCGAAACGGTAAAATTACAGGTCGAGCTTATCCCCCTCAACCCGGAGCAACTCCCAGCAGGCGATGGTCTAGCAGTCGGGCTGAAAGCACCGGACTTCAACCTGCCTGATAGCGGTGGGGAAATGATAGCTCTTGCAGATTACGCAGGCAAGAAAAAGGTTGTGTTGGTCTTTGATCGGGGCGGATGGTGACCTACCTGCATTGAGCAACTCGGAGAGTTGCAACAAGATTATGCAGCAATTCAGGCGGCGGGTGCTGAACTTCTGGCAATCAGTACAGATAACGCGGCACAGGCAAAGGCAGCGATTGCGAAGATAAAAGGGCAGCGTAACGTTGACATCGGATTTCCGCTGCTTGGAGATCCGGAACTGAAAACAATTGATGCGTATAATGCGAGAGATCCCCTAAATCGTCGGATTGCACGTCCCATGACCTACATCATTGATGAGAGCGGGGTTATCCGCTGGAAATTCCTTGATGTGCGCGTTGGGAATCGGCTAAAAGGTGAGAGGATTGTCGCAGAGTTGAAAGGTTTATAAACGGTCAAATTGCTAGTAGTAGGCATATTGCTTTGAATCCCGATCTTATCGGGGCTCCGTATGCCGTAACTTGCACACATACTCGTAGGTCGGGCATCTTGCCCGACTTAAAACCCTATTGATGCGACAGGTGTATTAAAGTAGTAGGCATACTCCGTATGCCGTAACCGTTGTGCAAATTGTGGTGCAACGGAGCGCAATGTATAGAGTTCGTCATTCTAATGAACCAACGAACCAACATAGCCCCAGCCT
Source organism: Candidatus Poribacteria bacterium (assembly GCA_047517405.1). Taxonomy (GTDB): domain Bacteria; phylum Poribacteria; class WGA-4E; order WGA-4E; family PCPOR2b; genus PCPOR2b. Next base: position 2,983 of record JAKZSX010000059.1, on the reverse strand, counting down.
GCGACATGTTTATAGCAGGGGCATCTTGTCCGCCTCCACCGATCAAGGGAAGTTATTCGTATGTAACGGAGATCTACGTTCCGTTTTTTTGGATGTTACGGGTTATTAGCCCCAGCGGGGCGACATGTTTATAGCACGGGCAATGACACATACCCCCAAGCCCCAGCGGGGCGACATGTGTAGCATTGCCCTGACGCGCGATGTATCGAAAAATCACCCAAAGTAGAATCGTAAACACCGTTTGGTAGACTCGGTAAATTCATTCAATGACAAATAGAACACCACCTAAGTCAGATCCTATTGTTGCACAAATTCAAGCGGATTGTGACCAGATTTCGCGAACAAAGACAACCATGCCGCAACCGGTGAGTCGACGGCGATTCTTGCGTCAGGCATCGAAAGGCGTTGTTGGGATGGGGCTCGCATTGGGCGCGGTCACTTCAGCGACCAAGGATACTTTCGCCCAGTTGGGTCGTCAGTCCGGCGCGCCTCCGGGGGAGGTGGTCGAAGAACAGCTCATACCCCTGGTTGAAGCCATAAGTGACAAGGTGTGGAATGACGATGTGCTCGACGAGCAGGTGGTCAGTGAGATGATAGATCGCGCAATGATGAAACTCACCGGACTTGACTCAGCGAAAGAGGCGTGGAAGGATTTTGTTCTGCCGACTGATATCGTTGGAATTAAAATTAACCCACTCGCCGGAAAACAGCTGAGCACCCATCGGATTATTGTTGATAAGATTATCGACGGATTGTACGGAGCAGGTGTCCTCAGAAACCAAATCATCATCTGGGACCGGTTTGAATCGCATCTAATCAATGCAGGCTACGAGATTAACCAAAGTGATCGAGGTGTTCGGTGCTTCGCGTCGGACAGCGAGGGTGTCGGCTACGACGATGAGGTGTTCTATGAAACCGAAAAGGATGTCGAAGTTCGCCGCGAGAACGGAAGCATTGTCTCCCGATATACAAACCTCCTCACCAAAGAGTTGACGGTGGTTATTAACGTGCCGGTGATGAAGCATCATGGGATTGCTGGTGTGAGTGGTTGCCTTAAAAATCTCGCCTTTGGGAGCGTCGATAACACCCACCGCTTCCACTCAAATCCTCTGAATTGCAATCCCGCTATCGCTGATATCTACGCGCACACGGTCCTCAAAGATAAAGTTGTTTTGAACATCGTCGATGGGTTGCTCGCCGCGTTCGATGGTGGACCGACGTATGACCCCGACGGGGTATGGCAGTACGGCGGTATCCTTGTGAGCCAAGATCCGGTTGCACTGGATCAGATTGTTTATCAAACAGTGGAAGAGAAACGAAAGGAACTCGAACTACCGTCCATCTCTCGAATATCGAGATATATCCGTTCAGCATCGAGAATGGATTTAGGCACTAACGACCTTGACGAGGTGGATTATAAAGAGGTGAAGGTATAATCCGCTACAGGAACGCTTCACATTTGAGGTAACAGGAGGCAAGCATCATGAAAAGGTTCTGGTCGGGTTGTGTAGTTGTGGGAATACTTTTGATATCAATTGGTTTCTCCGGCTGCATCACAACTTTTACATCAAGCGGACAATTGCAGATTGGGTTATCTGCATCGGCGAACGAAACGTCGGAAATCCTTGCGGATTTTGAAACGAGTGAAGCGAGTACAGTTGCCGGTGATGTCACGAAAAAAGCGGGCAGCAGTTGCGCGGGCGGGGTTTGTACAATCTACTAAAAATTACCCGATTCTTGTGCATAGGGGCACACTATCCTACAGGACGACTTGGGGAACTGTGCCCCTATTTTTTGGAAGGAAACAGAAATTGCGAAAACGGTTCCATCAATTTCCATTCGAGCCCATTTACTGCATATTCGTAATAGGGCTACTGCTAGTTGAAACTTCGCTCGCGTCCGCTCAACTCCGACGGGAGTACGGTCAGGAACTGTTCCAACAGGAGACCGAAGCACCGGCAGCCTTTGAATCTGACCTTACTATCGACTATGAGGTGAGTAATGTCTTTAACAATCACGTCGAGTTTGGATTGAGTATTGATCCGAATACAAGCAGCCTTGCAGGGCGTGAAGACCCACAACTCACCGGTCTAATTAACCTCGCCGGCGTCAACCTTCAGGGAACCTTACCGCTTGGGAAACGTTTCGGACTCAAACTGCAATACTATCCGCAATTGGAAAACTATATCGGTCAGTCTGGACAACTCAACGAATTCGATGCGTTCACAGATCTCTTTTCGACCGAGCTCATTTTTCGCCCGACAGCGCAGTTGCCGACCTTGAGCGTGTTACACCAGCTGCAACGCTTGAATCGCAGGGACGATGCCTTCGACAGTCTCCAGCGCCAAATCGGTTTCCGCTTCGGCAAGCTACTAGAATATAATCTCTACATCAACCGTTTTGATGATGATATAACGCGGCGTGAAGATTTTCTACTTGTCGGCTCGACAAATCATCAAGGACGTGTGCGGATACAGTTTGGGATTCTCAAGGCACTATTGGCGAAACTGGCGTATTCGCTTGAGCAGGAAAATTATAAAGACAACCTAAATAACCTTGTCCTCGGTATCGCTGGGATTGAACGGGGGGAGTCACGAACAGATCTTCGAAACTTCGTGTCGGCGAAATTAATCCAAATTCCGGCGAGTAAACTCCTTTTACAGCAGGAGTTGAATCTATTTCTGAGCAACTCAAATGTCAGCTTCTACGACTTTTCTACGGCTGAGGCAGCAGTTAGCGCGTTCTACAAAATCAACGGCGAGAGTTGGGCGCGTCTGCGGTTATCGCGATTGGGCGTTACCTTCGATGGTCGCCGGGTGAGGGGAGCCGATGGCTTGGTTGATGAAAACGCGGAGAAACGAAGGGATAATCAACTCGGTGCACATTTCCAAATCAATTGGCAGGTTAGCAATGCCTTAACACTGCTTGCGGATTATCAACTCACACGCAATGACACTAATGAGGATAATGAAATCTTTGACTT
>JAKZSX010000058.1:0-3438 GCA_047517405.1 Candidatus Poribacteria bacterium | reverse complement strand
TTATACTCCGTAACGTATTTATATCTGTCCGTAACAATCGCCCGTCCCCAGTAGTTGCTTTCCACATAGGCGAATTCGCGCCAAGGTGTTTCGTCGCCTTCCGCAAGCGGACGCACGCTCATTCCCCTGATTCTTGGGACTTCGCCTCGCTCGACCTGCATGGCTTCCGGTGCATCTACCCCCGCGTAGTCGCAAACCGTAGGGACCAGATCCACGCCAGAGATAAAATGCGCTCTGTCGAAACGGTTTTTCTGCACGGGCACACCGTTCCCCAAGCAAGCAACGATGAACGGGACACGAATGCTTTCCTCGTATAGCGTGAACTTCTGGAACATCTGATGACTTCCACACGCTTCGCCGTGGTCCGCACTGAAGACGATAACCGTGTTATCGCAGAAAGGTGTCTGTTGAAGTGCGCTGAGCACGATACCGATCTCCGCATCAACCTTTTCGATGAACCGGTAATAATTCCAGATAAGATACCGCCAATGGAACCCGTCCCAATCCCGCACGCCGCGTAGGATTGCCGGGTGAATGAGCGCGTCATCAGTCCTACGGCAAACCTGCTGTAGCACAGTTTCGCTTTCATCGTAATGGAAGTTTTCGGGCAACGGTGGTAATTCTTCTTCAGTGATGAGCCCCTGCTGCAACGGATTTGGGACGCGCTTTTCCTCGTGGTTGTGCAGATATTCACACACATCGTGCGGATTGACGTAGCCAATTTGTAGATAGAATGGTGCGTTACCGTCGTAGGTTGTCAGAAAATCTATCACAGCGTGCGTAGAAGCTGAATCGTAAAACTCCCCACCACCCGCACCGATGTCACGCTCCCCATAATACAGGGTGTGGAAACTTTCGCGCACGTTTCTACCCGGCACGTGCCACTTGCCACAATGGAAAGCCATGTATCCATTGGCGTTCAGAATTTGCCCAATATCCTGAATGTCCTCATGCAGATGTCCACCGTTAAAAGGCACACCCGTCTCTGAAGTGTAAAGTCCTGTTGCCCAACTGGATCGTGCAGCGGCGCATACCGGATCGCTACAGTAAGCACGCATGAAAGATGTACCGTTTCGGTGGAGGCGGTCAATGTTCGGCGTGTGCACGTATGGATTTCCATAAGCAGAAACAGCGTTCCAAGACTGCTGATCCGTATTGATAAAGAGGATATTCGGTCGTTTGTTCATGCGCTGCCTCCCACTATCTCTCTAAGCACAAGGGTTTGGAAGAAGTTAGCAGAAATAGCCACGTTGCCGTGTATGTCAAGCCACCAGTAGGACGGAAGAAGTCCCTCTCCATACAGGTAATAGCCGTCGAGTTGTGTTTCGTGCATCTTGATCGATTCAAGGAAGCCGATGCGGTTCACAGGTCTTAGTTTCTCAAGATCTTCTAGGACAGCCATTTCCACGACTTCACCTGATTCCTGAATCGCTCCACTGAGCGCAGGAATCACATCGAACAGTGCCCAGTTGCAGGTGAACGGCGTATCCTTCTGCATCAGACCAACGGTAATCTCAGCGTGGTTGACGGTCAGCCGGATCTCGTCCGCAACGCGTTGACCCTCACAGGCGAGTGTAGAATATCTGTCTTGGCAACGGTTTTGTGTCTGGAGATGCCACTTACCTATGAGGGATCGATATAAATCGTTAGCGGTATGAAAACGGAGTTGGAGCTCCTCACCACTCGTTGTGTTGGTATATTGAATCGTGTAGTGCCAGCGCGTATCATCCGCTTGCTGCCGTTTGATAACCGCCTCGCCGAGGCTTAGGTTATCCTGTAGATTGCCTCCTATCGCGTAGCCACGCCAGTAATTTGGAAGTATATCGTAAACATGCCCGGTGACTTCGACACTTGTTCGGCTTGTTTTGGGTTCCGCATGAAATCTGAGGAACGTTTCGACCAATTGCTGCGCGAATTGGGGGTTTTGTGCACCATAGTTGTAATCAAACGACCAGTGCAACCCTTCGCTATTGTTCATGTGCCAACCTCACTTTCCGTTATTCCGCGTAGGGGATCAGGACGCTGCCATCGGGTAACGTGGCGCGAAACGCAAATGTCCAACCACAGTAGTTAGATCCCAACGTATTACTTAATTTGAGGACGATTACGTTCTGTCCCTTCTTTAGGTCAACTTGGACAGTCTGGGATCGGAAGGCGTCGTGATGTCCCAGATCGATCGGCTCATTTGCATTCACCCGGAGAATCAGTCGGTCATCCCACGCCAAGCGGAGGCTAACCGTTGTGTCCTCTGTCACCTCTAGGATACATCTCGCGATAGCCGCGGCATCCCGACTGTTACTAGGTGTCCCTAGTATGTGGGGACGAAAGACATGATTAAAATCTACGAACCCACGAAGTGCGAACCGCTTTTTCCAACGGGCAACATCTCTGCCGAGCTCACGGGATCCCTCCGTCAGCCAAGGAGAATCCTCGTCGTGCATACCGTCGAAGGTTGCTTCAGGGGCAAAGTCGATCTCCGCATCCAGATCTGCTTCCATAGCGCGATCTTCACCATTCCAGAACGGTCCGCATACCCACCAACCACCGCTGTCCGGTAGCGGAAGGTCGTAGGTCCCCTTAGGCAGCTCGCCCCACGGTGGTCCAAATCGCTCGGCGGGTTGAAGCAGTTGCCAATCTGGCATCTCAAAAAAGGGTCTGACCGGCCCCTCCTGATACCAGTACGATGTCGCGCAGATGTCATTTTGCATCGCACCGAACCGCACGTGGATTGATTTCCTGAACTCGATACTGTCCCGTTCAAAGAACCGGTAACCCACCAATCGCTGTGCAGGTCGGGCTTGACCGACATCGGCGTGCGTATAGTAGGGCAAACCCGCGTAGAGATGCGTCTCAGGAGTATGTAATGCTCCGCCGAACGATGAGCCGAATGTATCTTCGCCTCCAATCCCCCGAAGGTAGGCTGGGTGATCGCCCTCGCCGTCTATGTAGATGTTATCTCCCCCGCCGTGGCTCCAACGGTCGGTATCATCGTAAAGCCGCACACCGTAGACAAACCCGACTAGTTGACCTGGCCCGTCCGCGTCTAGCAGCAGGAAGTCTTCCCCGTAGCGTTCTGTTGGTGCCTCCCGCCGCCAACGGGCACAGAAGCGTCGAGGTTCCTCCAGTTCTTGATCCGGGAAGCGGTGCCAATCCACAAACAGATAAGTCGAGCTATCTCCCACGCCACACTCCATCTCAATTCGGGCGGATCGGGCGAAAGGCATGTCGAAATAACAGTTGTAACCGCTGAAGCTTTGCACGGACAGATAGCGATTATTCACCGGATACCAAGGGAGCCCGTGCATCACCCCAAAAAAGTCTCCAAACGGTGCCTCAATGTAGGGAATGGGGTCTTCATCGAAATAGATGCGAATGATAACCTGACGTCCGTTCCCCTCGCGACCCGCTGTCGCCCAGATATGCCGTATGCAGCCCGGA
>JAKZSX010000057.1:0-9105 GCA_047517405.1 Candidatus Poribacteria bacterium | reverse complement strand
TCCCTCGGCGGACTGGCTCACCGTGGCGAGGTGGCTCACCATGCAGATCGTTTGAACCGCCATAATAGACCCAGATCTCCTCGCCACGCACAAAGGGGGCATGCGGGGGATAAACACATCCGGAGTCAAAACTGCCGCGGGGACCGCAGACCAAAATCCGTTCACGCGCACCCGCACGATGCCAAGTCCAACCGTCTTTTGAATACGTGAGTTGAACGTCCATCTGGTTCATCCATTCGGGCATCCACGGTTCAATCTGATTCTGGGCAATCCATCCTTCGTTGAGCGTGTGGAACACGGACAGGAATCCGATCCGAAAATCGCGATACGCCAGCGAACTCATACCGTAAAACTCGTGGTCCTGTGGGGGATCTTGCGCGTCGGGTTGGACGATAATCTCCCGCGGCGTCCAGCTTTCAAAATCATCGCTTTCAGACATACAGATGATCCGGACGTTTGGCCTACCGCGCAGGTAAACAACGTATTTGTGGAGTTTTGGATCCCAATAAGCGGCCAATTGCGTGTCCGATCCCTCTGGAATGACTGGATTGAGCCATCCTTTGGGCACGTTCCAATGAATTCCGTCGGATGAATACGCGACACAGACCGGCTGGACGATCCCGGCAAATCTCATGGATTGACTCTGAAACATAAAGAGCATTTTGTATCGCTTGGCGGGGTCTAATTCAATGGGGTCCTTCATGACTCCAGTCCCTGCCCCCCATCTGAACATCGGAAAAACTAGGTTATTCGTTTTGCCCCCATTGTTCTCGACGAGGTTGAGGATAGGCTTTTCCCAATGGTAGCCGTCTTGTGAAACGGCATAGGCAAGTCCATCCTCCTGTTCGCCGCGAGCACCACTTAATTCTCGCCCTACGCCATACCACATCTTGAAGATGTCTTCGTCGTCGTCGTAGATGACATTGATGTAGCTGCCGATGATCCACCCATCCTCCCAAGACTGGTCCTTTTCAATCAGCGGTTGATCAGACACCTTCTCTGCTGGAACAATGCCTTTTGTAGTACCCTCAAGGCTTTCTACGTGTGCATCATCAATAAATAGATAGGCGGTTCCCTTGTCTGTCATATAATCTCTCCTTGCTTCTTATAGTTCCCAATTTCATGCGAATATTTCGACTTACGTTATGATTGTATTCATACTTCAAACAGGTAGTAACCCCGGTTATTGTATCATTTCCTCGCTACACATCCCATGCTAATCCATTAAACCGTCACCCTGCGTTCTAGTTGTGGAATTGTCCGCAAATTGTATCCGACAATCGAAAATCTTCTTGACATCCTCCACGAATGCGTTGATTATATTGGAGTAGTCGATCCAATCTGAAGAGATAGATGTCGAATTTTCCGACGAGACTATGCGGATTGCCGTTGTACCGATCAGCGTCGTTCTATTGATTTAATCGCCCACTTTATCAAGCACGGATTCAGATAAAAGGAGTTTTTCGATGAACCGCCCCAATATTATTCTTATGATGGTAGATCAGATGCGCGGTGATTGCCTAGGCGCTGATGGCAACACCTTTATCGAAACGCCAAACCTCGATTACCTTGCAGCCCGCGGCACCCGGTTTCGACACGCTTATACCGCCTCTCCCTCCTGCATCCCGGCGCGGGCAACGCTTATGACGGGGATGAACCAGTGGCATACCGGTATCCTCGGCATGGGTAGAGGACAGGGTCCAATTCCCAATGACTTCCCACACACATTGGCGGGCGAATTGACTCACGTCGGATATCGGACACATCTCGTCGGAAAAGGTCACTTCACCCCCCAACGCGCCAAGATGGGTTTTGAAAGCCAAGAATTCGACGAATCCGGACGGATGTTGCGCTATGGTCTGAAGGACGAATATCGCACATGGTTCGAGTCAGAAAAACGGCGCGACATCACGCCCGATGACCACGGTGTCGATTGGAACTCTTGGGTCTCTCGACCTTGGCACACCGAAGAGTACCTGCATCCAACATCATGGACGATGAGCCGTGCGACCCATTTCCTTTCCCAACGTGATCAGGAACGTCCTTTTTTTCTGAACATCTCCTTCGCCCGACCACATTCTCCCTTCGTGCCTCCTGCACCCTATTTCGAGATGTATTATAACGACAAGACACCGCCCCCGTTTGTCAGTGACTGGGCTGCCTGTCACGACAAACCCGAAGACGCGGTTGACCCCAACGCATGGCGCGGAAAGCAATCGGATAGACGAATTCATCACGCACGGTCCGGCTACTACGGTGAAATCTCCTTTATCGATACCCAAATTGGTCGAATGATGAATTGGTTTCGGCGGCATCAACCAGACACCTTTGCCGATACATGGTTTATCTTTACCGCCGACCACGGCGAAATGCTTGGCGACCATAACCTATGGCGCAAGACCTACGCCTACGAGGGCAGTGCTCGCGTTCCCTTCATCGTCACTCCGCCGACCCGTGGTGCCACAGCCTCTCGTAAAGTAGCCGATGAGGTGGTCGAACTGCGCGACATTATGCCGACTATCCTCGATGCGGCTGGCATTGATATTCCAAAAACCGTTGATGGACAGAGCGTCGTCCCACTCACACAGTGCGCTGACTCGAATTGGCGTCCTTACATTCATGGCGAACATTGCACCTGTTATTCTCATGAACAGGAGATGCAGTACGTCACCGATGGGAAACGGAAGTTGATTTGGCTGCCGCGCATTGATGAGATGCAGTTTTTTAATCTTGAAGAGGATCCGGGTGAGTGCCATAACCGGATTGATCATCCGGAATATCAGTCCGAAATAGCCAAGTGGAAAGGATACTTGACTGCGGAATTGGCAGCGCGGGATTGTGGCTGGGTGGCAGATGGGGAACTGATCTCTCCGCCGCCGGAAGCCCCCTTGGTTTCGCCCTACAAAAACCTCCGCTGGCAGGGGGAAGCGTAAAAACACAGGGTGGAAGGCTTGTCTCTGTGGGTTGAGATACAGTGTCTTGATTCGTTTGAGAATGCCCTTTCGTTCAGAAATAGATTCGGAACGATGAAAACAAGAGGGTTGGATATCCACCAAACTCCGATCTAAATTGTGTTTCGTCGTCCTCAGTTTCAGGACGTTTGCCGATTCCGATGAACCCACCGGCGGAGAGATAAATATCCTGTGCGAAGTTGTATTCAATCTGGAGAGAGGGGAACACCGAGGGGTCGGAAGTGTTCAATAGCAACACGCCACTCAACGAGATGAGAGGCGTAATTTGGCAGCTCAATCCGGGAACAAAGTAGTGTCTGCCCATGAGGTAGACTCCTCCATCGCTGTACGCCGGTTGAGTCAGATTGGCAAGATAATCTTCAGGTTCCCCTGCACCTACGCCGCTGAAATGATATTCGATGAACCCGTAAGCCACCCCACCAAAACTGTAGTCCAGACCTATTGACGCGCGGAGATAGTTTTCCGCCTCCCCGTTTTCACTATCAAACGCGTTGGCGTAAACGTAAGCCGCCTCAAGCCAGAACCCGGCACCGCCGATCCCTCGCGCTATCTCAAAACCGGTCATCAGATGTTCACGAAATCCCAGCAGAACAATTGAGAAGTCAGTCTCGACCACATTCAGTTGGCTTCGGAGGAAGAAGGCACTCTTTTCAACCGCGAAATCCTCCCCGAAAACATAGCCGGTATCAAACTCTCCCAATACGCCAATCGGGATCTGAACCCGAATTGCATCCACACCAATTCGGTCCTCTGTATCCAGTTCACCGTAGGTGTAGGGGGCAATAACGTCCGTTGGATTTATAACTCGCGCACTTCCCCACGCAATGGCTTGGCGACCGATTGTGATGTCCGCAAAATTGGCACTGTAGGCAATTGAAGCCCGATCGAGGTTCTGAAAGATACCGAAACTACCAACAGGGTCATTCTCGCCCGGATAGATAGAGGACTCAAAATCTACAACCCGATAACGGAGTGAATCGGTAGTGGCTGCGATTGGCGATTCAGAAAACAGCGACGGGTCTTGAATACGGGGCGCAAAATCGTAGGAGAGGTCAAACGAGAGCGCATCGGTTAGCGCGTAAGCGCAATTCAGTCGCAGGTGGTTATTCACCGCACCGATAATCGGTGAGTCCGGCAAGGGGGAACCTAAACCTGTGGAAAAGTTTTTGTAGTATCCGCTGATTTGAAGATCAGCATCGGTGGGTCCGGTGCCCACGACTATAATCAGAAAAATAGTAACTGTAAGGATTTTTCTCACAATTTTTTCAGAATATCAGGAACGCGATGTTCTATATTCATTGTGCTTAAAATAGCCTGTTCATAGGATTCAGGACTGTGGTATAATGGATAGACACACATCTTCAGAGAAAATTCAACCGATTCAAGGAGAAGTGTAGCTTCCTCTCCCTAACAGTATGGAAGTCTCCGCTTGAAAGGTAAAAATGAAGACAATTCCTATTCAGATCAGCAATGAAGATTACGAATGGTTATCCGTTCAGGCAAAACAGCGGGCCATGACTGTTGCTCAAATCATTGAGGAAATGGTCAGGGACGCATCGGAAAGCGCAGAAAAAGAAACGGAATACCTGTTGAGTGATCCGAAAATGAAGGATCGACTTTTGAAATCCGGAAAAAGTGTCAAAGGAATTCCTTATGAGGTCGTCCGCAAGAAACTTGGAGTTTGAACCTGGAGCGTTTGAAGACCTTGCATGGTGGATTCAGCAAGACCGCAGGAAAACTCGACGTATCCTCAATCTACTTCGGGAAATTCAGCGAGATCCCTTTCGTGGAACGGGTAAACCAGAAGCACTGAAAGGTGATTTATCAGGTTTCTAGTCAAGACGAATTGACAGAGCAAATCGCATCGTTTACAGAGTCAAAGAGAGTAGGGTTGTAATTTCAGCATGCAGAAGACATTATGATTGAAAGCATAACAAAAGACTAGACCGTTATTTCACCACATCACTTTCAGTTTGTCCGTCCTTGAGGGTTATCAAACGCCTCGCTCTCTCCATCACCATTGGGTCATGGGTTGAAAATACGAACGTCATGTTTGTCTGTGCGTTGAGATGACTCATCATATCAAGCAGGTCTGCACCTGTTTTCGAGTCGAGGTTAGCAGTCGGCTCATCCGCGAGAATAATCGTAGGTTCGGAGACCATCGCCCGCGCAATAGCGACGCGCTGTTGCTGCCCACCTGAGAGTTGTGGTGGGTGTCGATCTGCAAATCCTGCTAGCCCAACCTCCTCAAGCATTGCGGCAACGCGTCTATGCCGTTCCGCCTTCGATACACGCTGCAAGAGCATAATGTATTCCACGTTCTCTTCCACTGTCAGCACGGGAATGAGGTTGTACGCCTGAAAGATGAAGCCGATGTTGTCTCGGCGGAAATCGGACAGTTCATTACCGCTCATCCCCGATAGCAGCTTGCTCGACAGCCAGACCTTTCCTTCTGTCGGTGCATCCAAGCCGGAAATGATGTTGAGCAGCGTAGTTTTCCCCGACCCAGACGGTCCGACCAACGCTGTAAACTCTCCCGATTGAATCGTTAAGTCAACACCTCGAAGGGCTTCGACGGGCACGCCATTTTCCGCATACACCTTCGTAATCTGCTCTGTGACAATCACATCAGTCTTTGTCAATGTTAGGCTCATCGCGTAAAACAGATCCTTCCGTTCTTTCTATCCACCGCTCTTACCCCCTCAAAAACTCCTACGCATCGCAGTCGCCGGGGCAATCTTCGCCGCATATCGAGCCGGATACAGTCCGGTGATAATTGTAAAGATAAACACCCAAATCGGATATAAGATGAATGGTTTGACTGTCATGGTGGGGTAGATAAGTTCCTGTATCGTCACACCCATCATTTCAATGCCGGTATAATCGATACCGATCTTTGCGAATATCCACGTCAAGACGAAACCGAGGATGGCTCCGAGGACGATACTCACAATCGCCAACGCCCCGGCTTCAAATAAAATCAGTCGTGCCATGCCAAAAGCGCGAGTGCCGACGGCGCGTAATACGCCAAACTCAAACATCCGCTCATACAGCGACATAAAAAGCGTATTGATAATCCCGAACACAACAACACCAAAGAGGACGACCCCCATGATGTACTTACTATACTTGGACATCTCAAATACGGCTTGCAATTGGGGTAGGATTTCCGTCCAACTTAACGCTTCGTTGCCGTGTTGAGAATACCGCTCCCAAAATGGAAAATCTTTATTCTGTCCGTATTTTGTGTCGGTAAATTTGATGGCAATCTCATGGACGCCGGAACCGATGGCAAGCATCTCCTGGGCTTTTTTCAACCGCACAAATGCCATGCCGCTATTCATCACTTCGTCGGCAAAATTATAGATCCCTGAAATCCGAAACATCTCTTGTGACAGATCGCCGCTCTCTGACTGGGCGACAGTGACGACGACCCGATTGCCAAGTGTAATCTCAAGGAGTTCCGCCAGTTTCGCACCAATCACAATATCGCGATTGTTATCCCCTTCAAAGTACGCCCCTTCTATGATTGCATCATCGATCTGGGATAGGAATCGTTCTGTCGATGGTTGGACCCCCACTAGGCTAATTGCGCTGACATTTGCCGACGAGGTAATCATCCCGAAAGCGAACGTCCGGGGTGTGAACTGTTCAACAATCGCTTCCTGAGAGAGAGCATCGACCACTTCGTTGAGCCGATTGATCGTCATTTCGACCGTCTGGGTGTCGCGGAAGCCTTCCCGATGAATCTGTCCATCGCCGAGAAACGAAGCGGTGGCGGTTTTAACCATATTCTGCTCCATCCCAACCCACAGCGCATCAGCAAAAATCATTGCAGCTAGACCAATACCGATCGCTATCGAAGCAATGATAGTGCGTCGTTTGTTCCGAAAGAGATTTCTCCAAGCGAGTTTGATAAGAATTAGCCACATAGTCTTGAACCGTGAAACGAGGTGCGTAATAAGGCAACTTTTTTGTCACTTGACTGCTGACTTCAATGGGCACGCATTGCCCTAGCTGGTAGAATTCGTGCTGCCTTTAGCGCGGGAAATATACTGACTATCCCTGCCGACAGAATGACGGTAATCGCGGGAATAATGAGACTCCGCGCATTGACTTCGGCGTACATCGTCTGAAATTTGATCCCGCCATAAGTAAATTCCTCTGGCATGGTGATGCCATATATCGATAGCAGATGGTTGATCGAAGCACCGAGTCCAGCACCAACGACGATGCTGCCAAGAGCGATAATGAGCACTTCGCAAATCACTAACCAGAAGATTTGCCTCGGTTTCGTTCCAATCGCCTTCAACACGCCGTATTCGCTTGTTCTCTCTAGCACCGACATTAGGACTGTATTCAACACACCGATAGCAACGATGAGCATGATGATAATCCGTCCGATAGCATCGCCCTGCTGGTCCGCCTGCATCGCCCGATAGAAGGACTTGGCGACCTCGTGCCAAGGGGCAACATTGAGCGTCGAATCAGCGAGATTGGCTTCGATTGTCTTCGTAATTTTGAGGACATCATTGATATTTGACACGATCACAACAATTTCGTGAGAGCGTCCTTCAAGTACAAGTAACTCCTGCGCGTCTCTGATATGGAGATAACACGCCATCCGATCTGTGATGTCGTCGCCGCTTTCTGCAACCCCAACGATCTCGTACAATTCATTAGCGATTGAGCCATCGGCACCCTGCGAAACAATCACAATTTCACCCCCGACCGTCGCAGAAAGGATTCTCGCGAGCCCCTTACCTAAAACGGCTTCACGCGCCGGTTGCGCTGAGATTTCCCACCCATCAACGATTTTCTTATCAAATCGGGTCGCTTTAATTTCACGCCCCACATCAATACCGATGATTTGTACAGTGGTGGTCTTTTCGCCAACCGAGCCGAGTCCTGCCGAGTATACCCGCGGTGTCCACGCCTCTACGCCTTTCACGCTACCGATGGTTTGCCCAATCGACTCGTAATCAGACATCGTTTTGTAGAGTGACGGTTTATCAAGATAGCCACCCCGATGCACCTGAATATGCCCGATGCGGTTCTGCGTAAACATCGCGATAATGTCAGAATACGCACCGTCGGACCAGCCAATGAACACGGACGAGAGTGCAAATCCGACAATCATCGTGAGTGCGGTTAGTATCGTGCGTCGTTTTTGACGGAAGATGTTGCGGAATGCAATTTTGAGTGTTGTCATAGCGTATACTGAAATATTAAACCTTCACAAATTCATTCACGCCCCGACCTATCTCCGCTTCTGAAGGTTTCGGCGTGTGAAGATTTTTTCGTCAATCCCCTTGTCAAACGCGGCGTTCACAAACCGTACGACGGTTTTGTGTCCCTCTTTGTTCTGCGGTATCATCTCCATCACCGATGGTATCGTCTTTCCGTCAAACGCTTTGATCTCTTTGAAGTTCATGACTCGCGTCAGACGTCCTGTTTCGTCGTAGAAATGCTGCCAAGCCGGAATCTGATCACTCATTCGGATAGCGACGATCAGTTTGCCCCAGACAATCGGTGAGTCTTCCTTTGGCAGCAGCTGAATGTAGAGATGGTCAGGTTGAGCGTCCGCCGGCGTGATGCGTTCGTAGGTGTAATCGTCGAGCATTGATGACTCTTTGACGAGGTCGTCATTCGTAAAATCGGAACCCATCCAGGATCCCATCATCATTGATGGTGGTACTTTCATCACCTTGTTCGTCTTGGGGAGATAGTTCCACATTTCATTCCCAATCCGCAAGGTAGCAACACCCTTCTCCTTTTTTGGTGATGTAATCAAGATGAAGGTCCTGTCCATCCCCTTCGTCCAGACTTCCAAAGTCAAGGTTCTCTCCCAGTGTGGCGTAACAATCTGCATCTCCATGTTCGTCTGACTTGTCTCGCTGCGATAGAGTTCGTCAATTCCTTTGATGATAGCTTTGACATCAATGTCCGCGGCATGACTTTCCGCAAATACCGGAAGCTGAGCAGCGAACAAGGAAAGTAAGACCACCAAACCGCATAAAGCCAAAAGATTCAAGGTAAAGGTTGAGAGTTGATTTCTAGCCATATAAACAAGATTCCTTTCCGATGGGTATCACCCCATCGTTTGCTGATTCTTGGATATTTTTGCGAGTGT
>JAKZSX010000056.1:0-3174 GCA_047517405.1 Candidatus Poribacteria bacterium | reverse complement strand
AAACCCAACCTGATATCTCTCACCGTGATTATAGGTCTTCTATTTGGGGCATCGTCACATGGCTTTGCTCAAGAAGCCACGAGCACTCTATCCGGTCGCGTCGTTGGTGTTGATGGAAGACCAATTGCCGGGGTACCGATAACAATTCAGCCCCTTGTAATCATTGATGGCAACTTCATGCCAGGAGCCCATGCTCCAGTGCTCATATCGCAAACCGACGAAGCGGGACGGTTTTCCGTCACGGGCATCAAGCATGGGCCAATTCAATTAGTGATACAATCTGCCCATTTGCCGGATGACGGGAGTGCACCACCCGACCTCAACTTCAACAGCTTTTTTGAGCAGGACCCTGAAATTTTATCCGTCAAAATCGGGGCGGTGACCGCCTATAAACATCAATTTTCACCTTTTGGTGGAATCACGTTTGCTATCAAGCCGGGGACACACATCGAGAACGTTGAAGTCATAGCGAAATTCCGGATGCGTATCCGGGGTCGCGTTGTTTTCGCCGACGGAACACCCCTTGCCAACGCGAGAATTAGGATCAATACACGTCGTCGTTCCCTTGATGGGAGGGGCAGCGGTAATTCAAGCGGCGGATCTCGGACGGATGATGCAGGTTACTTTGTGAAATATGTGGATACGCCTGGACTCTACACGGTAACGGTGGAGCATCGGGGACTTTCGGCAACGGTGGAACCGTTCCTACTTCAGGAGGACGAAAGAAAGGACGATGTGCTCTTCATATTCGAGTCTGAACCGATTTCCACCGATGCACCTCTTGGTCGAATGGAAGCGTCAACCTCGCCAACACCGGGTGAAGGGGTATGGGTGGTGAATCCGGCAAATGGACACGCGTACAAAAGCATCCGTTGCGAGAGTTGGAACGATGCGAACGACCAAGCGGTCACTGAGGATGCGTATCTGGTCTCGATTAACGATGAAGCAGAGCAGAAGTGGCTCTCGGAAATTTTTGGACGTCGTGCCTATTGGATTGGGCTGACCGACCTTGCCAAGGAGGGTGAATGGGGTTGGACGAGCGGTGAGCCAGTTACCTACACCAACTGGGCACCCTACGAACCAATGGACGCCGACAGAGGCGAGGAGGACTACGTCTTCATGGGACATTCACTAAATGGAGAATGGTCTGACGTTGGCACCGAAAGTGGAGCATGGCGGTCTATCCAAATGGCTATCATCGAAAGGAATAACCCGCACGGCAAAATGCCGGTGGAGGAGAAGTGATTCCAGTTTGGGAACCCAAGCACTTCGTTTCACGCTTATCCTATTGGTCAGTCTCACCCTTTCCACGCTCACCCCGGTTTCCGTCACCCAAACCCAAGATTATCAAACAGCACTCAGACCGATAAAAACAGATACACTTCTTCTCACCCGCAGATCGATGTTGGAGCCTGAATTTCCGCTAAAAGCAGGAACGAATCTACCAACACACCTCCATTCTTGCAAGCCGGCTTGCCTATCAGCGAGAATGCCCTCTCACCTTTTATCCCAATTTCTCCTAACCAAATAAATTCGATACCCTTATTGTGCTTTAATTGGTATTTTTCTATGATAGGCAATAATTTGTATTATTATAGTTAACTCCAATCTGTTTAAGCTTATAATAGGTTCAATATTTTTTGATTACGGCTTGCCCGGGGACGGACTCCGGTGACGAGCATTTTCGTAGATAGAAAGAGACAGCACGGTTTTTCGCCTGCCTGTCAAAGATAGGAGAACATTACATGAAAAATCGAGGATACAAACGAATCCTCAGTCTCTGCATCGTAGGTTTGTTGTTCGCCTCACAATTGGTTGCCCTCGCGGAGGAGAAAAAAAGTCCACTTAAAATTGGGGGTGCCCTGCGGGTGGGCTGGGCCTACGGTAGTTACGGCGATGCTGACAACCCACACCGCCGAAGCGAAAAGATCGGAGATGTTGACCTTGAGATTTTCCGCCTGAATTCTGACCTTGACTACCACAATGTCATAAGTAGAATCGAATACCGATGGTACGACACCTACAGTATGATACACACCGCATGGCTAGGATATAATTTAGGCGATTTGGGCACGCTCAAGGCAGGTATTGTGCGGGTTCCGTTTGGGCCCGGTCCTTATGGTGTCTCTGGTAGCTGGTTCTTTGACCAGCATTTTTATGTCGGGCTCGCCGACGATATGGATCTGGGAATCAGATGGAGTGACACTCTTGGCAAACTGACCCTTGATGTAGGCTACTATCTTCAAAGCGAATTCCAGACGGATGGAAGTAGCCTTGCGAGTTCGCGATACAGCTATGATATTGTCAGATGGGAAGAACAAGCCGATGCAGCGGGAAATGTTGCATGGGGTGCCGGTGAAAACGGGTTTGATGAGCAACATCAATTGAATCTTCGTGCAATCTATGCCCTTGAAAACATCGCAGATATAGGTGTGTCGCTTCAATACGGGTTGCTGAAAGGGACAAATGTGGATGATGATGGCGCGAATCACTACGCCCTTTCCGCACACATGAAGAACGCGTTCGCAGACTTCAAGCTCTCTTCACAATTTTCTTATTATGCGTATAATATCACCGATGATACACCCTGGGGCACCGGCGACCTGATTCCAATGGGGACTTACGACTTCGCTTGGCCCATAGCATCCAAGGGATTAATACCCGCGCTAGCCCTGAGCTACGGCGGCATAGATACATCAGGAATCTCATGGGTCGACAGTCTTACTCCCTATGTTGAAGCAAGTACTATCCTCAAAACGGTGGATGGCTTCAACAGCAGTGCCTTGGTGACACTGGGTGCTAGCTGGACGCTCTTTGGTGCTCTGTATGTCTATAGTGATCTGGCACTTTCCAACGGCAACGGCTTTGTCGGTAACGTCGATGCCGACGGAAACAAAGAGGACTACGCCAACATCTATACAGGTGCCGGTGACTATGGTGCCAACGGAAACGACGCGTGGAATTGGCGAACTAATGTTAACTTCGGTTACTATTTCTAAACGTCTACGCTTGTAGGGACAGACCCTTTGTGTCTGTCCAACTAGAAGGAGAATTTTGAAATGCGCGAAGAAGGGCAACAACCACAACTGCCGGAGGACAGGGAGTACCGGAAGTTATTCGGTTTAGATATCTACCTGACACCTGTATTCGTGATTGCCAGTATTGCCATTCTGG
>JAKZSX010000055.1:0-3279 GCA_047517405.1 Candidatus Poribacteria bacterium | reverse complement strand
CCCGAACACCTGCGAATGAGTTACGCCGTCGCCAGTGCAAGGCAGAAGTTCCGTATCGCCTCCGAGAATCCGAACAAATTTCCTGTCGTGTGCGAACTGCTTGAACGACACAAAGGCGATCTAGTGCTTATCATTGGGCAGTATATCGATCAACTCAAGGGGATAGCCGCAAGCCTGAATGCGCCGCTAATTATGGGGCAAACCCCGAACCTTGAGCGTGGCAAACTCTATGACCAGTTTCGGCGAGGGGAGATTAAGCTGCTTGTCGTCTCCAAGGTCGCCAACTTCGCAATCGACCTCCCCGATGCAAATGTCGCGATTCAGGTGTCCGGCACCTTCGGCTCGCGTCAAGAGGAAGCCCAACGTCTCGGACGCATCCTCCGTCCCAAAACCGACGGTTCGCTCGCGCACTTCTACTCGCTTGTTACCCGCGATTCACGCGATCAGGAGTTTGCAATCAACCGCCAACTTTTCCTCACCGAACAAGGCTACCGCTACACCATCCGCTACGGTCACGAGTATAATCCGTGAAAGATGGGTCGGATCGCATGTCCCGATAACTTCACCTCCGTTTATCTCCTTGACTATATTTCTGCTATGACACTATAATTGCCAATAAATTCTGAATTGGAGCATTTTAACGCACACACCCGCAGGTCGGGCATCCCCGGTCACGGGATCCTCTCGGACTTGCCTGACCCAAAGCCTAAGCGGTTTGGCGCAGCGTGGGCAATTCGTAGGGAACGCAGATCTGCGTTCCGTTTCTGCTTATGACGTATTACATGCATATCTCGACACCCGAATGTCAACAGAACCTGGTTATCGAAAATTGATTGTTTTTTTTGTGGGGGCGGGGTTTCCCCGCCCGTCAACTGCCCAACCTTGCGCTCCAGAGGAGCGATATGTCTATAGAGTGCTGATGCGTACAGTCCTCGCGCCCCAGTTTTGAATCCTTATCGAGGCGAAGCGCAATGTATAGGGTTCGTCGGTTTAATGAGCCAATGAACTAATACACTAATGAACCAACATAGCTCCAGCGGGGCGGCATGTGTATAGTGCACGGGATAAACAAATACCCTAAAGCCCCAGCGGGGCGACATGTGCAGCTTGCACCATCCTAATAAATTTGGTTAGTTCTATGAGAACGCACCTAACATTTCAATATGATCGTGAAGCGGATATTCTGTACATAAATACCTGTGCTCCGTATCCAGAACAGGAAAGCGAAGAACTTGAGGATGAAGTCATTGCACGATTTAATCCTGAGACCGACGAGATCGAAAATCTTGAGGTTCTGTTTTTTTCTACGCGATTATTACGTCAGGAACTCTTTCAATTACCGATTTCTGCTCATCTACATCTGTACAAAAGTGAATTAAGTTAGAATTGAGACCATTCGTAGCGCGTAGCCTCGCCTTGTGAGCATATACGCTACTGCGGTTGGCAAATCAGGAGCAAAAAATGGATGCAAATGTACAGGACTATCTGTTTGACCTCCAAGGGTATCTGATCTTAGAAAATGCAATCTCGGGGGGAGACCTGCGTGAAATGAACCAGTGGATAGACGACCACCAATCCTATGTCGAAGAGCCGTGGTCCGAAAATGATAATCCACGCGAAAGAAGCCGCTGGATCGGGAACGTCGAAACGCACACATACAATGAAGAAAACGGCGTCAACTTTCAGAATATCATTGAAGGCGGCCCCGTCTTTGAGCGATTGATAGATTACCCCGCTTGGATCGACCTGGTCAAGAAATACATCCACTCCTCCGTAAATGGACTTTCCATTCACGAGAACTTTCTCAATGTCCGTGGTCCCGGTGGCTACATCCACATTCACTGTGGTGGACATGTGCCGCTCAGTTATCTGACGTTTCGCCAGAACAACACCGGAGAGTGGATGGTGGGGCAGATTAATGTATTGATGGCACTCAGCGATATCGGTGAGGGCGACGGACCGACTGTCCTAATACCGGGCAGCCACAAGTGCACCGAAATTCACCCGCGACTGAATGCAGATGGCAAGGGCTTGGTTTACGATGGTGTGAGCGGTAAGCCCGCCGGGACAGCTGTCGCTGTGAAAGAGATGTATCTGAAAGCGGGAGACGTTTTGCTATTCACCGACGCGATAACGCACGGCTCCGCGGAACGCACCAATCCCGGTTATCGTCGAACGATTGTCTACCGCTACTCCCCAAGATATGTGCGTGAGCGATTCAACTATCAGATTTCAGAAGCACTGTTAGGACGTTTGACCCCAGAAAGACGCACAATTATTGAGCCTATCGGGCCGCGACGACCGCCAGCCATATAATGGAGCGGTTCAAGGGCAGAGGCGAAACCCGATGAGATATGGAATCAGTGCCGCTCCATTAATCACACAGCACAATCAGTTGCTATTAGTCAATCACAGAAAGAACGGGCACTACGATTTTTGGGTGCCGCCGGGGGGAAAGTTACAGGGGGGTGAATCCATCTTCGACTGTGCACAACGGGAGACGATGGAGGAAACAGGCTTATCCGTTGAATTAGATCGCATCGTCTATATCGTCGAATATGCCGAACCGGGCTATCACTTCTGCAAATTTTTCATTCGATGCAAACGATTCGATGGATCCCTCACCCTTGCGAACAGAGAACCGGCGGAAACTTTCCTTGTCAATGCGGGTTTCTTTTCAAAGGCGGATATGGAAGAACTCGACGTGCGTCCCACAATTTTGAAAGATCGTTTTTGGGACGACCTTGAGGCAGGATTTCCAGAGACACGATATTTGGGGCTTGAAGAGATAAAGACCCGCTGAAATTGCAATCCCCAACCCGCTCAATGGAAGATGCGTTAGTAAATATAATGCAAGTTGCTAGGTTCTGTTGACATTTGACAGCACGTAGGTTGGGTTGAACGGTTAAATACGAACTCCTATCAACGACAATAGTGGTTCCGTCTTTACAACAAGTTCCGTTTATAAATAGATGCAGTGAAACCCAACAATCACCCCCGTAGGTCGGGCATCTTGCCCGATCCATAGCCCCAGTGGGGCGGCATGTTTATAGAACATCGGTAAACCAATTTCCCCCAAGCCCCAGCGGGGCGACATGTGTCCCATAGGATTGATGAACGATATATCAATCTCGTTGTTCAGCAACCCTGATTGTAGGTGAATTTAGTTATTTCTAGTAGGCGTCGAGTATGGAAACTCGACCTACGGGCTATCTAGGGCGCGTTGACATTTATGTAAAACTGTCCGTAATCGTAGGGGCGAGGTCCCCTCGCCCATTG
>JAKZSX010000054.1:0-5520 GCA_047517405.1 Candidatus Poribacteria bacterium | reverse complement strand
CATCGGGAAGCGCAGTGAGCATTTTCGTTACAAGTGCTTGCCCCAGGAATCCAGTCGCACCGGCAATCAATATCACTTTACCATGAAAGAATTCACGAATTGTCTGCATGTCGTCCTTCGTTTTTAGCCAAATTGGAGAATATCACAATGCCTCAATAGACGAAATTCGTCATCACGAATGTGACCGCACCTTGATACCGTTTTGAGTCAGGACCGGTAGATAAGCCATTGCTCCGTTTCACCGCTAAAGGTCATTTAGTATAAGGGATTAAATAGCTCTCTGTCAATAACAAAAAAGTAACGCCTGAGAGGTGATACAACAACGGCTGACCCAGTTAAGACTTAATCCCCTGTCCACCCGCATATTTCAATAGTTGATTAGAAACTGACATATCCACCACAAACAGGAATACACTGTCCCGTCACATAATCCGAGAGATCTGTAACGAGAAACTCAACAACCTTCGCGCAGTCCTCTGGTATTCCCATGCGGCGTAGAGGGATTTGTGGTAATAGTCTTTCGCGCGTTTCGGGACTATTCCTGCCGCCGGCGATACCACGGGATGAAAGGATGTAGCCCGGTGCGATGCAGTTCACATTGATTCCGTATGGTCCCAATTCAGCGGCGAGGAGGCGAGTGTACTGTACAACCCCTGCCTTCGAAACGCTATACGCCATACCTCCCCCGTTCCAACCGCTCCACAACCCCGCCTGCGAACTGACGTTGACAATCCGTCCGTAACCCGCTTTCTTCATCGGGGAACTCACCGCCTGACAGCAGAAAATCGCACTGGTGAGGTTAATCTCCATAATGTAGTTATAATATTCCTCTTCAGTGTCGGATGCCATCGAGGATTTAGGTCGTCCCAGTGCACCACCGGTGTTGTTGACGAGGATATCAATCCGTCCCAGTTTGTCTGCAATCTCGTCAATCATCGCAAAAACGGCATCGCGTTGCGTAACATCAACCTCAAAGCCGAGTGACCGACACCCGAAATTCTCGACCTCTGCCATGACCGTCTCCGCCGTCAGCCCTTCGTCATACTCTTTCGCTGCGTCGAGATCGATGTCGTTAATGACAACATCCGCTCCTAATTGAGCGAGGTGGAGCGCGTAAGCCCTACCTAATCCACGCGCAGCACCGGTAACAAGGGCAACCTGTCCATCTAATTTACCCATCGAAATCTCCTTTATGCGTGAAGGTGAAGTGTGGATGTCCCACAACTTCAACGAATGTACGTTTGACTTGTTAATAGACTATCGAAGGACCGCAACCTTCCCCGACCTACGGACTATTTCTCCGTCCCGCTCCGCTTCCAAGACGTAGATATAAACCCCGCCAGCAACAGGCTCACCCGCTTGATTTTCGCACTCCCAGACAAAGGCTTCGTCGAGTGATGCTGATTGCTGACCAACCACATTGTGCAATATATCCGTATAGAGTAAATGCCCGGTGACATCATAAATCTCTAGCGCAATATCGGCAGATTTGGTGAGCCGGAATGTAATGGTGGCATTGTGTGAAGTGGGATTCGGATAAACGATAACCCGATCGGCAAAATCGAAAATGTCCTGAGTAAAAAATTCTATTGTCCGGCGTACTTCATTGCCAGCGCGATCCATCGCGCTAATCTCAAGGGTATGCCTACCCGCCTCCAGATTACTCGGAAGATATGTCAACTGTCCCGTCGTATCCTCATAAAGGAATGGCACAGATTGATTGTCAACCAACAGTTGAATAGCATCAACGCCCGACCCTTCGTCGGTAATCTCATACAGTATGAGAAAGCGTTCGGGTTGAACCTCCGCAGAATTTTCAGGAAAAACGGTATTTATGATAGGTGGCACCCAATCTACAAGAAAGGCATAGCTTCCGAAGCGATTGGCAGTGGCTTCAAACATACCGAGCTGGTTTCTGGTTGCGTTCAGCGGCAGCCATTGCTGAAACAGGTTGTCCCACTGAAACATCGTAATCCCGTTTCCAGCCTTATTTTGTCCGAGGGGAAGCGGAAGTGCTATCTGAAATGAAACCTCTTCTGTCTCTACAGGGGATTCAATAACGTAAACAGGGTGAAGTATCGTAAGTTTACGTTCTTCGGCGTTTTGTTGCTGAGCATGAATTGTATTTCGATCCGATCCGCCTTGACTTCGCAAGGTAACTTGAGGCACTGTATCACCTTCGAGTAGCAGAACGCTGGGCCCACCATCAATAGAGAGGAGAATTGTCTCCAATGGAGAATCTTCACCTCGAATAAATCGCGGGAATTGAATATCTTCAAGAAGCCGATTCTGATCGGTGAAGTAGCCGCGCACAGATAGCACCTCTCTGTTAAGAGAACGAACTTGGGTAGAAAAGGTGAAACCCGTTTGCGAAGAAGATATCGGAAAGTCAACGGCATATAGAAAGATTGATTGCTGATCATCCGCAACGCTGAGACGATCGAAAGTGGGCGTATACCCCAACCTCGCGCCAGATGGCAGAACTTCAAGGACGGGAGTTGCCGCCAATCGCTTCGTTGTAGTTAATGTGATTCTGAGTGTATGATTTTCCCCTTCAATCCGTTCCGCCGAAATTGATGCTTGGAATGGGCGTGTGTCGATGATAAACGTAAAATCAATGGGTACCGCCGAATTGCCTGAAGTATCTTGCACCTCTAATTTGAAGCGATAGGCACCGTCGATCAGTTCAGTCGGCGGAGTATAGGTGAATCGACCCGTTTCAGGTTGAAAATCGAATAACCTCCCATCAAACTTAGCAGCATCCGAACTCCCATCAAAAACAAACGTCTCCTCACCAAAGCTGAAACGAATCGTTCGTGGATCGATCTCCACATCATCAATTAAGACACCCGTGATTTTTAGGTCCGAGCGGTCAAGGGAGACGCCATCGGGAGGCAACACTTCGGTTATTGCCGGTGGGTTAAGATCTATTCCAAGGAGTCGATCTTTCTTCTTATAGCTGATACGGCGCTGCACGGTTGTTTTGCGACCCAACCGATCGATGGCGACTACACGGATGAGATTGGGTACCTCCTCACCGACAACGCCAACGGAATCTCCCCTCTTCAGTGGCAGTGTGCGCTCAAAGCGACCCTCCGTTTTGAGCGGCACGGCAGTGCCGTTAATTGAAAGCTCGGCATCCAAATCATCGATCTGACCGGATACGGTAACGTAAGGCACCTCAAGCAGAGAAAAATCGAGTGGAGTCGTCAGTGTTATCTCCGGCGGCTGGCTATCGCGCACAACGGTTCGAGTTACGCTTGTCTCCAAACCAATTGGGTTTGTCGCGTGGATCTCGATACGGTTTGCCCCCTCGTTCAACGGCAACTGTGCGACAAAGCGCCCTTCTAAATCAATAGGTAAGGACATTTCCATCTGCTCAGATTTAAGGATAACAGCGTTCGATTTTTCTGTTATCCCCCGCACCGTTATTTGTGTCTTTAATGTCAACAGATCTTCGGGCGGATCGGAGACCTCTAGGCGTGGACGTTCATTTTCAATGAAAATATGGATCTGGTCCTGTATTTCATCGCCCTGCGTCGAAACGACAACAAGCCGTATAAGGTATTCTCCACGCAACCGTTGTGCATCCCACTGCCCAAGAAAACCGGTTTCCGTGACCGGGGTGGTTGCTCTGCCACCAATCTGACGCCATCCAGTCGAGACATTACTTCCCTTACCCGTCGAAACGGCTGCATACTCCAAACGATATTCCTTGAACATCGTGCCACGAGCTATTCCAAAGATGTCAACTTTGCCGTTCAATTGATCCCCTGCATAGGGGCGAACAATTCTTGCTTCAATGGGAGAGGCATCAAGCGAAGTGGTAAAGCTGAATAACCAGAGTGCAAGGCTAGCAGAAATAGGCAGAATTGAAGAATGGAAGGATGAAAGGGTGGAGAAAAAGGCAGGATTTGTTTGACGTTTCACAACTCCATCCCGAGTTCAAGAATCGGACCTGCGCCCCAATCCAAGGTTTGGACGGGCAGATTTACCGAGGGTTCATATTTTACGGTTGGCGTTCTACATCTTGCGGAAAAGCCCGACAACCTTTCCCAAAATCTGTGCATCATCGACAATAATTGGAGACATTACCGAATTTTCAGGTTGCAGGCGAATTTTGTTCCCATCACGGAAGAATCGTTTTACCGTTGCTTCTTCATCAAGCAGCGCGACAACAATATCCCCGGCATCCGCATAATTCTGCGACCGCACAATCACAAGGTCACCTTCAAAAATCCCCGCGTCAATCATACTCTGCCCGCTGATACGCAGTGCGAAACAGATATCTTCCTTGACGACCTCTCGCGGCACGGGTAAAGTGCCATCAAGATTCTCAGAGGCGAGTACGGGCTCGCCAGCAGCAACCCGTCCGACGATTGGCACCTCAACTGCCGTCTGTGGCAGTTTTTGCGGCACAAATTCCAAAATTTCGATGGCGCGCGGCTTCTTGGGAGCACGCCGGATGTAACCCTTCTTTTCAATTGCATTCAGGTGATCATGGGCACCCTTCTCGGAAATACCAAAGGCCGTCCCAATTTCGCGAACAGTTGGCGGGTAGCCTATATCTTGCACATGCTTCCGCACAAACCCAAAGATCCGGTCCTGTTTTTTGGTCAGTGATTTTCGCACGATTACCTCCTCACGTCTGTATAGATTCCTTTAATATACTATACATAGGTTAAGCCGTCAAGGAAAAAGCGTTTCGCCTACACCGGTCTTCCCCATTTTTTTCTAATCAATCAGGGTTACCAAATCCCGGATGCTATTGAGTTTGATAATCCAGATAATCCAATGGGGGCTTGGGAACAATAGCAGCGGAGGCAAGAGCTGTTATCTGCTCATTTTCGCATCAC
Source organism: Candidatus Poribacteria bacterium (assembly GCA_047517405.1). Lineage (GTDB taxonomy): Bacteria > Poribacteria > WGA-4E > WGA-4E > PCPOR2b > PCPOR2b. The sequence continues at coordinate 664 of JAKZSX010000054.1, read as the reverse complement.
TACCTTCGTGGTAATCGTAGGGGCGATTCCGAAAAATATAGTCAATCGGCTCGTCGGTAAATTCAACGTTTGAGTCGATTTGGCTGTTTTCAAAAGCTGCCTCACAACCCTTATTGAACTGTACCCGTCTCTTCCGTCGGAACCAGTGAATATTGTGAACCATCACAATCATCTGCCGTGGACGGTCGGAATAGTTTGGCATACCCCGGTGCCAAAGGCGCATATCCCTGATGAGGACACTCCCCTTTTTCGTATTGCCACGCACCGGCGGCGCAATCTCCCGACGCGCTTCGACTATCCGCTCATCGACCTTAATTGTTGCGTCATCCAGAGCAACATTCGTGTCTAGGTGAGATCCGGGCCAGAGTTCAATGCTACCATTATGTTCGGTGACTTCCATCGGTGCGATATTGATTACCAATGATACCGCTGGATGTGCGATTTTCAGCCCTGACCATAATTGTCCCAGATCCACATGCACCGGTTGTGTGCCACTGCCGGGACAGTTTGTGTTGCCCGTATAGCAGCTGTTAAATAACCCTTCACCGAGGACTTTTCGGGTTACCTGTATCACCCACGGATTGGCGACAACATCACGAAAAACATAAGGTGCAAAGGGTGGTGGGTCTTGCTGAAGATGCTGCTTAACAAAATTCACCGGGAG
>JAKZSX010000053.1:0-8235 GCA_047517405.1 Candidatus Poribacteria bacterium | reverse complement strand
CCTCTGCAAACACGGCTGTAGAACCTATCAACAATACGATAAATGAAACTAGACTAACATTTTTCCATAGGTGTATCCTCAATGTCATCTCCTTTCAGATTCTGAGTTTACGGATCATGTGTATTGGGCTTGGAGAATCGATACGCACGTCCGCGATAAAATTGTAACCATCATATCATCTTATCACATCTGACCGAAAAAAATCAAAGTGAATTATACCCTCAACGGTCATAAATTACGTCTTTGTATGGCGGACATCATGACAATCGTTCAGAATGACAAAAGCCTCATTTGTACCCGTGACGCAGTATAAGTGGCGAAATCCCACGCATTGTTGCCGTTGCTGGCAGCGACAAAAACCCCTTGACTTTAACCCATCTCTCATGTATTATTTCCAAATCTCAGGTGACGGGCAAAGGACTTGATCTATGAAAATTATTGCTGTTGATCCCTTTTACCTCAAAATGCCGCAGATTACCGATGCAGCAGATGGCACACAGGATACACTTGTTGTGCGTATCCAGATGGACGAGGGGATAACCGGGTGGGGTGAGTGCGATGCCTCCCCGCTTGTGTCGTTAGCCGCGTATTGCTGCCCAATGTCACATGGGAACATCATCAATATTCGTGAATCTTTAATTGGAGAAACGCTGGATAATCCCAACGATGTTGTCCGGCTCCATGAAAAGGCGTTGCGTAATGGGCTTGACATTCAGCAGATCCACCATGCCTATAGCGGTGCAGATATTGCCTTATGGGATATCGTCGGGCAGAAGTTAGGTGAGCCGATTTACCGCTTGCTTGAGCCGCAGAGTCAAGGTTATCCCAAGCTACCGTATGCCTCCGTCCTCTTTGGCGAGACCCCCGAAGAAACCTATCAGATTGCAACGCAGTTGCGTGAGCAGGGGTATCGCGCTGCAAAGTTCGGGTGGGGGCCGATGGGGAAATTCGGCGAGGAGAACGACCTCGCACTGGTGCGTGCAGCTCGCGAGGGCATGGGAGAAGATGCCCAGATCATGATTGATGCCGGTGTCGTCTGGGGCGATGACTATGAAATCGCTTATGCTCGGGCGAAACGGTTCGCGCAGTTTTCGCCTACATGGCTGGAAGAGCCGCTCGCTCCCGACGCGATCGAAGCCTACATGGCGTTATCAAAACAGAACCCACCGGTGCCGATTGCTGCGGGTGAGGGGGCTGGAACGTATCATATGGCGGAGGACCTCATCCTGCACGGCGGGATTCAGTTTGTGCAGATCGATGTCGGACGCATCGGTGGTATTACAGACGCTTTCCGTGTTCGACAACTTGCCGAACAGCATGGGGTTCAGTATGTGAACCATACCTTCAAAAGCCATTTGAGTCTTGCTGCTTCGCTGCATGTGTTTGCAACCAATGAATCGTTCAACCTGTTGGAGTATCCGGCTGCGGGCTCTGAGCTCGCTCAATGCCTGACAGTTGAGCGGTTGGAAGTTGGATCTGATGGAACGGTGGCGTTAACGGAGAGACCGGGGCTAGGCGTGCACGTTGATGCAGAGGCGGTGGATGCGTATTTAGCCCCTGTGTGGATTCAGGTCGGTAACGAGGTTATTTTTGAGCCGGCTGAACTCTAATTTCACTTAAATTGCAGGTGCGTTGGCCGCCTATTAACCTTCTACTGTGCGATCTCAAAAGCGACTCATTACGCTATATAGTTGAACTGCTGGTGTTATACCCTTGAAACGATTCTGTCCAATGACTGACTGGACTCTAACAATGGAGAAAAATATGATTCAAAGATATCTAGGTCCCTTGATTGTGACCCTTGCTATTATTGCCTGTGTGATTTTCGTTTCTTGCGGGGATGAGGGAGAAGTGGTCAAAGATGAGCCATCTGCCCTGCAGCAACCATCACCCGGTGAGCCAACACTTGAACCTTTCACCCCGCAGCCATCACAGCCAGCTGAGCAGCAGCCGCAGCCGGGTGGTCAGCTGGCTGAACCACCTGCCCAGCAGCCGCCGCAGCCAGTAGAACAGCAGCCACAACCACAACCCGAACCACCGCGAGTTGAACAGATGCCGCAACCGCAACCACAACCGGAGCCAGAGCCACCGGCTGCTCTTCTGGGGCTCCCTGATGACACAGCAGGTTATGATCAGTGGCTGAAGCTGAACGCTCAACCGATCCCTCCAGTACCGGGCTTTGACCCGCATCGCGGAACGAAAAATGTCTATGTCAACAAAACGCGTGAAGACATTGCTCCGAATGGTCAGCAGCAGTTCCCCTATCCGGATGGCGCGATTGTCGTGAAGGAAGCGGTTCGTCCAGATAAAGACTTTATTGGGCTGGTTGCGGTTATGTGGAAGGAGGCAGGAACCAATCCCGCCTTTGGAGACTGGAGATTTGAGGAGTATACACGAAACGCGCCGGACGCAGAGTTCCGATTGATTGCTTCAGGAGCAGCCTGCAGCGGCTGCCACTCAGGGGCTGCCGCCACAGATTTTGTGTTCGTACTACTTGAATAGTAGGTGATGGACAATCTCTATTTTTTACGCTTTATTCCCCTTTACACATAAGGAGGTCATCAATTGATCTACAGGTCTCATCTTGGATTTTTGGTTTTTTTACTCAGCGCATTATTGATTGTTTCTCTCGTTGATGATGGCACAGCTCGCCCAGAATTTGCGGCGATGGAAGACAAGGAGTGTAGTTTCTGCCATCTCGATCCCGCGGGCGGGGGACCACGCAACGCAATTGGGCAGGTTTATGAAGATAACTACTTTGAATTTCCCGAAGATTTTGATCCGGAAACAATTATGGCGGAGGCGGAAGAGGTTCGCCAGAGACTCACAACATCGGTTGACATTCGTACCGCTTATATCAAAACAGCCCATGTCGATCTCGAAGGACGTGAAAGGGCAAGTTGTACCTCCTGCCACTCATCCGTTGATAGTTTCCTGCTGATGCAGGGCGAGTTGACCGTCAATGCACAAGCCTCGGACAAACTCAGGCTGACTCTGTCCAACAATATGGGGTCACCCCTCAACATGTTTGCGACCGTCGATGCTATACCCAAACATCTCTACGTCAAAGTGGGGCAATTCCGCATTCCATTTGGTCTTAAACAGAGAGACCACAATATCTTGGTCCGTCAGGGGTATAACCTCGGATCACATAAACGGGATGTCGGCGTCGAGGTCGGTGGCACTTACGGCAAGTTGTTCTATAATGCCGCTGTGGTGAACGGAAATCGGAGTGCTGGACAAGCTGTAGATAGCAACCAACATAAGGGGTGGGTTGCAACTGCCGGCAGTACGCTTGGATCCGTCCGGGGAGGTGTCACCTTTCTCCTTGATAGAGATAGAGATCTAGATCGTGAAATGATTGCAGGGGCGTTTTTGACTGCTGTCTACAAAAATCTCACCCTCGAAGGCGAATTCAATTTCGGGGGCAGTTTCGGCGAGGAGGAGAGCATCGGTTTTAGTAATGATGACATCACATCCAAAGGTTACTACTTCGGTGCGAAATATCGCGTGATGCCGGAACTGATGCTCTCCGGACGTTACGGACTATTCGATGGTGATCGCACGCTCAAGGGGGATGGGAGCCAGCGTGTGACACTTGCTGCACAATATATCTTTATGCAAAATGGCTCCCTTGAGCTATTCTATTGGCTCAACATCGCAAACGAGGATCGGGATGAAGCGACTGCGGACCGGCAGCTTGAGGGAGTAGATCAGCTCATCTTGATGTCACATTTTTGGTTCTAGCGCAGTTTTTAGCGAGAGCTTATAGAGGGAAGAGATAAGATGTCTACTGCAACCAGTACAATATTTGGACTTGTTTTTCTCGGTTTAGGAAATGCCTCCGTGTTTTTGATGTATAAACTGTGGGGCTATCCCTTCGACCATGAAACCCGGACTAGCACGGCACCGAAATCGCTGATGTTTGTCCACCGCGCTATCGGTTATGCGTATCTAATCCTTTACATCTTTATGATGTGGCACATGGTGCCCCGACTATGGAATTATCAGGTTGAACTCCCACCGCGTACTGTCGCTCACCTGATGCTCGGAATTACGATAGGCGTTTTACTGCTGGTCAAAATTTCGATCCTCCGCTTCTTCCGTCACTTTGAGGAAGCGATGCCTTATATCGGGACAGCACTCTTGATATGTACTTATCTGTTAATTGGTCTCTCCGTACCCTTCACATTGCGGGAAAGTGTCCTGCGCGTCAAGGGCAATGTTTTCAGCGATGCCAGCCTCGAACGGACGCATGCGCGACTGCAAATGGCGGGATTGCCGCCTGATGCGCCACTCGATCAGCTGGCTTCGAGTCGGAAACTGCGCGAAGGACAGGAAGTTCTGTTAAAAAAATGCGTTCAGTGCCACGATTTACGAACCATCCTTGCGCGTCCACGCACCCCGCCGGATTGGGTGCGGACGGTGAATCGGATGGCGATTAAGCCGATGATAGGGGAACCGATTACCCAAGAAAATCAGTGGACGGTGTCCGCATATCTCATCGCTATCACGCCTGAACTGCAAGCTTCAGCGAAAGAGCAGCGGAAGCAGCAAATGCAGATCAGCCAAGCGCAAAACGCTTTAGCCGTCTTGACAAATCCGGATGAAGTGGCAGATGAGGCGATCGTAAATCCGGATGAAGTAATTGTGAATCCAGATGAGGTTGAGGAGACAGGTGAGATGCCGACTGAAGATGTCTATGACCCGGAAGCTGCGAAGGAGCTATTTGAAATTACCTGCTCCCTCTGCCATGACCTTTCGGACGTCGATAATGTTCCGCCGACGTCGGAGGAGGAGACCATAGAGCTTATCGTCCGAATGATTGATAACGGACTTTTCCTCGAAGAGGAAGATATCAAGACCATCGCTCGGTATCTGAACGAAACCTATGTGAACCCGTGAAGTGACTGAACAACACATGCAGCGTTTCAGCATTTCCACCAAACAGCTGCATCAGTCTTGCGATCGGTTACCTTCCAACTCGGTCATCATCCGCAAATTCAGCAGATGGGTCATTGTTCCTCCCGCCGCCGGGATCAATCGTCCTGTGTCGTATATCTTCATCGCAGCGATGGCGGCATAGGCGATATCCTCGGGTTTGCCCGGCCGAAACATAAAGACATATCCCTTTTCCGATGCCTCCTCATAGTCCGGGATACGAATCCGCGACAGATCGGTATCTATCACACCTGCCTCGATGCCGTTGACTTTGATCCCCTCTTCTGCCAATCGTCCCGCGTAGACCTTCATGTCCATCTCCAAGCCTGCTTTGGAAATGCAGTATGCAGCGCGATTATCGGATGCAATTGTGTCTGAAATAGATAGGGTATAAACAATACATCCACGGATTCCCTCGGCAATCATGTAATTTGCAACCCGTTGCGTCAAAAAGTGCGGTGCTTTGAGATTGGTCTTAATGAGGATATCGAAATCTTCTTCAGATTCTTCGAGGATGTCGGCGATGCGCGTAATGCCCGCATTGTTGACCAGAACATCGACCCTACCAAAGGCGTCCACCGCCGTATCAAGCAATTTCTGATGCTGTGCAAGGTCGCTGACATCCGCTTGCAAGATAACCGCTTTTCGACCAAGCCTTTCAATCTCGTCCTTGACTTCCTCTGCTGCTTGGCGGTTGTGGTTATAATTCACAAGGACATCCGTCCCCTGACGTGCAAGCTCTATGGCAATTGCCCGCCCGATTCCTCGACTTGAACCGGTGACAATTGCGCTTTTACCCTCCAGTGAAACGTCTGTTGCGAAAAACCCCAGATCTTGCTCTGATGACATGTTATCCTCCTGTTTCATGCCCTACGTTTTTTTGCAGCGGCAAATCTTCCGTCTCGTTTTTTCTGTTTGTCGCGGGAATTCGGCCCTGATTTCGCATCTGCAGACCGATAGTAAATTCGTAGCGGCGTTCCACTAAATCCGAATGCATCACGGATACCGTTCATCAGATAGGCTTCATAATGGGGTTGGATTTTATCTGCATGACGAGCAAAAAGTAAAAAGGTTGGCGGTTGGGTCTTGATCTGTGTCATATATTTTAGAGAGGGACGCACATTTCCAGAGCGCGGGGGTTGGTGGGCATTTTTGAGGTGTGCAAGCAGGCTGTTTAACTCGTGCGTGGAGACACTCGTTGAATACTCACGATGAATAGTGAGTGTGAGGTCGAGAAGATTCATCACACGCAGCTCCGTAAGCGCCGAAACGAAGAGCAACGGGACATAGAATAACTGTGGCATCTGTCGGCGGATCGATTCAACAAACTGATTAAAAGTGGAGTTGTCTTTCGCAATTAAATCCCATTTGTTGACCGCCAAGATGCACGCTTTGCCCTGTCTTGCGATGTAGCTGGCGATGGTTTTGTCTTGATGCGCGATTTCGCGGGTAGCATCGACGACAAGCCATGAAATATCGCTTTTGCGAATGCTACGGATGGCGCGTTGGACGGTCCATTGTTCTAGCTGGCTATTGATGGTAGATTTCCTACGCATCCCTGCGGTGTCAATTAACTCAAACGGAACGGCGTTATGGGTAAAGCTGGTATTTACCGCATCGCGCGTTGTGCCGGGGCGTTGGTCGACAATCATCCGATCTTCGCCGAGAATTGCGTTGATAAGGGACGATTTGCCTGCATTCGGACGGCCGACGATAGCAATTTTAATCGCTTCGGTGACGGGATCGGGTCTTTCGGTCTCTGCTTCCGGCATGGCGAACACAACTTCGTCAAGAAGAATATTAATCCCCATGTTTTGTGCACACGAAATAAAAAAAGGTTCACCGAGTGCAAGTTGATAAAACTCTGTCCCCTCAGTTTCCAACCGAACGTTATCCGCTTTATTGACGGCGACAAAAATCTGTTTATCTGTTTTTCTCAGCATGTTCGAGATAAGCAGATCCTGCGGCATAATTCCCGTCTGTGCGTCAACGACAAATAGGATAACCGTCGCTTCGTTCAAAGCTACTTCGACCTGCCACTGTACGCTGTTGATTAGGTGATCCTCCGGATCGAGATCTAAACCGCCAGTATCCACAACGGTAAAGTGACCATCCCCCCACTTGACATCGGCGTAAATGCGGTCTCGCGTCACACCCGGCTGATCGTGGACAACGGCGATTCGCTCTTTCGCAATCAGATTGAAGAGGGAAGATTTCCCTACGTTGGGTCTTCCAACGATTGCGACAATTGGTTGTGCCATGAGTTACCCCCTTTCCCTTAATGAATAAAACCGTTCCGTCGTAGGTCGCGCAAAATGAACTGTTCAATGGATGTTTGGTGATTCATACGAATATAAGTCACGCCGCGATTCAGGCAATAGCGTTTCAAATTTTCACAAAAAGCGTTCAATCGCTCGGTGTAACTTGCAAGTGCCTGTTCATTGACAGTAATTTCTTTAGCCTGCCCCGTCTCTGCGTCCGCTAACTGCAGCTCGCCCGAAAGTTGCGGGTGCATTTCTTCATCACTGAGAAGGTGAATGAGCGTTAGGTCAAACCTTCGGGATAAGAGTTGTTTAATGCCTGTCTCGTAACCGTCCATATCCCAAAAATCCGAGATAATAATTCCAACACCAGCCCCTTTTGTCTCGGTAATAAAACGTTGTAAACACGTTGTTAGATGCGTCTCTCCACCTCCGGCAATTCCCTCAATGGCTTGTGACACCTTGGGAAACTGCGCTTTACCGTACATGAAAGATACAATGGAGGTCAGCTGATCTGAGAACGTATAGACTGATACGCGATCAAAACTGATTAAACCGATATAACTCAGTGCCGCAGCAATCCGCTTGGCGCACTCTAGTTTTGTGGGGCGTCCGAAATCCATTGACATGCTGTTATCGATCAGGATAAAGATTGGGAGATCTTCCTCTGCGTTGAATAACTTAAGAAAGAGCCGATCCAACCGGGCGTAGACGTTCCAGTCGATGTGGCGCAGGTCATCACCAGGTTCATAGGTCCGGTAGTCCGCAAACTCAACGCTCGCGCCACGGTTGAGGCTGCGCCGTTCACCTTTAAACTTCCCCCGAAATACATCTTCGGAACGAATGTGGAGGCGAGCAATCTGTTTGAGAAACTTGGCATCTAAAAGGGCCATTGGTTTTTCACCTTATCAACAGATCAAGAACGACTGAATGCGTCACCGGTTGGTGCGACAATGCACTATTTTACCAGACCCTCGCTTAAACTGCCAGACAAATGTCTTGGAGGTAAGAGATTCCTCTTGTCCTATCACGC
>JAKZSX010000052.1:0-3086 GCA_047517405.1 Candidatus Poribacteria bacterium | reverse complement strand
TCGTTGGAATCGGGGAAACGATTCCGAATTACACGTGGGGACAATCAGGAGACGCTCAATTTAATCGGGTGCTCGATCGTAACCTTTTTGAATACCTTTCGGACGACAGTCTAGGTGCTGGACTACAGATGGCACTATTCGACGCCGCCGGCAAACTGCTAGACGTGCCGTGCCATCGCTTGATGGGAACACAATATCGCGAGATCTGTCCGGTGTCCTGGTGGGCGCAAGATATGAAACCCGATGAGTGGGCAGCAGAAGCAAAAGCCGCAGAGGCACACGGCTTTACAAATATCAAGGTAAAAGCGCGTCCTTGGTTCGACATTGATCAACAGTTAGAAGTAGTCTGCGAAGCGGTGTCACCTCACTTTAAGTTAGACGCAGATTTCAATGGATTGCTCGTAGGCGTAGATTTGGCTGCGCCACTAATCAGCCGTTTGGAACAGAAATACAGCAATCTGGCAATCGTGGAATCCCCTATTCCCCAGGACGATGTGGCGGGAAATGCGCTGTTACGACGGAAAATCCGCACCCCGATTGCCATGCACATGGGTAGCCCGCCGGTAATGACCGCGATACGGGAAGGCGTGTGTGACGGATTTGTCATCGGTGGCGGTGTCAGCCGCACCCTGAAAGACGGTATTCTCGCAGAGCGAGCCCAGATGCCGTTCTGGTTGCAGATGGTGGGAACAGGGTTGACCACTATCTTCTCTGTCCACCTAGGGGCTGTGCTAGAGAATGCCCGTTGGCCCGCCATTCCGTGTATCAATATCTATTCGCACACCTTGCTCAAGGAATTTAAGGTAGAGGGTGGACACATTAAAGTTCCGCAAGCGCCGGGACTGGGTGTTGAACTCGATTGGGACGCGATCGAGCAATACCGTGTCGAACCCGACTTCAAGAAGCCAGTTGCACGTCAGATCCACACCATTTTATGGCCCGATGGTCGGCAAACGCATTACCCGGATGGTAGCTATCGAGAGGTTTTCTTGGCGGGCAAACTTCCGCCGTTTCTACCGGGCGTTTCCTTAGAACGCCGCTTGGATGACGGTTCGGCGGAATTTGATCGGGAGTATCGGGAACTGTTTCCCGAAGCAAGTTGACCATATCTACCCATTATTTTTTTGTTGAAAAATCGTTCAGAGCCAAAGGAGCAGCGCGATGAACTTTTCCAATTCGGGGGTATCTTCGTTCACAATCCCGCCAACTGTCATTACCGGCATCGGAGCGGCGAAGCAGGTCGGCGAGAGTGCGAAACGGTTGGGAGGACAGAAAGCGTTGGTGGTCACCGATCCGGGCATCGCCAAACTCGGTTACGCCGATGGGGTTGTGAAGCAGCTGAACAACGCTGGGATTGGCGCATCCATTTTCGAGGACGTGACACCCGATCCGACGCTCCAAAACGTCAACGATGGCTTGGAACAGTACCGTAGCGATGGCTGCGATTTGATCGTCAGTATCGGCGGCGGTAGCGCGATCGACTGCGGAAAGGGCATCGCTGTGAGATTAACCAACGACGACCCGCTCGCGGAGTACATGGGCGTGGACAAAATTCCGAATCCGGGCGCACCACTTATCGCTATCCCGACGACAGCCGGGACAGGCAGCGAGTGCACGAAAGTCACGGTCCTCACCGACACCGAACACAACGTGAAAATGATGCTAAGTAGCCCGTGTCTGCTAGCACAGGTCGCACTTATCGATCCGTTGTTGTCGTTGACGACACCACCCCACCTGACTGCTGCGGTCGGGGTTGACGCTCTGACACACGCTATTGAAGCTTACATCTCCAAACGCGCTCAACCAATCACTGACGCGCTGGCACTAAAGGCGATTCGTCTTATTTCCGGTTCAATGCGTCAAGCGTGGGCAAATGGCGAAAACATTGAGGCGCGAACGGATATGATGATTGGGGCATCCATCGCCGGTATGGCGTTTAGTAATTCCTCCGTTGCGTTGGTGCACGGGATGTCCCGCCCAATCGGGGCGTATTTCCACATCCATCACGGTCTATCAAATTCCGTCCTGCTGTTGGATGTGATGGAGTTCAGCGTCGTCGGAACACCTACCCGCTTCGCCGATATCGCCCGCGCAATGGGTGAGCCGGTTGACGGGTTGTCGCTGATGGGGCAGGCGGATCTCGCGATTGCAGCGGTGGAACGGTTGATTAACGATATTCAGATGCCGCGTTTGGGCGAGATTGGCATTAATCTAGACAAGTTTGAGGCGGTTGTTGATCAGATGGCATCGGACGCCATTGCGAGCGGTAGCCCCGCCAACAATCCACGCCAGCCCACACACGAAGAGATTGTCGCCCTGTATCGGAGATGCTTCGCAGAACGAAAGGCTTGACTTTGCCGAGTTATGCGCTCAAACCGCCAAAATAAATCGTTTTGCCGCACTCAGTCGAGCGTGTGTGTCCGGATGGATAAATTTGCGTTGGTCTGTCAGTTGTTTCTGATCGCGCCGGCAGTAATAGGCGAGCATCCCGTGGCGTGCCGAACTGGTTTGATTTAATCCGCCTGCGTGCCAAAGATGCGAGTTGAAGATGATAACAGTTCCCGACGAGGCTATCAATTGAATTTCCTTCGGGTGTTTTTGCGTTGCGTCTTTTAGCGCGTCCTTGGGGTGCTTGCCGCTAAGATGCGATCCCGGCACAACACGCGTCGCACCATTCTCCGCCGTGAAATCGTCCAGTAACCACATGGAGTTGCAAACGTAGTAATCGCCCGGCTGCACCCCCGAACGCCAGTCCGCATGAAACGCTTGGTGCCCCTGTCCGGGCAGTGCCATCCGGCAATCTAAAGAGGACAGCTTAAACCTAGGACCTATGACATGCCGTATGGCAGCAAGGACGCGCGGGTGCGAGAAACCAACCTCGAACATCGGGCCCTTATTGACGAGGTTGCTCACCCTGATTGTCCCTCCCTCTTGATGGAGCTCCTTGCCGGCGTCCTCTTTCTCTAATGCTGCCAATTCGTCCAACCGACTGATCAGGTTTGCAACCTGTTCTTCGGTAAGAATGTTCTTAAGCGGAAGATAACCGTTCACGTCCAAGAAGTGCTTTTCTTCCGACGATAGCGTGT
>JAKZSX010000051.1:0-6666 GCA_047517405.1 Candidatus Poribacteria bacterium | reverse complement strand
ATATTCTATTCCTTACCAACCTTCTGGTATCTGGCTTCGTGCAAAGCTCATAGACCAGTTGCTCTAAGATACACTCCGGATCTAATTGACTGCTCTTGAGTTGTACATCCGCCTCCAGTGTTTGCTCCAATCCGTATACTAACTCTTCCGTGCTGAAAAAAGAAATTGCTTGGATGACTTTATAGGCAGCATAAGGATTCTGTTTCAGAAGATTGACTTGCGATGCATTGGGGAGGTAATTGGACATTTTTGCAGCAAGCGGCTTGAAAACAGTATCTGCGAAGCTTTGGTAATTCATTCGATCCGCCGTCGGTTTTAGTTCTCCCTGTTCTGCAAGCAGTTTCGCTTGGAGTGTGAGCCTGACTTGCCGTGCAATGAGTGCGTTGACTTTAATCGGAGGTTCGCCGCTTTCTAGAACGCTGTGGAGGCTGGACAAAGCTTGTGAAACGGACCTTTTTCCAAGTGCATCCGTAAGGGCGAAGATGTTTTCAAAACTGCTCTGGGCGATGATAGTTTCGATGTCCTGTTCGTCGATTCGTGTCTTCTCTCCAACAAAAGCGATTATCTTTTCGATTGCCTCAGCAATCAAGTGCATATCGTTTCCTGTCCGCTTCTGAAGGAGACTAAAGGCACTGGGCGAAATCTTCTTCCCGAATGTTTCGAGTTTTCTGGAAACACCTTGGTAGACCCGATCTTGCTGACCCGACCTCCCGGGTTCGAGTGGGGCAAATGAGACGTACCTACCGACACGACCAATCAATCTCACAAGCCGACTTCGTCCATCAACATTTCCTTTGACAGTAAAGATCAGAACGCTCGCTTTGGGTAATTCCTCGCCTAGCCACTCAATCAGTATTTCGGTATCGTCAGCTGCACCGGATATATGTTGGAAATCATCAACCTGAGCAGTAATTTGTGGTAAGGTGCGGAGAAATTCGAGGTACTCAGGACTCAAGCCAGCTTCGTTTTCCTCAATGAGTTCGCTGATGGCGTCTCTGAAATCATTATTCTCATCAGCAACATCCTGTGCCGAAACACCCAAAACTTTAACCATCAACGCGATTGCTTTCCGCGGGTTTCCCTCTTCGGCAGCTTCAACAGCATTCTGTATTATCTCCGGCGATGATGGACCCTTCTGTCTCTTGAACACCGTGGCTTCGCTTACAACAACAACGCGCCAATCTGCCATCACTGGGTAGACTTCTACTGCACTGAGTATCTCACGAACAGCGACCTCTGTGCCATCAAGATGAGTCAGATTAAAATCACGGGTCTCAGGTGAGAGCAGTGCTTCAAGGATCTGCTTAAGCGTACTTTCTACCAGAAACTGTTCTTCCCCGCACAGCAAGTAAACGGGACGAACCTTGCCTCCTTGAATTTCCTTAACAATATTCGGTGTTGTAGCTTGTGTTGGTTGTCTCATGGATACGTGACGTAATGCCTTGTAGAATAAGTAGTAGTGCCCCATCAGGAAGCGTGGTTTGGTAGTTACTTTGAATTCCAGTCACATCAGAGAGAGGTGCGAAGGTTTCACAACCTAATAAACACACTATCCTGCCCTGTCAGGAAATCTTAGAAACCGCTTCGCATTCTCACCCATGACGTCATCGTATGCGTCGTTGCGTAAATCTGGCAACAACTCCTTGAGGATGCCGGTGAGTTGGCCGTAACCGGGATCTTCCAAGATCCAAGGAAAATCGGTCGCCCACATCAGACGCTTCGCGCCGTAGTGATCGAGGAGTCGCTGGTGCCATCGGGCGAGATCCCGATAGGGATACGCTTCATTGCTGAAGGCGTATTGACCTGATACATGCACCATTACGTTTTCAAAACAGCCGAGACGATGGGTTGTGTGAAAGGCGGGATTGTACTCCGCCGCTTCAATCCGCGGGCGTCCCTTTGCATCCCAAGAAAACTTCCCTCTGCCAGGACAGATGCCAAGATGGTTCAAGACGACCCGGACTTGAGGAAAAGCTTCCATCAAATAAGGAAGCAGGTGTGCATCAACCGCTCGTGGGTAGAGCCAGAGCACATAATCTTCCGCTGCGGCATGTTCCCAGACACGATAAGTTTTGATTTCCTTAATGTTGATTCGCGCAAACGGATCTCTTGGACCGCCAATCGAAGACAACCGAAAACCGATAATCCCGGTGCCGTCCGTTAGCCTGTTCATGTGATCTTCCGGGTCAGAGAGATCTGGTGGTGTTAACCCAATGCCGAGAAAACGGTCAGGATACGTTTTCAAACAGTGGCGCAGATAGGCGTGGTGTTCGATACCAGTGCCGCCGGTTTGCACGAGCATTGCTTGGTCAATACCGTTTACTTCCATTTCGCCCAATAGTTTTTCGGCAGTCTCTTCCCGATCAGCCGGACAGACCGGGGTTGGTTCTCTCGGAAATTCAGAGGAGACCTTGGCGAAAACGTGGAGATGGGAATCTATTCGAGTCATTACGCCTCCAAACTGAAAAGTTTGCGCCGTTCCCACGTCGTGCAGAGGTGAGCAACAGAGGCAAACCGTTTTGGATCTACGCGCTCCGGCGTCCGTTTCTCGTAAATAAGGATGAGTGATTTTCGTGGCGTATCTGTGGGGTTATCCATGGCAGTATGCCAGCCGTACGAGTTGAACATGATAGCGGTGCCCGCTTTCCCCGGAAACCGCCTATGACCGGGCATCGCTTCTAGCCGCTGTGCTTTGGAGTAAGGTCCCGCGTCAGGTTTGTGGCTCCCTGGCACAAAAGCAAATTCGCCAGCCCCAGGCTCGACATCGTTCACGTAAACTTGGACTTTGATATGCAGCGGATTGCTGTGCGGAACATCAGGATGCCAACCGGAATAGCAGACGGGTCCCGGCGGGACAGTGCGAACTTGCGGTCCCAGCAGAATCAAATCATCGTCCGTAAATGCCATCAAACTACCGTAATAGCTGGGGTGATCGATCATATCTACGAAGATTTCATCTTTTGCAAAGGGATCAGGGATGTCGTAAAACGACGCAGCCATCTCGCCTGCTTCTACACGGTCTAACCATGCGGGTTTGCACTGTTCGGCCCAATAATCAAAGGCACCTTGAAGTCGTTTTAAGTCATCGCCCTGAATCGCGTTTTCAAAGACAAGGCAACCTTTTTCTTTCCATTGTGCTGTTTGGGCTTCGGTGGGTCTAATCATGGAATACCTCCTATTGCTAAATCAATTTCAAGGTGGTGAGAAGTCCTTATACTGCTGCCTTTTCAAAGATTATTGATCGTTTCCATCTCTTCAGATGTGAGCTCCCAATCAAACAGATCAAGATTTTCTCTCAAATGAGCGTCAGAACTAGCTTTGGGGATGACTATTAAGCCTTTCTGGAGCAGCCATCGCAAAGCAACCTGTGCCGCCGTTTTTCCATGTTTGCTACCAATTCCTCCTAGGACCGGATCGCCAACGATTTCCCCAACTGCGAGTGGACGATGAGCGGTCAGGGGAATCTGATGTGCCTGACAGTGCTGCAAAAGGTCCTCTTGTTTACTATGGACGTGATATTCCACCTGATTGGTACTGATAGCCGCCTGAGAAAGTCCCCTTGCCTGATCCACCTGTTCAATACTAAAGTTGCTAATTCCGATACTTTTCGCTTTGCCCGTATCGTGTATCTCGTTGAGTGCGGACAGGGTTTCTTCCATCGGTACAGTGCCATCGCCGGGATGGTGAACCAGCAACAGATCTACATAATCGGTTTGCAGATCCGCTAGGCATTCATCGCTCTGGGAGTGGACCTGGTGGTACTTCAGGTGGGTGTGCCAAATCTTGGAGGTAATGAAAAGCTTCTCCCTGATTGCACCGACCTCACGCAATGCATCTCCAATCTCCTTTTGGTTGGCGTACATCCAAGCCGTGTCGATGTGGTTATAACCAAGTGCAAGGGCGTTCTTGACGACGGTTTTGCACTGTTCGTTACGCAACGTCCATGTCCCAAGTCCTAAAACAGGGATTGCATGACCTGATCCAAGTCGAATTGTCTCCATCTGTTCTCCCTCACAGTGTTGGAATTATCTTTGCCGTGACGATTCGGTTGGTAGTGTTTCCTTTTCACACGGTTTGTTAGTGCCGAAAATGCCGGACGCCGGTGAAGACCATCGCCAGACCGTACCGATCTGCTGTCTCAATCACAGGTTGGTCGCCCACTGAGCCACCGGGTTGAATGATTGCTCGCACGCCTGCCTCACCAACGATCTCAACCCCATCCGGGAATGGGAAGTAGGCATCGGAGGCGAGGACGGATGCTTTCGCCCGGTCGCCCGCCTTTCGTGCTGCGATAATGCACGAATCGACGCGGCTCATCTGCCCAGCACCAATTCCGACCGTCTTTGAGCCTTGAACGAGCAATACACAGTTCGATTTGACATGCTTGCACGCCTTCCATGCGAACAGCAGTGATTCAAGCTCCTCGTCTGTTGGCTGACGCTTCGTGACAACCTTCAGGTCATCGGGCGTAATTTCATGGAGGTCTCGGTCTTGGACAAGGACCCCACCGATAACGTTCCGGATCTGCTTAATCGAAGCATCCTGCCGAAGTTCACCTATTTCAAGAATTGGTCTGCGCTTCACGCGGGAGAGAGTCCGTAATGCTTTCGGGGTGTAGCTTGGGGCGATGATAGCATCGACTTTGATTCCTGAGGTTGCCGCCTCACGAATAGCGTTTGCTACTTTTAAGGAGACTTTTTGGTTCAAACCGATGACGGAACCGAAAGCGGAGGTTCGATCACAATCGAGGGCATCGTTGAACGCTTCTTCCAAAGTGTTGGCAGTTGCTAATCCGCACGGGTTATTGTGCTTGATAATCACGCAAGCTGGTTCGGAGAAGTCCTTAACGATTTCGATTGCCGCCTCCAAATCGAGGATGTTATTGAACGAAAGCGGTTGACCACTCAGTTGATTTGCCCATGCTGCACACGGTTCAGGCGAAGCATGTGTACGATAGAATGTCGCGCGCTGATGAGGATTCTCACCGTATCGGAGACTTTGCGCGCTTTCATACCGAAGGTCGAGTAAATTTGGAAAGTTAGCGTCGTCGGCATCCAGATTGGCGAGGTAGTGTGAAATCGCTGTGTCGTAATGGGCGGTATGTGCAAACGCCGCTTTAGCCAATTGAAACCGGGTCTCCTCCGAAAGGCAACCGTCATTTGCGTTAAGTTCCGCGATGATGTCGGGATACTGCTTTGGGTCAGTAAGGATGGCGACATCGCGGTAATTTTTGGCAGCTGCCCGAATCATTGACGGTCCGCCGATGTCAATGTTTTCAATCGCTTCGGCGAGCTCTACTCCCTCCTTAGCAATGGTTGCTTCAAATGGATAGAGATTGGAAACGACGAGATCGATGAATTCAACTCCTTGGCTCGACACTTGAGCGACATGATCGGGGTTATTCCTAATCGCCAACAAACCGCCGTAGATCTTCGGGTGGAGGGTTTTTACCCGTCCATCAAGCATTTCTGGGAAACCGGTGTAGTCGGAGACCTCACCGATTTCAATCCCCGATTCGCGGAGTGCGTTTGCCGTGCCGCCCGTTGAAAGGATTTCTACACCTTTCTGAACAAGGATTCTGGCAAGACTTATGAGGTCAGTTTTATCGTAGGTACTGATTAGTGCGCGTTGGACTTTGTTCATGCGTCCCTCCTTTCTACGTCACATATCTGGGATGTCCAAAGCCATCGTTAGCGACATGGCTGCGTGCGGGAATCTCTGACTGATCCGGAATAATCAGATCTATCGCCGAGGTGTTTTCGATAATCGTCCCGTCACCCACCGAGACGTTTTTCCCAAGACGAATCACGCCCGGTTTGATAGATTCGCTCCGGATGGTCCCGATAACCACCGAAGAACCGATATGACAGCCGGTGCCGATTTCAACAAAACCGTAGATCTCTGTATTTGTACCGACGGTGGAGCGATCCCCGATTCGTACAGGACCCAGCAGACTTGCGTCCGTGCCAATCTGCACGAAGTCGCCAAGGATAGGGTGGCGCTGCTTTACCCTCACGCTCAAGCCACCAAGTGTACACGGATAGATGACGCAGCCAGATCCGATAACCCCGGTCTGTCCGGTGGTGAAGCCGCGGTGGGGATGCTCCAAGAAATTGGCATCACCAATCTGTGTTTCGGGGTGGAGATCTGCTTGGTAGTAGCGGCCTCCAAGTTCAGAAATTGCGCGGGGCAAAAGCGGCACAGGGATTCGGTAGAGATTGGCGTTCTCCTTAACGGGACCGGATCGAGTTAGGAGATAACCAACATCGTGGTAGAAGAGCACTCGCCAACCGGGGTACGTACTTACAACCAACTGCATCTGATAGTCAAAAGCAAACGCCAAATCGAGAGAGTCTAGGACGCTTCGATAGGGTTGAAAATCCCGTCTTAGAATAGCTTCATCTACCTTATCCCTGATGTCCAGTTCGACAAGTTTTTCACGGGAAACTCCGCTGTGGAGCAGATAGGCATCCCACACCGCCGGATCTCTCAGAGAGGCAAAGCGGTTCCATAGGGCACGCTGTTTCAGTCGAGGTAATTCGCAGAGCAGCGCAAACGTTGTGTCTAACGCACGGCTTTCCCACTCGCTTTCGTCAGTGACTGCCAAAAAGGATTGAGCAATCATCGCGTAAAGCTGATCAGCGACCTCTTCGATTGCTTCCGACA
>JAKZSX010000050.1:0-3715 GCA_047517405.1 Candidatus Poribacteria bacterium | reverse complement strand
AAAATGCACATCGGAACAATCACAAAACTCTTGCTTGTATTGGCTATGGTTGCGGGGCTCTCTTCCTGCGATCAGATTCAGCAGATCCTACAGCCGGGGATGCCTCATACAGAGACCCCAACCCCACTGGAAGAACGCGATCGCGTTTGGGTTATCGATCAGAACGGGGTTGAGGTGCCTATCCCTGGGACTTGGGTACTCATAGAACACACCAACCCAAATTCGACCTATATTGTAGGCGAAAGTTTCACCTTACCGCCAGAGACGCCGCACCAAATTTTGCTGTCGGAGGGAACGTATATGGACGGTGAAGGCATCCTCTGGACGAAGGTAAATATAACCGTTGATGACGGTACACAGTTCCTATTACTTGAGCGCGTGGACACAAGCGTTTCACCACATCAGCTCCACCTTGTTGTTAAGACAGATGATAGCGGCTTGGCTCTGCTTGAGTATGGTGAATCTCCTTTTGATCTTCCAGGGCATGACGTACAGGTCTGGGAACTGCAATGAGGTCAACAGGGGAAAAATTGATATCAAGAGACGACTTCCCAAACCTGTTTGGGGACACCAGTTGGCAAACTGTAACGTGTAGGTTTAAATGTCTCAACGAAATGCCACCTCTCAATTTAATCAGTAATGTCAACCTTGTTCCGTTCAAAGAGGACCGGTGGTTAATACTCCGCTTACAAACAGGGGAATGGGAGGTTCCGGGCGGCACGTTGGAGCCGAGCGAAAGCTATTCGGACGCAATCAGTCGTGAGTTGATTGAGGAGGCTGGTGCTCGTCTGATAACCTTTGAACCATTCGGTGCTTGGTACTGTTTTTCGACTGCCCCAAAACAGTATCGCCCGCATCTACCACATCCCAAATTCTATCGAGTTGTGGGTTATGGAGCGGTAGAAATCATCGGCAGCCCCGAAAATCCCGAAGGTGGTGAACAGGTGGCAAGCGTGGAATTTGTTCCTATTGAGGAAGCCGTTCAACGATTTCGTGACATAAATCGGTTTGAGTTAGGGGAGTTATATCAGTTGGCAGCGAGAGTGCGCGAAGGGGCGAGTCAATGAAGCTGTATTTGTCCTCTTATCGATTGGGTGAACATTAAGAGATTGGAATCATGAAATCAAATCATCGTTCATACGTTCTATTCCCTATAATGTTACTTGGTATGCTGATCAACGCTTGTGATTCGGGCAATCTGACCGATCCGGCGAAGATGAGCCTTTTGAATAAAGGGCTTTCCGGCGGGGAGACGACCGTTTTTGACGCGACGAGCCATGCGTTTTCGACACCCGCGCCAAACCTTTCGGCAGACGGGCTAGCAAAGCACCTCGCGGGTGATGTCGAGTTTGAAGCGGCGTTTATCACGGTCCCGGCGGAGGTCAATCCGGGGCTCGGTCCGGTTTACAATAATATCTCGTGTATCAACTGTCATGCGCGAGATGGGCGAGGCCGCGCGCCGACATCGGGCGAAAAACTCACATCAATGCTTTTCCGCGTGAGTCTTCCGAACCCGGAGGGTAACGGCACACACGGACCTGTGCCAGTTCCCGGTTTCGGCACACAACTCAATAACCGGGCGATCTTCGGTGTACCCCCGGAGGGAACAGTAACGATCGACTATATCGAGGGTGAGCTCACGACAAGCGACGGGGTGAAGGTGCACCTCCGCGCGCCGAACTACAGAATCGCAGACCCGTATCAACCATTACCGGACGATGTTGAAATCTCGCCCCGCGTCGCACCCGTTGTGTTCGGCTTAGGGCTACTCGAAGCGATACCTGAAGCCACCATCCTCGCCTTGGCAGACGAAGCTGATCAGGATGGCGATGGGATTTCAGGGAAAGCGAATTTTGTTTGGGATGCCCAAGAGAAGACACTGAATCTCGGTCGATTCGGGTGGAAGGCGAATCAGCCGACACTGATTCAACAGGTGGCTTCGGCCTACCACGATGACATAGGCATTACAACCCCGCTGTTGCCAAGGGAGAACTCGGTTGGGCAACCGCAATACGACGGACGGGAGGACGACCCAGAACTCAGCGATGAAATTTTGGATGTGGTGACGTTTTACGTCCAAACCCTTGCTGTCCCTGCCCGACGCGACCTCGACGACCCGCTTGTTCAACGTGGCGAGCAGCTTTTTGAGAGCGCGCGATGTTCAGGTTGCCATATCCCGACGTTGCGGACGGGGACGTTATCGGATGTGCCGGCGGTTTCCAATCAGACGATTCACCCCTACACTGATCTGCTGTTGCACGACATGGGTCCAGGGTTGGCAGACAATCGCCCCGATTTTCTAGCAAATGGTTCGGAGTGGCGCACACCGCCGCTGTGGGGTATCGGGTTGGTCAAAGTGGTCAACGGACACACCAACTTCCTCCACGACGGTCGGGCGAGAGGTTTGCTGGAAGCGATTCTATGGCATGGTGGGGAAGCAGCGCAATCGCGTGAGGCAGTTCAGGGGATGTCCGCAAGCGACAGAGCCGCACTCACCGCTTTTCTGGAATCTTTGTAACATATACGGGAGCAAACTACGCTTCCTCTTCATCAGCAACAATCTGTTGTGCGAGGTAGTTTTGGATGCCCACTTGGTTAATCTGGTCGAGTTGAGCTTCTATCCAGTCAATATGCTCTTCCTCATCTTTGAGGATGCGCTCAAGAAGTTCTTCCGATCCGAAGTCCTTGTGGGTATGGGCAAGTTGGATGAATTCATTTAGCCGCTCGACCGCTTCTGTTTCAAGGGCGAGGTCATTTTGCATCATCTCTTCGACATTCGTCCCGATCTTAATCTCGAAATAGCGTGCCATGTTAGGCATGGCATTGAGATAGAGCACACGAGCGATAAGTTCCTCCGCGTGCTTCATCTCTCCGATCGCATGTTCGCGTATCGCTTGGTGGAGACGCTCATATCCCCAGTTTTCGCAGATTTCAGAATGGGCAAAATATTGATTGATAGCAGTAAGTTCAGAAGTTAAAACGTCGTTAAGCACTTCGATAATTTCAGGATGTCCGTTCATTGTTTTTTCCTTATATCTGAAATGAGGTAGAGTCAATCGAAACCGTATGTAATAACGCTGTGGAAGAGCGACGGGGTTACCCAACGCAAAAATCCGGTTTCTCTCAGCAGCTTTGCTCCTGTTTTTGATATGAACCGATTAGAGGAGGCTTATGGCTTTACAAATTCAAGAAGTACAACGAAATCCGGGAGTCTCTCGATTCGTAAAAGCAGCCAAGACAGATGAGGTAAGTCCCGGAAACTGCATTAGCGCGAAGTTGGAAGGTAATTTCATCGGTATCCACAACGTCAATGGGAAGTATTACGCGGTGAACAATATCTGCCCCCATGTCGGCGGAATTTTACACGCGGGGCAGCTAGAAAACGACGTTATCGTCTGCCCAATCCATCAATGGAAGTTCGATGTCAAAACAGGCAAGTGCATTTGGCCCGGAAAATGTGGGATTGCAACCTATCCCGTAAAAGTTGACGGGGAACATATTTTTGTTGATATCAACTCACCCAGTCAACCTATTCAACATAACCCCATCCACGTTTATCATACCAAGACAAAACGGAGGTCAACACCGTGATAACTGTCGCAAATCGAATCTACGTCGCATCAGAATATCAAGAAGCCTTTGAGGAACGTTTCCGCAATCGCGCCAGACTCGTTGACGGGATGCCCGGCTTCATCTCCAACCAAGTGTTACGTCC
>JAKZSX010000049.1:0-7271 GCA_047517405.1 Candidatus Poribacteria bacterium | reverse complement strand
TGTGAGCCTGTATCCGTTCAGGCACAGGGACCCGAACGAACAGATAAATATTCAATCTTACCGAACTTGAACGGCAAAATTCGGATAAAAAAGAGAGGAGAACATTTATAATGTTATCAAAATCATTAACCTTTTTGCCGTACGGTTTAGCCATGCTGCTGGCTGTCATCTTCTCTTTTGCTTGCGAAGCGGTAGCACAATCCGAGGGCGCACAGTTAATAAGCCTCCCTGTTGTCGGATTTGCACCGAACGCTTTTGTCGTCTACGGGAGAGCCCCTACACAAGCAGAGGCGGGCATAGTAGACACGGTACTCTATAGGCAAACAACGGAGACACTGCCGGACTTAGAGGAATTTTTTGCAGTTGGTGCTACACTTGAACTCCTGACCCCAACACTTTCTCTAAGTAAACACGATATTGTCATCAGTGAAATTATGTGGGGTGTCGATTTCAGTTATCCCGATGCAGGGGAAGAGACTTATACCCAGTGGATTGAACTCTACAATACCCAAGCCAGCCAGCATATCAAGACGCAGCTTTTTTTCCTCTTTACGCCTCTCAGGAACTATCCCGACCGGGATGTCGTTGAACTTCCAAATGGAAAGCAGGCACGCGTTCTTGATGCTATCAGTACCCTGCACTTAGACAAATGGGACTTGCCAGGAGAGAGTGGTGGAAGACCCAGTGTCGAAGTTGTTTCAGCTTATAGAGACATCGTTTACTCAGATTGGGAAGATCCGGTGCCCTTTGGCTCTTATGAGGTAAGCTGGAAAGCCACTCCCGAAGGGGGCCGCCGAAATACACTCCGCAGGACCTTTGGACCTCAAGGGGAAGAGCTTCCATATCTCGCGACACCCGGCAGTCAGCACGTGCCGGACCCATTCTCTGTCTCTACGCCAGTTTTGAAACACGAGGTGCCTTCCGACACAGTTGTTATCAACGAGGTGCGCAACGATGTCTCACGCGATAATCTTGACTGGATCGAGTTGAAGAACATTAGTTACTCAATAGTGCAACTCAAAAACTGGGAACTGAGCGTTGTGACCGGAGTCGGGGAGGATATAGATCTGGTAGATTTCCCCGATTATGAGATGCTGCCTGAGGAGATCTTGCTGCTCCAAGCAAAGCATCCAAAGTTTACAGATTTCGCCGATGGTATCAATGTTGAAAGCCCTGAGGGACCTGCAAAAGGGGCTATCCATAAGTATCTTATCGTTCCCAATCTGCATCTACCCGACACAGGGAAGTTCCTACTCCTGCTCAGAAGTCAGTCCGATAAAAATGGACAAGACGAAGCGATTGAGGATTACGCTGGCAACGGATTTTCCCCTGATCCCTCCAGTGAGTTCAACACTGAATTCTGGCCCCGCAGAGGACAGCACTACCCGACAGACGTGGCGGCTTTCGGACATAATACCTTTGCTTCTCATGATACAGCTTGGGCGAGAATTCAATACTATGAAGATGAAGGGCACCACAAAGACGCTTGGGAGGAAGTCGGCACCCAAGGTGGCATCGGATATGCCCCTGGCGCAGACAGGTCAATTGCCCCCGGCACCCCCGGCTATGAAAACAGGGCACTCAAAACGCAGGTAGACGGTGGCAGCTTCAGAACGCTATCAACAGACCGTGAGTATGATGACGGTGAAATCACCATCAGTGAAATCATGTTCGATGCGGGACCCCGACGCAACATGGCATTGTGGATAGAATTCTACAACAGTTCACTGACGCAGGCAGTGAACCTTCAAGGATGGGAGTTAGAGATACGCAATATCGAAGACGAAGAAGGCTCTTATGTAGATGGCAGTTTCATCTTCAACGAAGCGATAATTTTGCCGAACCAGACACTACTCCTCGTCTCTAAGAACGCCTCGAATAATATGATAGATAACCGAATCTATGACCTTTCCCGTCAGCATCGTCAGGTATTAAATCTCAGCAATCGACGGCGACTCTTGAGTCCGACAGGCTTCTACCTCAGATTGAGTTACAAATCTAAGCCAGTGCGTGGTGACAATGCTGTCATAGTAGACGAGGCAGGTAACCTGGAAATAATCGGGAATGTACAAGAGAAAGTATGGGATTTGCCAGAACAGGATCCCGAACTGCGTCAGTCGTTGGTGCGTCAATACGAAGGGCTTTTCAGACCGAATCACGACGAACGTGATAGGTACCCAGATTTTGCGGAGACCGGGACCTATGAAGAAGCATGGCGACAAGCTGATAGAAATTATCTTGGTGATACGTACTATGGAGATAACGATGACAGAGGTACCCCCGGTTTCCGACTCGGCGGTCCCCTTCCCGTGCAACTGTCCAACTTCCGTCCGGAACGAATGGTAACAGGTGCAGTGCTCATTAGTTGGACAACCGAATCCGAGTTAAACAACGCCGGTTTCAACATCCTCCGAAGCGAGCGTCAGGACGAGGCGTTTATCATCATCAACGCCACTTTGATCCCAGGGGCAGGCACGAGTAGTGAGAAGCATCATTACAGTTTCACCGATACGACTGCGAAACCGAAGGTCGTCTATTACTATCGGATAGAGGATGTCTCCTTAGCGGGTGCAAAGCGGACGTTGGTCACGGTTCGCTTGAAGAGAAACATTTCGCCAACCGACAATTTTATCACCTCATGGAGCCGTCTAAAGGTGCAGGATTAAACACATTTCGCTGGAGAGGTTGGAAACCTCGCCTCTGGTGTCGATTTTCGTTGAAAAGGAAAGCTGCTACTGATGCCATTAAACGGATTAACATCTTCTCTGACACATTTTATCCTCATACCCCTATTGATCCTTATACCAATATCCGCGTGGTCCGACCATAGCGGATTCGCCGCAATCCTTTCAGCAACCGACGTGGTTGACGACGGAAACCCGAATAGCATTGAGGTCGAATCGAGAGAGGCAAGCATATCCTTTACTGCTCAGCACGACGTAGATATACAAGTTGTCGTCCGCTTTGATAAACCGATTAAGAAATCGGAACTCACAAGTGCTGATTTTGAAACCTATCTTTTTAATCAATATGATGAAATCGTTGATGCCCCACTCCCTTTAACTAATCTCATCCCTGAGCAGCTACTCCGTTCATTGAATCTTAGCATCGATCAATTGGATAGTAAAAATTACATACTCAGAATAATGGCTGCTGGGATCCCCATAGGAGTTCCTGATGATAGATTCATAGGAGTCGTAGGAATAATCTTAAGACTAAAGAAAGGCGCAGTGAAAAGTGCGGCACTTGCAGATACCGAGGCACTCCTTAATCATGAGATCACCTCCCTTCCAACAAATGAGGAAGCCCTGATAAAACTGAATTTCGTCAGAAAAGAGCCGGGGGACCCGGGGGACCGCATTCCCAAAGTCGTCTCAATTACTAAAGTTGAGTCCTCCATCTTTAGACCCTTAGGCATTCAAGGCCGCTTCGAGGTGAAAATCGTGCTAACGGAGCAGCCGAAAGTGTTCACACCAGCGTACATCGACATCACAAACGCGAGAATTGATTGGATGTACCTTGACGCGCCCTTTGGTGAAGATCTTCGCAATCCACCACAAGTCGAAAAGCCGCCGATCCAAGAGGGAAACTACGCTGACCCCGCAGAGATACCCGATCCCAGCGGCAGAGACGGCAAGTACTATCCATATTTCCTCACAATTACACCGGATCTCCGCAATAGAGATGACATCGTTATAAAGGTGAATGCATTTGAGGATCGCGTCAAACCGCCGAATAGATACATACCTCCCAGATTGCCCGTAGAGGGGAGAGAGCGGCTAACCCTGAAGATCCATCCCGCAGCCACGATTACCCCACTCCCGAAACTCCCAGGATTTCGGGTGGCACTGCCGCACGAAGGGAACGCCAGCATCCCAGCAAACGGTTTCTATATTCTCACTAAAGACGATGAGATCTCTGGACTCGACAGGCCGCCGCCTCTATCTCACTACAACGTCCGCGAAAACAGTGAACTCCCCGACCTTGAAAATTTCCTCCGCAATGGGGGCATAATAGACCTCGTCGGTCCGGTTGACATCTCCGCCGGCAGCGTCGTTATCAGTGAAGTGCTATGGGGGCAAGATTGGAACCTCGCAGATGGTTCAGAGAGCCAATGGATTGAATTATACAACACCACCGGTGCACGACTCCCCGTTTCGGAAAATAGTTGGTTTCTCCATTTCTATAAACTCGGTGAGCTAGTGCCATCGCCCTTCACACCCGGTATCATTGACCGAATAGGCACGCTGGATCGTTCGAGAACACCGTGGTTAATCTTTGAAAAAGGTCAAAGTGGAGGCGTGAATATACAGCCGCTCATCTCTATGGAACGTCTCGTCTATACAACCAAGCGAGCTGCTGACGGCACAAAGGCGAGCAGCTGGATCGCCTCCCCAAGGGCAAGCCACAACGTTGAGTTAACAACGAGCGGCAGAGGCATCGCCACACCCGGTTTTATCAACCTGACACCTCTGCCCGAACAGGTTATATCGCCGCCTGAAGATACCACTATCCCCATCGCAGCGCGGCGCGACATCGCTATCAGTGAAATCATGTATGCAATGAGTAGGGCAAGGCTGCCACAGTGGATAGAGCTCCACAACAGAAGCGGTCGGGAGGTGAACCTTCAAGGTTGGGAAGTGACAATCGAGAACGACCCGGAAGACGAGGATGTTCTTGAAACAAGTTTTTCTTTTACTTTAGGCGAAACGTTCGTAGGTGCGGATCAAGCAGTGCTCCTTGTCACTGAGAGAGGACGGCATTCGGGCACAGGCAACGACTTGGGCGATTTCCGAGAGGCGCGAGTCATTAACTTAAAGCAGCTGCTCGACATAGACATGAGGCGCTATAGACTCCTCAGCGATACCGCCTTCAAGATTACGCTCACGCCTCCTTCAGGCAGCAACCCCGCAGACACCGCGGGGAATCTCGGCACAACTCCCGCATGGGAACTCCCGGTAGCAGAAGGTGAGGCGCGTAGTTCCATTATCCGCAGTTACGCATTGAAAAGTGACGGTACGATGGCAGACGAATGGCTGCTTGCCTCAGAACAAACGTTCAAATACGCACAACATGACACATACTATGGTCGTAGCAGTGACCAAGGAACACCCGGCTATCGTGCGGGCAATGCCTTGCCGGTGCAGTTATCGAGTTTCCGTCCTGTCCGTGAGCAATCCACAGGTGCGGTCGTTATCACATGGACGACCGAGTCTGAGTTAAACAACGCCGGTTTCAACATCCTGCGAGGCGAGTGCCGCTATGGGGACTTTGTTATTATCAATCCCACACTCATTCTGGGCGCAGGCACGAGCAGGCAGCGACACACTTATCATTTTACAGATACAACTGCCAAATCGGATGTTGTCTACTACTATCGAATAGAAGAGGTATCGTTGTCAGGAGATCGACAGCAGTTAACGACGGTTCGGCTGCGCGGGCATCTGTCTGGCGTTGGCAAGTTGCTTCAGACGTGGGGCAATGTGAAAGCCCAAGATTAATCGAGTTTCTGGCAAACTTCCCTTCTTCGCTGGCGAGGTTTCCAGCTGCACTGGGTAGAATCGTAGGTTGGGTTTCACTCGGTTTTTAAACTTCAACCTCGTGGATGCGCAGATACGATTCTCCTCTTCTCGCCTTACGACGCTTGAAAAACATCTCAAAGTCCTGTCTCCAGCAGATACCGAACCGCCCGGTGTCAGTCTTAAAGTGCCATCGGAGATACAGACAGGGCGTTCAATGTGACAATTACCTTCACTGAGGCAGGGTCTGGTTTTATAGTGAAGCCCAGAAATAAGTTGACATAGCTTGCTGAAGGTGTATTCGCGCCAGCGATCCGTCCTCCGGCTGTGCCAACGGGAACGAGTCGATTAAGGCTTACCGTCATGGCAACGCACACGGAAACGGAGATGCAAAAGGCGGTTGATGCCTTTGCCGAAGTAAAGGATTTGTAGGGACGGATTGCCCTCCGTCCCTGGCACGTATTCGTATAGACCGATTTACTTAAGAATCACCATCTTTCGCAGGAGGGAGACATCGTCTGTTTCGAGTTGATAGAAGTAGATACCGCTTGCCACACGTTCACCGACCGCGTTGCGACCATCCCAATGCGCCGCTTTGCCTCGCGTGGTGTAAAACCCTTCGACACGATACCCGAGGTCTAAGCGACGGACAACCGCACCCTGGGTGTCGTAAATCGTAACCTGAACATGGCTATCCCGCGCTAACTGATACGGAATCCATGTTTCTGGATTGAACGGATTCGGATAGTTCGCCAACAACACCGTCTGATTCGGTTGAATCGCTGTTAGAATCGCCTGCAGGAACGCAACTGTTTGCTGATAGTTCAGCGAACCATCGTTTGTTGCACGCAGAATCTCCAGCTGCACGCGCAACCCATCCGCATCCATCTGCTCAAGCATACTCAACTCTAACAGTCCAGTTTCTGCGTGGAGTAGCGGTGCCCCAAGGTTCACAGGACGATCGAGGTAATCGAACACAAACCGCAAATCGTTTATATTACGGCTTCCATCACGATTGACATCTGCCGCTGTCTCATCGTCCGCATCAAAAGTGCCGTCTCCATTGATATCTTGCCGTGTACCCGTTATGATTAGGGTGATCAGATAGAGATCGGCTTTATCCACATCCCCATCCTGGTTCACATCCCACGACGGATAGCGATATATCGTAATATCAACGTTGTTGAGATTTCGACTCAGCAAACCATAAAGCGGCGACGTGTCCAGAATCGTATTGCCATCCAACATCAACGTCTCAAGCGAATACAACTTCGACAGCGGCGACACATCGGTAATCTGATTATTACTGAGATCCAGACTCGTCAACTCTGTCATGTATTCACATCCCGTCAGGTCTTCTATACCGCTGCCTGATGCATCCAGCGTCAGTAAACTTTCCAGCATCTCCTCCGACATCGGCAACGTCCCTGTTACGCTGAGTGTGGTTCTCACGGCAGCGTCTAAGTTCGTATCCGGAATACTTACGACACTCGGGAGTTTAATATCCGATCGCAGATTTGGAAGTGCGCCGAGCCACTCCAGATCTGTGATATTCTCATAAGTACCTCTGAGATAGATATACTCCAGGCTCGTTAAATCCTTTAGTGGCTCGATACTTGTAATCCCAGTATTTCGCAGATCGAGCCGCTCGAGACTCGTTAAGCCTGAAAGCGAAGCGATAGTCGTAATCGCCGAATTATCCGCTACATCTAACTGCTCAAGGCGCGTCAAACCCGATAGCGGACTGAGATC
>JAKZSX010000048.1:0-2588 GCA_047517405.1 Candidatus Poribacteria bacterium | reverse complement strand
CCGTAGGTCGGGCATCTTGCCCGACCCATAGCTCCAGCAGGCCAACGTATGTGTCAGGTCGATTCCTGTGGGAGCAACCCTCGTGGTTGTCCTGCTGAAGGTCGATTTTCCAAAATCGACATCAATTCTGTCAAAAGTGTTAGATTGTGTTAGATTGTGTTAGATTATTGTGGATAACTTACAAATTGAACTACCCCTAATACGCTTGAAACGACTTCAGACTTCTATAGGTCAATTACCCAAAATCGAAAATACCAAGGACATACCGCAATAGAATACCAGACACCATGGTGCCACTCCATCAAAGTTTACAACCGTCACAAGCATGGGGACTTACATTGAGTCTCCAAGCATCAGTGCCCCAAGCTCTGCTTCGTTTGTCTCCGACGGCTGAAGAGTACCGGCAATTCGACCGTTATACATCACCGCAATCCGGTCGCTCAAGCTTAAGAGTTCCTCCAAATCCGCGGAGATGAGCAGAATTGCCTTGGACCGGTTACGGGCATCAATTAACTGCTGATGTACAAACTGAGCGGCGTTGATGTCCAACCCCCGCGTTGGGTGTGCCGCAATGATTAATTCGGGATCGCTTTCCAACTCGCGCGCCACAACCACTTTCTGCTGATTGCCGCCAGAGAGAGTCCGAATTGGGAGGTTTACATCTCCAGCGCGAATTTCGTACTTTTCAATTGCGTCAGCCGCGAATTGATGAGCGGCTTTCCGTCTCAGCAGTCCATATCGACAAAACGGGGATTGATTGTGGCTGCCGAGAATCAGATTGTCACCAATCCGGTCATCGAGGCTGATGCCATGGCGATGTCGGTCCGCAGGTAGATGCACCACACGCTTCCGCCGAATCTCAGCCGGTGATCGGTTAGCAATTGACCCGCCATTTAGGGTAATCGTTCCGCTATCGCTTTTCCGCAACCC
Organism: Candidatus Poribacteria bacterium; assembly: GCA_047517405.1. Classification (GTDB taxonomy): domain Bacteria; phylum Poribacteria; class WGA-4E; order WGA-4E; family PCPOR2b; genus PCPOR2b. Next base: position 1,658 of record JAKZSX010000048.1, on the reverse strand, counting down.
TGTTAGTACCTCAATGAGCTCGCTCTGTCCATTTCCCTCCACCCCAGCGATTCCTACAATTTCCCCTGCGAAAACGTCGAGATTAATCCCATCCAATAAGGCACGTCCGTTCTTAGCGTGAAGTGTAACATCTTGCAGATGTAGCATACGTTGACTCGGTTTATTAGACCTTTTCTGAGCTTTTAAGCTATCAAAAGATTTTCTGCCAATCATCAACTCGGACAATTCAGCAACATCCGTCCCCGCTTGAGGAAGTGATGCAACCGATCTGCCGCGACGCATCACCGTAATTGTATCGGCAACCGCCATGACTTCGCTGAGCTTGTGAGTAATCAGAATGACGCTCCTTCCCTCCGCTTTCAATCCGCGCAGGCAGTCAAATAGCCCGGCAACCTCCTGTGGTGCCAGCACTGCTGTTGGTTCATCAAGGATTAGGATCTCCGCCCCGTGATAGAGGGATTTGAGGATTTCTGCATACTGCTGCGCACCAATCGGGAGCGATTCGACCTTTGCATTCAGATCGAGATGGAAACCGAGTTGTTCGGCGAGTCCTGTGATAGTACGATACGCTGTCGCAGTATCAAGAATGGCTTTGAATCGACGCGGCTCCTTCGCTAGAACGATATTTTCCAGAGCAGTCAACGCCGGGATGAGTGTAAAATGCTGCTGCACCATGCCGATACCGAGTTTGATAGCGGTACGGGGGTTGTCAATCCGAACTAGCTCATCCCGAAAGTAGATCTCCCCTTCGTTCGGTTGGTAAAGCCCGTAGAGGATCTTCATCAATGTCGATTTGCCGGCACCGTTTTCCCCAACGATAGCGTGGATCTCGCCGCGCTGTAAAGAAAAATTTGCACAGTCGTTCGCCACAACTCTACCAAACCGCTTGGTGATACCGTGCATTTTAATGAGAGGTGGACTGGTCATGAGGGAGGTTTACGGATTGGAGGGTTGAATGGATGGGATTTGATCTTAATATAACGCAAGTTGTTAGGTTCAATTTCCAAATGTCAACAGAACCTAGCAATTTGGGTTAGTGTGGAATCGGAAGTTATAATCTTTGACCGATACAGTAGCAAAGTTTGTCTGGCGCTATCACGAAGAACACGCAGAAGGAAGTATCGCCGTATGTATCGACACGGTAATCGGCATCATCTCTTTCCAGTCCGTTCGCTTTCAACTCAGCAAAAGTCGCCTCAACATCATTGACTTCAAAGAAACACCCATCCTGTGTTGGATCGCCACCGTTCTCCGATAACCCAATCTGGATGTCGTCTCTTGCGAGAACTGCTGACTTGCGAGGGGCATCACTTCTGGAGATTGTTTGAAATCCCATTGTTTTTTCATAAAAAGGAATTGCCTCTTCCAAATTTTCGACAGGCAAATTCATCTCGTCTTCTTGATAAGGTTTTGCGGTTTTGAAGACAGCCTTGGTTTGCATGTTTAGCCCCTCTTATTACAGTGAATTATTTTTGAGAGTTTTCACCTAAAGATAGATAAAGCTATCTGCTAATAACAGGAATCTTTTCAAATACGGAGATTGGGATGCGTTCATAGTCCCAGCGAGGCAGCAACCAGCAACTCAGTTAGAATAATATATTGACTCTTGATTATCTTTTCCTTTTCATGCCACGGTGCCAATGTTCAATCAGGTTGGA
>JAKZSX010000047.1:0-4464 GCA_047517405.1 Candidatus Poribacteria bacterium | reverse complement strand
ATTGGTATATTCTTCTGCATCAGAATCTTTGTATTTGCGACTCAAGTAAGCGATCTTTGACAGGACAACCAAGGTAGTCATCCGGGCGTGTTCACTGCGGTGAATCCGGTGCAATCCTTCTGCAAAGGCATTTGCATCTTTCTCAAGGATGGCATGGAGTGTGAATGCCACGTCGTCGTGCCGTTTTGCGTGGAGCGCCTCAAAGTGATGGCACTGCTCGGCGGCCCTCGGCGACAGATGTTCCACAAATTCAACGCCCATTGTAGCGGGGAGGAAGAAATGTGTAAATCCTTTGGCACCAAATGCCTGATATCCAAAGTGAAGCGTTCGTCGCTTGTCATCGCCGTTTGGTGTGGCACTATGCAGGATGGAGTTGATGTAGACGACACCATCGCCGGCTTTGAGATCTACGGTAATCTCTCCCGGCAGCGGAACAACCCCCATACGACGCTCCTTTTTGCTTTCCGCTTCGTTATTACGCCGCAGATGGCTGCGGGGAATTACGTGTAAGTAGCTATCATCATAGAGTGCGAGATTCCACTGAAGATAAGGTGGACCGTTGAGCCGAATATCTTCTTGTAATCCATCAAGCGGAGCCATATCAATTGGATGGAGGTCACGGTGCCAACCCGTTCCCGAATGACACAATACCCACATCCCCAATGGGGCGGCATCGGGTGCGTCCATCAGTCTGCGGCTGAAGTCAAGGGTGCGATCGCCGAAATAGAACTCCACAGCGTTGGCAGTTTGCCGATCAACCCATTCGGTCACCGTCACCCGGCTCGAAGAGGGTGCTTTTTCGATAATGATGTCAACACTTTCACGTAATCGTTCTAATTCGTCGGGCGGAATCATGTCGCGCACAATGACGTATCCCTCCCGCATGAGTTGTTCTTTTTGTTGCTCAAGGCTCATTTTCATTCGTTTACTCCATTCGGATACCCACTAGCAGGCGGGGTTCTTGGAGGAAGATGAGTCACATCAAAGTAAGGGATATTATAGCACGATTCTATTGAGAGATCTATACATAAGCGCACAGTCTTAGCCTACGAGATCTGCCGCAAATGCCTCCCAAAGTTCCTCGACAAAATCCTCCTGAATTGGATTGGGCATTTTGACGATATGGTGCCGGATGCGAATCGAAAAGACCTCGCCTCGCTCGAAAATCTCCCTTCCCGGATACGCAATGTAATCCATCGCAATGCCGCCCATTCCAGAGGCGAGTCCGGCTGTCACAGCCGGTTCGGTGAAAACGATATGACGCCAGCCTTTTGGACTGGGCTGACCAACCAAGGCAGGCCGATACCAAGTATCTGCAACCTTGCCATCACCCCGGAGCGCGTGTGGGATTAATCCGAGTCGTTCAAAAGTTGACCCGGGGGCAACGATATAAGCGTCCAGATGTCTTCCGCCGAGGCTTTCAAAACTTCTGAACTGTTTATCCGCTGACCAATAGAATTGGCTTTTTGCCCTGTTGGTTTCGGTATAGCAGGCAAAAAATTGGGCATACTCAACTAAATCAACAGGACCACAATTCTGAATTGTTTGCCGACAGTCGTATGTGAGCACATCATCGCGGTCTTGTGTTTGGAAGAACCATTCTTGGTAGGTCTGGATGTTATCGCATGTGTATTGACTTGTGACACAGATTTCTGCCCCTTGTTCCTCGTAACCGGAAGTTGCTGGAACCAGCCGTGGCCACTTTTCATCCCCGTGACCATGCTCCTTCCACCACTGCCACTCCCGGCAGTCCCACGACCCGTCATCGTAAACCAACTCAACTCCTTCGTCCACAGCCACAAAACTGGCGACACCTGTGTGGGTATGTCCAGCTGTTCGAACCCGAACAGATGCCAACGCCCGTCCATCTTGATGACGAAGAGCGATGTCGGCAAACGAAATTCCTCCGCTATCCTGATATATGCCCCGATTTGATTCCATTGGTGTTCCTTCCCTCTTTTACCTTACGCAACGATTAAGTTTCAGTGATGGTATATTGTCTTTGTCATCTTGTCTGTTACGCTATGCCTCCCATGTCTTTTGAGTAATCCCAGCGTAAGACTTTCCACCAACTGTATGCACATCATGGAGGTTGAGACCAGCTTCTTTTTCAAGGATAAAATCTAATACATCTAATATAAGTGGTACGGTAATTAAGGTTAAGAGAAATACAATAGTAGACATCATGACTGAATTCTAAGGAAAGATTCAGGTAAAGACGGACGCGCCACTATCACAACGTCGTCGTCGCATCCTATCACGAATATACCTATCAACGTAATTGTTATTATGCTATATAGTTATATTAGGTTCTGTTGACATTTATGTGAGGCGTGTCCGTAATTCGGCGATACATACCTAATCGTAGGGGCGAGGTTCCCTCGCCCAACGGGTTGGGAACCCCAACCCCTACAGGTTGATGCTCAGCCTATATAGTAGTAGGCATACTCCGTATGCCGTAACGAGTGTGCACATTACGACGCGGCGGAATCCCGCTAAACTGGGATTCAAAGCAACGTGCCTACTCCTGTTTCCCGATTGAGTTGGACTGGGTGTTGGGTTTCACGGTTCCCGTTCAACCCAACCTACGTGCCGTCAAATGTCAACACGCCCTAGTTTCTGTTGAGGTGTGACAAATCGAACTACTCTCCGTTCCGAGACTGTTTTGGGTAGGCACAAGATCTGCCCCTACATTTATTCCCTCCTCCGTAGGGATAACCTCTTGTGGTTGCCCTACTGTAGGTCAATTCCCCAAAATCGACACTATAGAATTTTGTAAAAAGTGTTAGATTGTGTTGGGTTATTGTGGATAACTGAATCAATTAACCTAACAGAAATTCCAACACAGCGACAGGCAGCAACTTAAATTAGATATCCCAATTCGGAGTGAGGCACAGGGGCAACCTAAGAAAAGGAGAAAGAGGCTATGCGCCACGAAAAATGGAAGTGTCCTAAATGCGACAATGATGAGTTTGAGACAGATATTTTCCAAGCAACAGGTGGCATACTTGCCAAGCTGTTTGATGTCCAAAACAAGAAGTTCACTACCGTCTCATGCACCCAATGCCAATACACCGAAGTCTACAGAGCGGATACTTCGCGACTGAGTAACATCTTCGATTTCTTCACCAATTGACATCGGGAGGTGGTTCCCCATGAGGGTGTTCACCGACGCTGAGAAACAGCAACTACAAGCCAAAATTAAAGACGAGGAGGAACGGCAGCGGGTGCTTAAAGAAATTGCCCAAATAGAAAACGAAAAAGAGTCAAAAAGGAGAAGAGACATAATTTCGACAGCGTTCAGCTTTAAGTATGTCATGCTAGTGTTTATTATTTGTCTACTGGTTTGGAACGTGGCTTTATTACTGAAGAGGCGAAATTTTAGTTATGACCAATACCTCAACCTCGTGGTTGCGTTGATGCTACTGTTCAATCACATTGCATACTATTTTACGCAAAGAGGTTGGTTAAGCCGCGTGATGAAAACGATTGCATGGCTTTGGATCGTATTTGTATTTGCTTACCTGTTTAAGACTGGTGCGGTCTAACATATCGGCGGCGAGGTCCCCCTCGTCCATTCCCCAAGGAGCTGAGTGTTGTAGGTTGGGTAGAGCGAGAGCGAAACCCAACACCCATGAGTTTAGAACCGAAGGTAATGCGTAGGGAACGGAGATCTCCGTTCCGCTTATTCCAAAGCTCCAGCTGCCGACAGATATATCGCATTCAATTAACACTCGGAGGTAATTTCCCATGAAGACCTTCACCGACGCTGAGAAACAGCAACTACAAGCCAAAATTAAAGACGAGCAAGAGCGGCAGCGGGTGCTTAAAGAAATTGCCCAAATAGAAAACGAAAAAGAGTCAAAAAGGAAGAAAGGCATAATTTCGACAGCGTTAAGCTATAAGTACGGTTTCCTAGTGCTTATTATTTGCCTACTCGTCTGGGATGTGACTTCCCTACTGGAGCGGCGGAATTCTGGTTATGACCAATACGGCAGCCTCATTATCGTGTTGATGCTACTATTCAATCATATTGCGTACCAATTCACGAAAAAGGGTTGGTTAAGCCGTGTGATGAAAACAATTGCGTAGATTTGGATAGCGTTTGTATGGGCTTACCTATTTTGGTTATTTAAGGCTGGGCCCGCCTGAGATGGCCGCAGCAAAGGATGAGAACAGATGAGCAAAGCGTTCTTTGAGAAGATCGATGTGTTCCTGCCGGGACAGGGCGAGGAGTTGGCACAAGCCCCGGTCTACCATTGGGAACGGGCAGAGCCTGCCAACGCCCAAATCTACTATAGCACACGCGAGCCGAAATCTGTCCTCATCCATCTGACAGGGCTGACTAGAGAGGAAAGGGAAGCCCTCGCCGATATGCCGATTGAGGTGGATCTTTCAGCTTTGAAGTATCACGATTTCGACGGGTTTGGTGTGCATCTACCGGGACTGATCGTTACGACGCAG
>JAKZSX010000046.1:0-4759 GCA_047517405.1 Candidatus Poribacteria bacterium | reverse complement strand
CTGCCAAGAAAGACAGTCCGGGCGATACGTCGCGCCGCGCCCCCAATATTGGAAAATCTCTGAACGTTTCTGTCAATGTTGTCGGTTCTGGAGCCATCACTGTCCACCTCTGTCAGGACCGGGCGCCACTCACCATCAAGCAATGGAAGAAATTCATTTGACAGTTCCGGATCGCTGAGGGTGAGGTTGGCGGGCATTATCAGCGGGGAAGTGTCCTCTCTGAGATACAGGCGGTTGATACAGTTCGCCATCATCCGAAGCACTGCACGTGTGCGCTGAAACCGTGGAATAGAGGACCAGTCTGAATAGAGACGGTCAAATATCGCCGGGTGGATGGGGTAACACACCTTCATGCGTTCCAGATAACGCTGCTCACTGACCTCTTCAGGGTAATCTCTACGTGAATTGGCGTACATCCGCGAGAAGGCTTTGCAGACTCGATCTCTTGCCGCTTCATCCCTGACGCGCCCAAAGAGTCGCCGTCGCACAACCTCAAACGCCTCGTGTACCTCTAGCGGTTCCCACACCGCCTCAATGCGGCCCAAGATGCTGTCTAACCTGCTGAGTGCCTCGGCACCCCCCTCGGCACCTGCTTCAATGGTACTCTCCGGCAGGGTGACAACAAGAGTGGCGTTATTACTCCGCCGAACCGATTGAGTGAGGACCTGTATAAAGGTGTAGATGCTGTCTTTGGCATCGCCCGCGTTCCGCACGTATGCCACGAGTTCGTCCATCAGGATGACACACGGTCCAACGTGTTCAAGGAGACGGTCAAGCTGAGCACCGCCCGGCGCTGTGCCTCCCCGCGCTGCCCCCCCGATAATTTCGTAGGCGTCCTGTCCGCCGAGTTGGTACGCCATCACACCCCACAGCGTGTTTAACGGGTCATTCGTCTCTTTTGTTACAGCCGGGTCAGTTGCGGCAAGAAAGGTACCATCGAGCACAGCGACGCGGGGCTGTCTGTCAGGGGTTGGCTGCCACTCACCTTCCTGCATGATGCCCTTTATCTCCTCACCGGTACGCTGATGATCTTCACGGTCCGGTGGTGGGTTTATGAGCGCGTCTGTATTCTTGACGAGGTGATAAAGCGCGATGAGGCTATGGGTTTTCCCTCCTCCGAACCCAGTTTTTGTCTGTATGACAGGGTCTCCACCGTTGCCGCCGAGCCGTCTGAGGGTGTTAACCAACAGTTTTCGGATGCCCGGAGTGATGTAGGTTTGATTAAAGAAGCCGACCGGATTCCCGTATCCCGTTGCGTCGGCGCGTCCGTCGTGCACCTGCTGAAGGTCCGCTGCGAACTCTGCCGCTTCAAAGGTCCCGAGCGCGACATCGTTGTTGGGACGGATGACATCACGCCACGGTGTTAGATTGTTCGATGTATGACGTTGTGGACTTTCTTGCCTGTCCCGTATCTCCGGTGACGGGGATCGGGCTGCCGGGTCTAACTGCATTGAACCCCCTTGATCTTTGCTCTCAGGGTTGGTGAAGAGATTATCGCGAATTGCTTCTACCACCTGCTTCTCGGCCGGCGCATTAATTCGTCCGAGAAGATCGGCGATGTGATACAGATGGACTCTGGTATACTCTGCCTCTATGTCTTGTCTCCCTGGATGCGCGATTTGATCTCTCGCCGTTTTTATCAGCCACAACATGTTCTGGACACTCGGATCATCATTGAATTGCTGTGCAAAGGCAGCACGCCAGTTGTCGCGGAATATTTTCGGGAAATAGTTGAGGTCAATTGCGGATTCGATGTCACCGTTCTCATCTAGTCTCCGGTAGAATTCGTCTGCCTGTCGATCTCCCAATCCACGCTCAATTAACTCCTCGACACTTGCTCCCTGGACCCGTCTCAATTGACGGATGATGAATGGACGCATGGCATCGCGGTAGATGTCAATTGCCTGCATTAACGCGTCTCTGTTCGATCGGCTTGTTGTCTGCATTTCCCTGAACCTCTCGTTATGTAGTATTTCAATATCAATTTGGTATTATATTGTTGATGAATCACTCTTTATTATATGCTATAATCAGGATAGTTTCAATAACGATTTGGTATGACAATTCAAGTTGCTTCGATAGCTTATAGCAGTGATTTTGTTAATCTATCGTGCATCAATCCAATGCGACACACATGTCGCCCCGCTGGGGCTTGGGTGTATGTGTGATATCCATATTCTATAAACATGTCGCCCCTCTGGGGCTATGTTGGTTCATTAGTTTATTGGTTCATTGGTCGATTAAATTGATGAATCCCATACATTGCGCTCCGCTGGAGCGCGGGAATCAGATTCTATAGACATATCGCTCCTCTGGAGCGAAGAGTATCTGTCGTCCCGCCGGGATATGGGTCGGGCAAGATGCCCGACCTACAGGGGTAGGTCGGGTTGACTGGTTCAACGCAAATTCCTATCAACGATGATAGCGGTTCAGTCTTTCGGCATCAGCGTTTTTTAAATAGATACAGTGAAACCCGGCACCCAATCCTCGTCCCGATTATCAAGTATTGGGCAGGCACAAGACCTACCCCTACAGATTTGTGAAATGTCAAGTCGAATTCGCATCTCGATTTTAGGTTACTGACGAGGGATTAGATCCAAGCATACCAGTCGATCTTTTCCGCGGAGGTAGAGAAACCCATTTGAGAGCACCGGCGCTGCCCAAGCTGGGTATTTAATCCGTTTTTCGCCATGTTCATTGGTGAGTAGGACTTGGGACACAGCATCCAATTTTTCAGGGGTAGGACGAATCAGGGTCAACGTGCCAAATTCACCCAAGCTCACGAAGTGACCATCTGCGTAAAGCAATGATCCGCGTTCATCAACACGATGCGACCAGATCACCTTTCCCGTTTGTAACTCGAGACAGCGCAGCTTGCATCCTCTGGAATGCCGCCCGCTGTAACCGTAGAGATACCCTTCGTGGTGGATGGGCGTGTTCCAATGCAACTGCATCGCTTTATCGCGACGCCGCTCGGAATCCTTCCACACCACCTTGTATCCACCCGGACGAACTTTCAGTAGCGAGCTCCCCGGACCATACGTCTCACTGATAAATACCAGATCTCCAACCACAACGGGAGTGGAAGCGTTGACGGATTCAAACTTTTTAGCACGCCACGGGTAGTGGAAATCCACTGTTCCAGTGCGGGGATCAAAGCCGATCAAACCGTCACGGGCAAAGGTAAAACACCATCGACGACCGTTGATTGTCGCAAGCACCGGAGTAGTATAGCTTGCCAGTTCGTCAGTAATCTGGTAGACAACTTCACCGGTCCGTTTGTTGAAAGCGACGATACCACTGTCGTTTCCTTGAACGGGATCGCGGGCGGCGAGTAGATTCTTGGCGCGCCCCGGCGGTGAACCGCCAATTTGAACAATCAACAATTCACCCTCGACCACCGGGGCGGATCCGACACCGAAAAAGTTCTGGACGACATGAAATTTCGCGGTGGTGTCCACGCTCCACAACAGTTTTCCATCTGAAACAGAGACACAGTGCAACATGCCTTCGGGACCGAAAATGTAGACACGGTTTCCATCAACGACCGGACAGGTTCGAGGTCCGTTATTATAGCCGTACAGGTCTTCGTAGTCCGTCGGATACTCAAATCGCCACAGTTCAGCGCCGGTCTCGCTTTTCATGCAGGTTAAGCGAGCGAGTTCGCCATGGCGATCGAACATGAACAATCGTCCTTGGGAAACGGTTGGCGCACCGTAGCTGGTCCCGATCTCTTTCTCCCAAACGACGGGGGGTCCCGTCGGAGACCACGAGGTAAGGAGAGATGTTTCCGGGGATTTGCTGTCGCCTGTTGGCCCCAAGAAGCGACTCCAATCGCTGCCGGATTTGCGGGTACGGAGGTCCGGCGATTGAACTTCCATTTCCGATCCCTGGACGTCATGAAAATTGGTTGCGACTAGCATCAAGACGGACACTAGACAAATAAAGCCTATCAATTTCGTTTCCATCAATAACTTCCTCTTTGATTTGGGTATTAGAGAGTATGGACATAAGATCGAAAAAAACAGTTCTGTTAACATTTGGGTGTCGAGATATGAATCTCGACCTACAGAACGCCTGCCGGTATTGAACCGGGGGAGTGTCGGGCAAGATGCGCGACCTACGAGTATGCGTGTAGATTACAATATACTAAGCTTGCTATACACATGTCTCCCCGCTGGGGCTTAAGATATTTGGTGTATCCCGCGTGCTATATACATGCCGCCCCGCTGGGGCTAAATGCAGCAGCCATTCTGTAGACATATCGCTCCTCTGGAGCGAAAGACATATGTTGTTCCGCCGCGAAAAGATTATGATTCAAAACTGGAGCTATGGTCGGGCAAGATGCGCGACCTACGAGTATATGTGCAGCAGTTGACGGGCGGGGAAACCCCGCCCCTACAAGAAAACAATTAATTTTCAGTAACCAGCAACTTGCGTTATTATACATTACGTAACTAGGAGAAAAGATGAAGATTACAAATATTGAACTGATTCCAATCTACTCAACCCGCGAAATGGGGCGGACCTACCCTTCCAATTTGGAGAAGGCAATCTCCCACCACATCATCGTTCGTCTGCAAACTGATGCCGATATCACGGGCTTAGGCGAGATGTCGGATGTCAACTTTGACCTCACCCCGGCGGCGGTTAATGGGTTAGCAACTCGGTTAGAGCCGCTACTTGTCGGACGCAGCCCGTTTGACCTGACGGCGATTCAGGTGGATCTGGAACAACAGGAGTGGGAACATCAGGTCCT
>JAKZSX010000045.1:0-10818 GCA_047517405.1 Candidatus Poribacteria bacterium | reverse complement strand
CTCTACTTCTGGAAATCCCATTGTAGCCGTAGGTATCCAATGCCAACCATATTCATCTTGAGTGACGGGATGTCAATAGGGCAAACATTTGATTCACCCATCTTTGAGGGCGATGATGTGAAGCTAACGGTTTCTCATCATCGCCACACAACTGCACCCCTATGCCTGTTCATCTAAGGGGCCTATTACATCTAACAGATGAGCGACCAGACGCGAAATACCTTGCTCCCCTCTCTCTGCAGAGGCGGTCCGTGCATCCTCCCCCATCTGTCCAAACAGCGGGTCGTTTGGATCAAAGCACACGCCGCGATGGCGATTCTCGACCGGAGGAACTTCGCCCCTGGGCCAAGCTGATGTGTCCCGCCCTGAATGCAGGGCGTTTATATCGATGAACTCCGGGAATAAACAGAGACCGTAGGAAGTCTCTTCCCGCGCCGCGTGATCGCCGTGGAGTTTTACGGCTTCTCCGCAGATTGACATTTCTGTGCCCCATAAAAAGATGGTGTTGGGATGCGCCTGTTGGACCGGCGGGATATGTTTTTCCAGTATCCCTTGCCAGGGATAGTGTCCTGCGAGCAGCACGATAATCCGAAACCCGAATCTAATCAGCTGTTTGGTGGTATTGACCAAAATCGAAGCGGTCGCTTCCTCCGGCTGATAGTGTGTCCAGAGAAAATCCCCGTGGCCGCCATTTGCGCCCCACCACATCGTCGGTAGGATGACTCCGCCCGTGTTTTCGGCAATCCGAATGCAGATGCGTTCCGCTTTGAGTCCATCATATCCAACAGGCAAATGCCACCCGTGATGTTCGATAAGGCCAAGGGGCCAGAAGGCGATTGGGATTGCTTTAATGCAGTCCGCCAGTTCGTCGGGACGAAGTTCTTGATAGCGTCTCCATGTTGGCTGAGTTGGTTGCATCGTTAATCCTCCTGTTTCACACTTTTGAAATTTGACATCCATTCATCGAATCAATTACAATTCGACTCGCGACAACAATGCGACCTTGTGACCACAGGATTCGGATTTTGAGGAAATTGACGGCGTCATGTACGTTGAAAAGCCAACACAACCCCTACCCCTTAGTTATCTCTCCACTTCAATCTTCGCTTGCTTCATGACAATGTGGTGGTCTTACAAGTTCGCGTCGATAAATCGCTGCAATGCCGCTTTCGCCCGATGTCGAATCGGGGAGCCGTGTGCAAAACAGATGGCATCGAAAGGATATTCCATCAGTCCCATCAGCGAATTTCGCGCCTTCTGACGGTCGGGAATAGCTTCAAGCTGATTGGTAAAGATGCCGATCTCGCCTTCAGGAACACCAATATCTGCCCGTCCGCCACATACCGCATCTCCCACGATGAGAAGCCCCTTCTCTTGCTCCACTAGAAACGCGGTCTCTTCCCCCCAACCAACATGGGGAATATGAATCACTTCAACAGCGTCCCACAACCGATCTCCACTCTCGAAAGTACCGTCTATCGTGGTCTCCGCTTCCGCCAATCCGAGCGCGTTGAGGTAAATTACAGACCCCCATCGCTGTCGGTAAATCTCCGATTCTCTGAGATGCTAATTGCAGGTCAAGAGGATGTGGGTTGGTGTGCCGATTTCCTCGATTTGCTGAATCTCTTCATCAGTCAAAGGCAGCGGATCAACCAACGCTAAGACATTTGCCCGATCTATACGAATCGCGCAGCTATTCCAATAGTTAGTTGTTTCAGGTTTACCGTGGCGTTCGGTCCAGTAGTAGACATCACCATACAGATGTCCGAACATTCCCAATACCTCCCGATCTTTGATTAGGGATATGTCCTTAAGTCAGCCCCCGAGCGAAGCAAGGATTGCCTACGAATCAATCTCTGAATTTAATATGACAGTGGTCGAATTCGTTGTGAGGCGATCCAAAGCCTTTAAGTAGCGTTGTGGGAGCTTTGCTTTGACCTTGATCGATTCGCCTTGATAGTCCGTATCGAACACCTCGCCGTGCTTATACAGATAATCTAACGCCTTCCCATCCTGATAAGAGAGTGCGATTGACACTTCAACGTCCTGGGTTGAGAAGCGTTCAGCGAGTAAGTCTTTTAGTGCTTCTAGTCCCGTGCCGTTCTGCGCCGATATCGCTAGGCTATCGGGATATTTATTCCGAAATAGTTGGGCATATTCTTCGTTTTCTAGCAGATCAACCTTATTGAATACCATGAGCGTTGGTCGCTCGAAGGCATCCAACTCTTTGAGCACCTCATCAACAGCATCAATCTGACTCTCCACTTCGGGATGGGCTACATCAACGACGTGGAGCAGCAGATCCGCCTCCACGACCTCCTCCAGCGTTGCTTTGAATGAAGCCACCAAATGGTGCGGCAGCTTTTTGAGAAAACCAACTGTATCACTCAATAGCACGTGTCGGTTATCCGGCAAATCGAGTAAGCGGGTCGTTGGATCTAACGTCGCAAACAGCTTATCTTCAGCTAACCGGTGCTCACTTATCAAAGCGTTAAAGAGGGTTGATTTTCCCGCATTGGTGTAACCGACAAGCGAGACATTGATCATTTCCTGACGCTGTTTTCGCTGTACACGGCGATGCTTCTCAACTTTCTGGAGAGCTTTTTTTACCCGTGAAATTTGTGAATGAATCAACCGCCGGTCAATCTGAAGCTGGGTTTCACCGGGCCCGCGCACCACGCCGCCGGCACGCCCAGCACTGCCCCCTGCTGTGCCGCCACCTGTGCCAAGTCGAGAAAGATGCGTCCACATTCGTGTCAAACGCGGCAACGCATATTGTAGTTGGGCAAGGTCTACCTGTAGTTTGGCGGCTTTGGTCTGTGCACGTTGCGCGAAAATCTGTAGAATCAGGCTTGTTCGATCGACAACGACAATATCAAGGGCTTTTTCCAAGTTACGGGTCTGTGCCGGTGTGAGGTCATTATCAAAAATTACCGCTTCCACCTTGAGTTCACTGACAATCGCCTCGGCTTCCTCTAACTTTCCTCGTCCAATAAAATAGGCAGGGTCAGGGGTCTCTTTCGGCTGTATAATTTCGGCAAGCACCTCCATCCCCGCCGTTTCGGCAAGCCGTCTCAGTTCTTCCAGTGAACTTTCCGCATCGCTCTGCAATTCATCCTTCAATTTTACTCCAACAAGAAACGCCCGCGTTGGGGACGCTTTCATGGTATCGTATATTTCGTGCATATTGTTTCCTTTTGGCGATAATGTGCATCAGTCAGTCTGAATTCCGACGGTCAAGCTTAATCCCTTAAATCCAGATGCCGGGTATTTCTTCGCAATTTTTCTTGTCACGGGTCTTGTCGGTTCGCAGACCTCGCTCGACTCCCAAAGCCCCAGTGGGACGACAAATAGCAACTTTATCTCATTCCACAAATCGAGCGGATTGGCTTAAAAAGGTCCGAAGCAGTGCATCCGGTGCCAAATCGGAGGTATCAATCTGAATTTTGTTCCGAATCAAAGACGCGTCGAACTCTTGTTGGAAACGATGTAGAATCATCGGAATATCCTCTTTCTTAATAAGGGAATACTCGTGAGGGTTTGTTTCCATGCGCCTTTGAATCACTTCAGAGCTAGCTTTCAAATGTACCAGGATCGCGTTCTTTGGCATCTCCTCCTCATACTGCCGTATCTCACTCGCCACGCCGCCGGGATAGTAATAGAGGGGACCATAAATCGCCTCCTCAATGTGGAAACCACCCAACAGGATATGGTCAAAGCGATGCATCAGGCGGATATGATAAACGAGCTGCATCCGCTGAAATCGTTCTTTGAGTGCAGGAGAGAGGTTGACCATCGTTTCCTTATCTTCAGGGGCTAGATGTTGACGGTCTGGGATGGTAAAGTGATCGTCAAGGTGATGATTGATGCTGTGCTCATGACCCCAGTCCATAAGCCCTTCAAGTAAAGTTGTAGTGCCACTGTATTCACAACCGATTGCAATAATGCGCATGTCTTCCTCCGATGCCGCTGAAAGGGTTTAGCTTCATTTCAGCGTTTTTATACGATTTTCTATCTCAGGTATAAGTTCCTGCAGGTTGGAATTGATACGAGCCAAGTGGAGTGCCTGCTTGTACTGAGTCATAGCATCTCCATCATCGCCTCGTTCAGCATAGATGATTCCCAAATTGTAGTATGCTCTTGCATCGCTTGGGTTGACACTTATTGCCTTCTCGAACGCAGCGATGGCTTCATCAAGCTTGCCTTGTGCTTTGTAGGTTTTTCCGAGGTTGTTGTACAGATTTGCCAATCTTGGGCTAATGCGTACTGCTGCTTCAAAGTGGGTTATGGCTTCATCAAACCGTTCCTGATTGTAAAGGGAGATCCCCATATTGTGATGTGATAAGGCGTCGTATGGGTTTATCGCAATAGCCTTTTTGTATGCAGCCATGGCTTGGTCAAGTTTGTCCTGCGCTCTGTATGAATTTCCGAGGTAGTAGTAAGCGTATGCACTATTCGGGTTGAGGTGAATCGCTTGCTCTAACGAAACAATAGCATTCTCAAATTTACCTTGATCCATGTAAGTGCGGCCCAGATTGTAATGCGCTTGTGGGTTATCCGAGGCAATGCTGACCATCTCTTTGAACTCCACGATTGCAGCCTCATCGTTGTCTTGGATACGATAGACAAGCCCTAAGCCGTTGCGCGCCTCCACAAAATCTGGCTGGATGCGGACTGCATTTCTATACGCGATTGCCGCTTCATCAATTTGACCCTGACGATAATAGGTGTTTCCCAAACTATAGTGTGCTTCTGCAAAGTCGGAGTCTATCTCAATCGCTTGCTTGTATGCTAAAATTGCTTGATTAAATTTGCCTTCTTCCTGATAGGCATTTCCCCGATTATAGTGTGCTATCACCTCCTCATTATCACAGGAAATGAAAAAAGTACTTACTCCAATCAGGCAAACCGCAAGGGCGTATCTCATTCCTAACTTCCTCATATCGTACAGTCCTGAACGGATTTATCATTGTCAACGGTTGGCAAAACTAACCCCATGATGCACTAACTAAAACTTATCTTCAGTCAATCCGATTTTCGGCTTGATTTTTCTCAGATTTTGCGGTACAGTGTAGCACCACTATGGCGCGATGTCAACAGAGAAAAGTTCCCCACTCCCGTTTGATTCCCAAACCCGACGGGAGCAAGAAATCTCTACCAAATTTCAAACTTATCCTTGATTAGCAGTAGAAAGAGTAGATAATGAACACCACAGCAAATCCCCTCGACCCCATCACATTAGAACTCATTAAAAACGCGTTGGATGCGCTGGTAGATGAGATGGCACTGACGCTGGTGCGTACAGCGTATTCATCCAATCTGAAAAACGCGATGGACTTGTCCGCGGCGGTGTGCGATACGGAGGGACAGCTCATCGCACAAGGCTTGACGTTGCCGCTGCATCTCGGCTCTGTACCCGAATTTATGCGGGCGGTCATCGCTAAGTTCGGCGGGAGGATGCGTGACGGTGACATCTACATCACCAACGACCCGTATGAAGGTGGTTCTCACCTGCCTGACATGTATCTGTGCAAACCCATTTTTCTCGACGATTCGGCACCTATTGCCTTCGTTGTTTGCATTGCACATCACACCGACATCGGGGGCAAAACGCCGGGCGGAAATGGCTGTGACGCAACCGAACTTTATCAGGAAGGCTTGTGCATCCCACTGCTCAAACTCTACGACGAGGGCGAAACGAATCAAACCGTCTTCGATTTCATCGCTCGTAACGTGCGCATCCCGCGCCAGGTCCTTGGCGATTTACGAGCAGAGTTGGCGTGTCTGCATGTCGGTCAGGAGGGTGTCCGGGCATTATTCGAGAAATACGGTGCAGTGCAGCTCTCAGCCTATTTTGTAGAGCTGCTGAACCATGCGGAGCGAACCGCGAAAGTGGAAATTGACGGGCTGCCTGATGGGGTCTATTCGTTTACCGACTACCTCGACGACGATGGGATAGACCCCGATCCGATTCCGATTACTGTCGCTATTACTATCACCGGCGACCAAATGACCGTTGACTTTACCGGCTCATCGCTACAGGTCAGAGGCGGCATCAACTGTCCGCTCTCATTTACGCAATCAACAGCCTATGCCTGTGTGCGCTGCTTGATGGGGCCGGATGTTCCGAACAATAGTGGGTACTTTCGCCCGATTACAGTCATTGCACCGGAAGGCACAATTGTCAATCCACTGGCACCGGGCCCAGTCGCTGCACGCGGTTTGACCGGTTTTCGGATCGCCAATGTCGTTTTTGGTGCACTCGCTCAAGCCGCCCCTGACCGTGTCCCCGCTTGCGAAATCGGAGGCGATACCGGCGTCAGCATCGGCGGTTACGAGCGTGTCGTGAAAGATGGAAAAACGGAATTGCGCGGGTTCGTATTCCTTGAATTTCTCTACGGTTCGTGGGGAGGGCGTTTGGATAAGGATGGGATTGACGGTGTAGCAAGCAGTGTGGTCAACTTTTCCAACAACCCTGCTGAAGTGTTGGAAGCCGAGCTACCACTCCGCATTGAGGGTTACAGCTATCTTCCCGATACCGGCGGCGCGGGCATCCATCGTGGAGGGCTGAGTCTGGTACGAGACTTTCGCTTGCTAGCTGAAGAAGCAACACTACAAATTCGCGCAGACCGTACAAAATATCAACCCTACGGTCTGCAAGGAGGGGGTGCAGGTGCCCCATCACAGAATATCCTAAATCCTGATCGCGAAGCGCGTAAACTCCCGCCAAAACCCACGCTGACCATCCAACGCGGCGATGTCTTCCGCCATATCGCTGCTGGAGCAGGTGGGTGGGGAAATCCCTTTGAGCGCGATTCGCAAGCGGTGCTAAGAGATGTTCTCGAAGAAAAAGTTACACTCACACACGCCCGTAATGCCTACGGTGTGGTCATTAACCCACAGACATACGAGATAGATGAGGCTGCTACACAGCGATTGCGAGCAGCAGGATAATTTAACAATCACAAGATGGTTCCACGAAAGGAGTACGCAATGACAAATCAATACCGTGCGTGTTTAGTTGGATGCGGTCGCATGGGTGCCACAATTGACGACGAAATGGAGGGGCGTCCAGAGCGTTTCCTCTGGATCCCCTACTCGCATGCAGCGGCAGCCGTGGCGTGCGATAGAACGGATCTGGTGGCGGTGTCGGACGTAATCACCGAAAAGGCGGAAGCTGCTCGCCAACGCTACGGCGCGCAAAACGCCTACACCGACTACCGCGAAATGATTGAAAAGGAACAGCCGGACATCGTGTGTGTTGCTACCCGTCCACCGCAACGTGCCGAAGTAGCAATCTTCGCCGCTGAACATGGCGTGAAGGGTATCTACGCCGAAAAACCGCTCTGCTGCTCAATGGAAGAAGCGGATGCCATGGTAGACGCCGTTGAGCGAAATGGCACCAAGTTCAACTACGGGACGCAGCGGCGCTTCATGCCGTTTTATCGCAAGATGCGTGAATTAATCGACGCGGGTGAAATTGGCGATGTTCAATGTGTCATCGCCCAATATGGTGCCACCTCTGCGTTATGGGGTCTGACCCATGCCGCCGATATGCTGCTATATCTCGCGGGCGATGTAGAGATTGATTTCGTTCAAGGCTCGATTATTTGCGACCCCGAAGATTGGGACGGAAATCGTCTCAACACCGACCCCGCCATCGCCGGCGGCTATGTCCGTTTTGCCAACGGAGTTCACGGCTACAACACGGCAGGCACCGGTCCTGAGTTTGAGGTGTGCGGCACAAAGGGAAAAATGCGCACCATTAACAACGGGATGGTCTGTCAGTTTCGTAAAGCGTCGGATTCCTCTCGCCTCCTAGAGGAGATGCCCTTTCCAGAAGTACCCCGCGAGAGCGGCACGGAGATGGGCATTAAAAATCTCGCAGAAGCGTTGGACACCGGAGACGAGACGCAGGGACCGATTCAACTCGCACGTCGTAGTCAGGAGATGTTGATGGGGATGATCGAATCTGACCGTCTGGGCGGTATGCGCGTAACGCTACCGATGGTCAACCGGGGACTCTATGTCGGTCGACCGGATTGGTAGGAGACAATCATTATGAGCTCAGATCAAGCCTCACAACACCTGAAAATTGATGGGTGGTATGTTATGGAAGGCGTCATCCCAGAAAAGGAGATTGATGCTGTACGCGAGAGCGTCGAACGATCGACTGTTGTACATCGTAATCCCAACGCACCTAACAGTATCGGTCATGTGCCGGGATTTATTCGCTATGACCAATCGATCGCCCCGTACTTGGCTGACCGACGCCTGCTTGCTCTCATCGAAGGGTTGTTAGGACCCCATGTGCGGGTATCCTTCACGACCGGCACGATTAACTATCCGGGAAACCAGCGTGGGGGATGGCACGGTGATTGGCCCTTTAATCAGAATAACGCCGGTCACATCCCCACCCCCTATCCTGACGCGACGATGCACATCACGACGCTGTGGATGCTCTCACCGTTCACCCGCGAAAACGGGGGAACCCTGATTGTCCCCGGCAGCCATCGGTCAAACAACAATCCGACTGGAAATAACGGCGTTGATCCGAATGCCCCCTATCCAACCGAAATGCAGGCGACGGGACCCGCCGGCAGTGTGCTCGTGATGGACAGCCGTATGTGGCATGCCACCGCCCCGAATCACACTGACGAACCGCGGACTTCGGTGGTGGTGCGCTATGCACCCTGGTGGCTCAATCTAGACGTGCTGATGGACGGTTCAGATGAACGTGCCCGCATTGTAGACGAGGCTGGAGGAACGGAGAATAACGTGCCACCCATCCCGCCGCACGTTTACGACGCTTTCCCCAACGAGGTAAAACCGTTGTTTCGACACTGGGTGAGAGAGGACACACTGTAAATCTGCTCTGTAGGGGATTTTCGGAAACGATTGATTCTTAAATAACCAAACTGTGCGATGGTTTTTCGGGGAAACAACTCCATTGATAAAACGCGATTACCGCGGAGGTGGTAAATTATGGGACCTGAAGAACGAAAAACGATAACGATGGACAGTGTTATCACATGCGATGACGAGATTCTTTCTGGCACACCTGTGTTTAGGAGCACTCGCGTTCCCATCAAAAAACCTGATCGACTATTTGGAAGCTGGCGATAGTCTTGACGAATTCCTAGATGATTTTCCTTCTGTCAGTCGTGGCCAAGCTATCCAAACGTTGGAACTAGCGAAGGAGATGCTGGTAACACAAGCCTATGCGAATTCTCGTTGACGAGCCACTACCTATAAAGCTGAAAAGAGAAGTTGTTTACATTGAGTCCTAACTCGTCGTTGAAAATGAGAAAAGATCGGGGAAATAGTTTAACTGCTGGAGGGAAAATTATGAAAGCTGCTGTTTTATATGGGTTGAACCAACCGGTTGTTGTTGAAGATATTGAGATGGAAGGGCCCAAAGCGGGGGAAATCGTTGTTAAGATTGCGGCGACCGGCGTTTGTCATAGCTGTTACCACGCGGTCACCGGCATGTTGAGCATCCCGTTCCCCGCGGTGTTGGGTGATGAAGGTGCAGGCGTCGTTGAGGAGGTCGGCGCGGGCGTCACGTTAGTGAAACCGGGCGATCACGTGATTCTCTCGTGGGTTCCATCGTGCGGTCACTGTAGCTACTGCACGCAGGGGTATGGTAATCTCTGCATGACATCGAGACGGGGAGGACGTGGAAACCTTCTTGATGGTACGACACGTTACAAAAAGAACGGGGTGCCTATCCACCATTTCGGAATGGTGGCTTCCTTTGCCGAGTACAGCGTGATCCCCCAAGAGTGCGCTATTCCCATTGATGACGACATACCACTGGATAAGGCTGCCCTCATCGGTTGTAGCGTCACAACGGGGGTTTGTGCGGCCACCAATACCGCTCAAGTCCGTCCGGGAAGCAGTGTTGTCCTTTTTGGTGCGGGTGGCATTGGCTTGAACGTCATTCAAGGAGCAGTCATCGCCGGCGCTGAGAGGATTATCGCAGTCGATCTGGCGGACTCAAAACTGGAAATGGCGCGTCAATTTGGTGCCACGCATACAATCAACGCTAGTGATATCGATCCAATTCCAGAGATCCAAGCCTTGACGGATGGCTTAGGCGCAGATTATGCTTTTGAGGCAATCGGCACACGCACCACCTATGAGCAAACAGTACGAGCAATACGAAATCGAGGAAAAGCAATCTGGGTAGGTGCCCCACCTCTCGAACCACTGTCCCTTGATGCCGGGATTGTGTTCTGGGGTGAAAAAACGATAATGGGCAGTAACTACGGTTCAGCGCGTCCCCGCTATGATATGCCACGTCTACTTGCGCTTTATCGTGCTGGCATGCTCAAGTTGGATGAACTGATTACCCGAACCTATCAATTAGAAGAAGTAAATGAAGCGTTTAGTGACATGCTCAACGGGGAGGTCGCGCGCGGACTCATTCGCTTCTGATCCGGTGTATAATATCTCCTTGAATAGCGAGCAAGTGCAAAAAATTTGGTTCTCACCTTAGACCCCGCGGCACCAGTGCCAGCAAACGAAAGGAAACGTATCGTATGCAAAGTGACGCAAATCAACGCAAAATTACTTGGTACAGATCGCGGCTAGACCGTGAAGTGCTCAGATCCCTCAACCAACGCAGCGACTGGAAAGGAATGCTCCAAACCCTCGGCCACCTCGGATTGCTCACGCTGACAGGCACCGGTGCATTCTACGCCGCAGGGCGGCTTCCCTTGCCGGTCTTACTGCTGATCTTATTCCTTCATGGGACCGTCCACGCATTCCTCCTGAATGGATTCCACGAACTATGTCACAACTCGGTTTTTAGGA
>JAKZSX010000044.1:0-3415 GCA_047517405.1 Candidatus Poribacteria bacterium | reverse complement strand
GGAAGCTTCACGTGTTCGTGGATTGTAATTTGGCTTGAGGTTTAACCAGGCAGAGCGATAATCAGATGATTCGGAGATAACATCCAGTTGGTCAAAGACCGAAATGAACACCGCAAGCCCAACAAATCCGATTCCTGTTCGAGACATCCCAACACTCAGGTCGCTCATGCTTCTGTAATCGTCCCGATGTTTTGCAATATCCGCCTGGATTCCGGTGGATAGGTATTGGTCGTAGGTGTCCTGCGCGGAGTTGGCGACGAAGATGCTGCCAAATTTTAGGGCAACCCCGGTGGTGAACAGCCCAATCGTCAATACACGCGTCCGATCGGCTCGCGCGGGAGAAACAGTCGCCAGCAAAATCGTGACACAGCAGATCAGGATTTGTAACCCAAGCTTGTTATTACGGTATGAATACATGAGAAAGATTCTTTTCGGGTTTCGGTTTATTTAAGGGGAGCCACAGGTGCATCTTCTCAAAGATCTTGTATTGTCTGTGTCCTTAGCATCTGATTATACATGATTCGATTTTTCGTTGCAAGTTTTTTTGGAAACCATTTGATAGGTTAAGGTACTATGAGTTTGTGAATCTTGACTTTTGCCATTGAGCAAACGGCATAGTTGTGCTACTATCGGAACGAGACGCTCGATTGAAACGAAAGGCTATAGAACGCACAAAGAAAGCGAGGGCTTTGAAAGCCTATGTTAAGCAGTTTGAGTGAGACATTGCTGGTGAGTTGTTTGTTGTTAACTGTAGGAGTAGCCAGTGCATCTGCCCAAATTGTAGAGATACCTGATCCCAACCTAAGACATGCCGTCAGAGAAGTCCTTGCTTTGCCTGATGAGATTCCCCTTACGCAGCAGGAAATACTACGACTCACGCGGCTGGAGGCACCGGAGAAACAGATAAAAGATTTAACAGGACTAGAATACGCTACCAATTTGGAATGGATCGATGTTCATCGAAATAACATAAGCGACCTCAAGCCATTGGCTGAATTAGCTCAGTTAGAACGCTTAGGAGCTTGGGTAAATCCGATCTCGGATCTGTCTCCGTTGACGAACCTCACTAAATTAAGAGGGCTTTATCTCGCAGGCTGCTACATTTCAGACATTGCCCCACTTGCTAACTTGACACAGTTGGAGTGGCTGACCCTTCAGTGGCAGCAGAACCATTGGATAACAGACATCACTCCGCTGGCGCACCTGACAAGACTACGTGATTTGAGGTTGAGCGGCAATCGAATTGTTGATATTCGCCCACTCACCAATTTAATTAGATTGGAAATTTTGTGGATTGATAACAACCGAATTATTGATATTCGCCCACTTGCCAATTTGACTGCATTAACAGAGCTACAGATAGAGAACAACTCGATTACCGATTTCAGTCCGCTTGAAGAATTGCCGTTAATCACCCTCAGTCAGGATCGGGAATGCGAATTACCCGGACTTCCAATCCATGACCGAATCGAAAATCGGAATTTACCATCCATTCTGCAGCCATGGGGCGATACAATTATAAATCTCCCCAATCTATCGAGAGAAAATTTACTCGCACACCATGATTTGTATTGGCGTTATCCACCATTTGGACTTCAATTTCGACTCACTGCTCAAGACTATAAACTTATAGGCAACATAAAAGCAGCAACAACAGCCCGTGATGAATTGCTCGCTAAGAATCCAAATATGATTTTCCTTGCTGAGATTCGGCTACGAGATGCAGGACTTTCTTTCCACTACCCCGAAGATTGGCCCTATTGGCTAAGAGATGAAAATGGGAATCTCGTTAGGAATGTTCATAGCACATATCTCATTGATTTCAGATTCCCTGAAGTTCAAGATATTATTGTTCAAAAAGCAGTTGCCGTTTCAAAATGTGGATTATACGACGGCATCATGTTCGACTGGTGGAACGAAGGAAGTCGCACATTAGCAAACCTTAACGTGAACCCCCCTATATTTTATAGCACTGTCGAAGAAGAATCACAGATACGACTCAAAATCCTTCAACGTATTCGCGCCAATGTACCCAACGATTTTCTGATACTCTGTAACAATAATCGTCGCCTCACTCCAATATCAGCCCCTTATATCAACGGTAGTTTTTTGGGGACTTTCCGTGATATTGACAATGGGTATACACATGCGGGTATCATTGAGATTGAAAACGCCCTTATCTGGCTAGAAGCAAATCTAAGAGAACCACAAATCAACTGTTTAGAGGGCTGGGGTATCCCAACCGAACCACCAGATAGCCTAACCAACCTCCGTTTCATGCGCTTATTCACTGCAATGAGCCTCACCCTTTCCGATGGATATGTGCTGTATAACGTCGGAAACGACACACATGAGAATTTCAATCATGACCATATCTGGTACCCGTTTTGGGATGCCAACCTCGGACAACCCATCGGGCCCACTACACAACGCTATCAAAACATTGAGGGCTTGTATATCAGAGAGTTCATCAGCGGCTGGGCGGTTTATAACCGGAGCGGTAAAACACAAACCGTTTCCCTGCCCCAATCCACAACGGGGGTGTCCAGTGGTCAGACGAACACCACCCATCAACTCCCTGATTTAGACGGTGAAATCTATCTCAAAGCCAAAAATCCTGCTGATGTCAACGGTGATGGAAACATCAATGTCTTGGATTTGGTGCAGGTTGCTAACGGGTTTGGCAAATCCTTTCCAGATCCCAACGGCGATGGGACTACCAACATTCTCGATTTGGTCTTTGTTGCCAACCAATTCAGCCAGTAGGGAACTGAGATCCCCTTTCCCTGCGAATAGGTTCCCCGAAATGAAAGAAACCGAGTTTTTTAGAAAAACTCGGTTTCTCTGGGGCGCTAGGTCGAGATTCATATCTCAACACCAAAATGTTGCTTTGAATCCCGATCGCAGCATCGGGGGCAATTTGGGAAAATCGACCTACTAGAAATAATGGTTGACAGTGCACGTCCAATCTCTTCGGACAATGGGTTACGCCGCCCGAACAACGAATCCGCTCTCTTTGACAGCGCGGGCGTAGATCTCCTCGTCCAGATTGAGACCGAAACCGGGCGAATTGGGGACGCTGACTAGACCACCAGAAATTGAATACCCGGAGTCATCCAAGCCGGGGGTGTCGGCTTCGTCCCATTCGGTAAACTCAAACCCTTGGATCGCCGCAGAGAGATGGCACGACACATAGTTGCCGTAATGCCCGCCGTAATGGTGTGGTGCGGATCCAACGTTCCATTCGTCGAGTTGGGGTCCGAGTTCTAGCCAACGGGTGAAGCCGGGGTGGAAGATGTCGTACTGGATAATATCGACTAACCCCTCCTCCGCCCACTGGAGCAGATTGAGCGAAGCCCCGCCTTCTCCATCAGCGATCTTGGTCTCTAGCCCCTCCGAATTAAGCCACTCCCTC
>JAKZSX010000043.1:0-7371 GCA_047517405.1 Candidatus Poribacteria bacterium | reverse complement strand
ACATGGCACTCTGCGATAGCACATCGGTCGGTAAGGATAGGGGCAATATCAGCGTTAAAAGAGGGACTTGGCCTACCAGCATCCGCGGGGTTGTCAAATACCAAGCCAAGCTCCTTGATAGCACTTCCACATCCAAATATTAATCCGGCGACGAGTAGCAACACGATTCCCATTTTTATCCTATATATAGAGACCACTTGCTCACCTCCATAGCGAGAGAACTTTTAACGAAAGGTTGGCATACATAACGATGTGATAGTTTGCCAACACGCCTTGAGGAAAACTTTTAGGGTAGGGGATGATTTCGTTTCTCTCGAGTGGTAGGGCCACTCGCTTGTTAAGTCAAATCTCACGCTAAATCGAATAAATCATCCGGCTGGCTTCTTCATATTCGGCTTCCAAGGGATCCGTGGAAAGGAAGAGTTTTTGGTAGGGCTCGTAAAGCTGGATATAGCTCCAATTAACGCCACAAAGAATCTTTCGCTCATTTGCCAGCTTTACAAAACGGCCGCGGAACTTTGCACGGGTGGTTTCAGGCGGGTGATGCATTGCATGTTCAATCGAATCGTCATTGACAATTCGTTCAACACGCCCCTCTTTTTCGAGTTTGTAATACAATCCAAACTCGGGCCGAATATTGTGGTACTGTAGGTCAAGCATCATAACTTTGGCGGAGTCCCACTTGAGTTGTCGGCTTCTCACATAGGTTTCAATCAATCTCTTTTTGATGACCCAATCGAGCTCTCGGTCGAGCTGCATTGGATCGGTCTCCAAACAGGTCAACACATATTCCCACCGCGCCAAGATCTGATCGGTGATCGGGTCCGATTCCGCCTGCTCGAAATACTGCTTGGCGCAGTTAAGATACTCCCACTGCATTTCGACCCCTGAAAGCCGTTTGCCGTTTTCCAACTCGACTTTTCGGGTGCAGGTAACATCCTCCGAGATCTGCTGAATCGCTCGGACAGAATCGCGCAACGCGAGGCGCTGTTTGATAAAGTTATCTTCGATCATCCGCAAGACGATTGCCGTTGTGCCGATTTTGAGGTAGGTAGCAAACTCCGACATATTGGAGTCGCCGACGATCACGTGCAGCCGTCGATACTTTTCTCGGTCCGCATGCGGCTCATCGCGCGTGTTGATGATGCCTCGTGCCGTTGTCGTTGCAATTGAGATTTCCTCACGGATATGCTGCGCTCGTTGAGAGATTGCGTATCCGCCCTGGTTGGTGGATTTGACCTTCCCTGCCCCGGCAAAGACTTGGCGCGTCACAAAGAAGGGAATCAGTTGCGATGCGAGTTGGCGAAAGCTCACCCGACGATCCATCAGGTAGTTCTCGTGGCAGCCGTATGTGTTGCCGGGTGTATCGGTATTATTCTTGAAAATCGAAATCCGTCCAAGAAAGCCGTCGGCTTGCATCTTTCGCTCTGCTGCAATAGAGAGTCGCTCAATAATCCGCTCGCCGGCTTTATCGTGGCTGACAAGGTCAGACACGTTATCACATTCAGGCGTCGCATATTCGGGGTGGCAACCGATGTCCTGATAAAATCGAGCGCCGTTCTCTAGAAAGACGTCTGGATACATTCGTCCAGAAATAATCTCCCGAAAGAGATACATTACTGCATTTTGGATCGACAGCGCTTTTCCGCCTCGCCGATCCGAGGTGCAGATAATCCCATATTCGTTCTCTAGGCCATAAATTCTTCGGTTCATGGGCTCAAAATCTCACTCAGTTCATCGGGCAGCAGACGCCTAAATTTGCGCCGATTTCGAGTTTCGTCAAGTACGGCTGCTTCTATTGTTTCAGCCGTCACTTGGTATCGATCCGCTTCGTCAACTTCCGCTTCAATCGTTTCAAAAGTTCTTGCCGCGAGCTTCACTGCATCGCTCAAATCCAAGCCGGCACTGTACTCATTTTCGAGGAAGCCTGCGATTTCATTCGCTCTCCCGCCGATAACAGTATATTCACTGTCTTCCCAAAACGTACCATCAAAAGACAGATGATAGATTCTGTTGTTCGATGAAGAATCTTCGCGAATCTCGCACAGGAGAAGTTCCACCTCAAGCGGTTTTGCATCCGGTTGCCGATAGATAGCACCAATCTGCTGTGAATACTGATTTGCGAGCCATCTCGCCGTAACATCTTCACGGTTAAAGGTAAACCCTTTGATTTCGGCACCCTGAATCCCGGCATATCGTAGGGCTTCATAGTCCGGATAGAGACCAGTCGCTGCGAGTGCGATCCGATCATAGATTTCCGAAATCTTGAAAACCGTTGTCAACGGATTTTCTGCAACCATCAGAATACCATCTCGGTATTCTAGAACAATCACCTCTTTTGCCTTCTCGATCCCCTTCCGAGCAAAATCCTCTTTTTCCTGCATGATCTGCTCGGGCGACACGTAATACGGTGCGGGCATCTACTCCTCCCTCAAATTGCAGGTGTCGATTATCAGTAGTCCTCAAAGCCGCTCAACTGGAAGTCCACTGCGGAGTTTGTCAAGTAGCTCAGTATAGAGTGCCTTGACATCTGCATCCGGTATATCTGAGATTCCTGTCGAATCAATAACCTTAATGGTTGGGTAAATCTCCCGAATAAAATCAGGGCCTCCTGTAGCCACATCTTCATCGGCGGCATCCCAGAGCGCTTCGGTAGCTATCTGCAGAACACCATCGCGGGATATATCGGGGCGATACAGCTTTTTCAGCGTTGCTTGTGCGTCCTTACCACCAGATCCGGTGGCATAGTATTCGCTTTCTTCATATTGCCCCCCTATCGCGTCGTATTTGAAGATCTTCCCTTGTTTCCGTTTGAGGTCATAACCTACGAAAATCGGAACGACCACCAATCCTTGCAACGCCATAGGCAAATTGGCTTTGACCATGTTTGATAAGGAATTGGCTTTGCCGTCTAGGCTTAACGATGAACCTTCTATCTTTTCATAGAACTCTACCTGAACCTGGAAGAGCTTCGCCATTTCCATAGCGGGTCCAGCGACACCCGCAATCGCGATAGCTGAATAGGTATCCACCTCATAGACTTTCCGGATACGCCGTTCCCCCACTTGAAATCCCGCCGTCGCCTGACGATCTCCGGCGATGATAACCCCCTCGTTGTAAACAGCGGCTAATATAGTTGTCCCTTCAAGCAGGTTATCGTAAAGGTCCATCAAACTAGGCGTTGGCACGCGCTGTCCTTTCCATCTTGCAGTGGGTGAGTCTGGCAGAGGCGTTGTACCGAACGCCCCTGTGCCAAACCTTGATAGGAGTTCTGGCCTTTCCCGTTGCAAGAGCTCAAGGAAATCAGAAGTCCCATGATCCGAGCGGCTAAAGACCACTACTCTCCTCCTCGTTGAATGTAATTTTCGACAAATTCTTCCGAGTCTTCTTCCAAGATTTCGTCGATTTCATCAAGGAGTTGATCGAGATCTTCTTTAATCTCTTCGCCCTGCTCTACGACCTCTTGATCCGGTTGAACTTCCTCAGTATCCTGAGTCCGTTTGTCTCTTTGTTCCTGTTGCTTTTCGGCTGGCATGTTGCTTTCCTCCTTCTAGTGGTTGGATGTGAGAATGGCTTGAACCAGTTCTGCAGCCGTGCAGTCTCTCAACAGATCGCCAATCATCTCCTGTGTCCCGAAGTGCGGGCGATCCATTAGGATTTTATCTAGAGAAGAATCGTCAGTACAAAAAATCATTGAATTCCAGCTTGCGCTGTGAACCTCGTTGGGATATTTTTGTAAACACATGCCACGAAAATAGGCACGTGTATCAACAGGTGGATTATTAATCGCTTGAACAATCTCCTCATGTTTGAGGAGTCGTTCAACACGTCCATTTTTCAACAACCTCGCATAAAGCCCTCTATTCGGGCGGAGGTCGTGATATTGCAAGTCTAACATCCGAACTTGGTGATCTGAATGGGCTAAACGGTGGCGTCGCAGGTACGCATCAATCAGCCGTTTCTTAATCACCCAATCAAGGTGGCGATCTAGGCTCATCGGATCCTCGTCGAGACGGTCGAGAACAAATTCCCATGTCTTCATCACATCGCGCACCACCTCAGACACATGCGCTGTGGAAATATGCTTGTGAGCCAACTCAAGATATTCGCGCTGAATCTCAATAGGCGTCCATCTCCGACCATCCTCTAAAGCCAAAGGCTCTTTACAGGAGAGATCGCGCGATACCGTTTTGATTGCCGAAACGGGGTCGAAAAGTCTGAACTTATCCGCCACAACGCCCTTTTCGATGAGTTGTAGCACAATTGACGTAATTCCCACCTTCAAGTAGATGGAAAATTCGGACATGTTGGAATCGCCGACGATGACGTGTAGCCGGCGGTATAACATCTCATCAGCGTGTGGCTCATCCCGCGTATTGATAATCGGGCGCGCCACCATTGTGCTCAATCCAACTTCGGTCTCGAAAAAATCAGCACGCTGGGAGATTTGATAATCCACTTCCGCTGCACCATTCTCAGCACCAATCTTACCACTCCCGGTAATGGGCTGTCTCGTCACGAGAAAAGGCGTTAAGCCATCAACGATATCTTGGAAGGGGAGACTCCGAGACATCAGATAATTTTCGTGGGCACCGTAGCTGTGACCCTTATAATCGCTGTTGTTCTTATAGATAATAATCTCCTGATTTGTGGGCAACAGCTCTTGGGCAGCCAAACGGCTCAAATCTAATATCAGTTCTCCCGCCTTCTCATATTTGACTAGATCGCGCGCATTGGTGCATTCCGGGGTACAATACTCTGGGTGCGCGTGATCGACGTAGTAACGTCCACCGTTGACAAGGACATCGTTGATGAGACTATTATTTTCCTGATCCGGAATGTCTGTTTCCCCTTCAGAGACGAACCCTCTAGCGTCCATCAGGGGACTTTCCTGATCATAGTCCCAAATGATACTCTTGATCCCACGGTCTTTATAGATATTGACGACAAGCATTGAAGCGGCAACCGGATCCGGATCTCGCGCATTTTTGACCGAAATGCCATATTCGGTTTCGGTCCCCATAATCGTTGGTACGGTCATAGTCTACCTTAGAGGTAAGCACCACCTTTGACGGTACTCACATCCCGTCTTTTCGGCTCTGGCTCGTGGGTCAATGCCTTGATGTTGACGATTCTATCACCTTTCCGTCCGGATATCTTCGCCCAATCGTCAGGATTGGTGGTGTTGGGCAGATCCTCGTTCTCCTTATACTCTTCTTGGATTGCCTTTTCGATATCATCAAGGGTAATTCCCTTCTCTTTCCCTTCAGAATCGATTAGCCGCTTGATTGCCATCTTTTTGGCACGATCGACGATGTTTTCAATCATCGCACCACTTGCAAAATCTTTGAAGTAGAGGATCTCACGTTCCCCACGATTGTAAGTCACCTCGATGAATTTGTTTTCATCGGTGGTCGCATACATCTGCTCGATCGCCTGGCCGGCGAGAGATTGAACCGCTTTTTCCCGATCGCCGTCGAACCTTTCCAACACAGAAGGAGCAATCGGCAGGTCCGGTGTCAGGTATATGGAGAAAATATCCTTCGCTTCCTCGGCTTCGGGGCGATTAATCTTGATTTTAATGTCCAATCGGCCGGGACGTAAAACGGCGGGGTCTAGGAGATCTTGGCGGTTGCTCGCACCAATGACAACTACATCCCTGAGTCCTTCGACGCCATCGATTTCAGCGAGGAATTGGGGCACCACCGTTGACTCCATATCGGACGAAATGCCCGTGCCTCTGGATCGGAAAAGCGAGTCCATTTCATCGAAGAAGATGATAACCGGAACCCCCTCTTTGGACTTGTCCTTGGCTTTCTGGAAAACTTCTCGAATCTTTCGCTCCGTTTCGCCAACATACTTATTGAGCAGCTCTGGACCCTTGATATTGATAAAATAACTTTCTACATCCGACCTACCTGTATGTTCCCGAACTCTGGCTGCTAGACTATTGGCGACAGCCTTGGCAATTAACGTTTTTCCGCAACCGGGGGGACCATAGAGGAGCACCCCTTTCGGAGGCTTTAACTTGAATTCCTTGTATTCATCGGGGTAGAGGTAAGGGGTTTCAATAGCGTCCCGAATCGCCTCAATCTGTTCATTCAATCCGCCAATATCCGAATATTTAATGTCTGGCACCTCTTCGAGCAGCAAGTCCCCAACTTCAAGCTTGGGCAGTTTCTCCATAACCATCCCGGTGATTGGGTTCAGCATGACATTATCCCCAAACTTAAGTTCCTCCTCGTTAAGCGGATCCGATATTTCTACAACTCGCTCTTCATCGGCACGTAGATTCACGAGTACACGGTTATCATCGAGCATTTCCTTAACCTTGACCACTTCACCGTGCCGCTCGAATTCCCTCACGCTCACAACGTTCATCACGCCGTTGACGATGACCTCTTGACCTTTTTGGAGCTGGTCGGCGTTAATCTCCGGATCAGAATTAACGCGCCACCTCTTGCCCCCAAGGTCGATATCAAGCGTTCCGTCATCGTTTGATTGAAGAAAAACACCGTAGTTATTCGGTGGAGCACTTAACTGCTCAACCTTCTCTTTCAAGTGTTCCAGCTTCTCTTTCGCTTCTTGGAGGGTGCTGGTCAACTTCCGGTTTCTACGGTGTGCGTGCATTAAGTCACGGGTCATTTCGTAGAGGCGAACTTCAACATCGTCGGAAGGCGCAGCGTTTAAGCGTCTTCTCAAATCATCAATTTCGCTCTCCAACGACTCGATAGTAAATGTTAGCTCGCGAATCTTTCTTTCATAAGAAACTCGCTCGGAGGAAGGCGCGGATAAATTAGCCTGCTCTTGTATTTCCTCAAGGGCATTTCCTGAATCTTTCTTTTCGGATGGATTCTTGATAGTAGCCATAGTAACTTTACCTCGGTATTTATCTTTGAATTAGGGGATGGGGTGCTATCACTACACCAGTGAGAAATAGGACACCATCTCGCCTTATTATCTCCCAAAGGATTTTGCTTCTAAGATTTCAATCCACAACCGATAATTCCTCCGGGGTTTGAGTCGATCAACTTCTATCGTAACCTCACTCCCGGGCGTCACCATACTGCTCAAGAATAGGGTAGATTATAGCATTGGACTATAGTCGTGTCAAGTAAAATATCCTACCGCATCAAGGCTGAAACGTGAGTTCAAGCCTTTATTATACCTGAATCTTACTGCTCTGTGTTGAATACCTCGTGCAGAAATTGAATCGATTGAGGCACTTCCTGATCAAAATCTCTAAAATTGCACTCCACAGAGACCCGTTTATTGTATCCAGCATCAGCAAGGCTTCTGGTAAAACGCGGATAATCGTATTTGCCGCTGCCCGGATAGAGCCGATCGGTGTCTGCGACATGAACATGCGCA
>JAKZSX010000042.1:0-3718 GCA_047517405.1 Candidatus Poribacteria bacterium | reverse complement strand
GCGCCCCAATGCGACTGATGGGCGAAAAAGTCGTTCGTGAAATTCCCGATGTAGAGCGCGTCAATGTCATTTGGATCGAGCCCCTTATCCACGGAAGCACTCATTTCAACAAAGGCTTCGGCGAACAGGTCCTTCGAGTCCCGATCCTTGAACATATTGAACTCCGACATCCCTGCGCCGACCATTGCGACGCCCCGTCCCAACTTTCGCTTTTTACTCATGTCAATCTCCTTTTTACGTTATCATATAGGGGAATTGCATCTGTTATAGAAATTAGGCAATTGAACAATCAGAACCTTGGCTAACCCCGTCGTGCCGCAAGTTTCCTAACCCCGATTTCATTGAGGGCAGGCTCTGCGGGGGATCACAGGTTGGAAACCTGTGCCTACGATTGGATTTCCATTGTTATGTGGCAAAGTCATAGTCATACGCAGTGGGAAATAGGACATGATTCTCGCAATCGAAGTGCATAAGTCCGACACAATATTTACATGCGATTGCCCCGCGTTATCAAATTACTTGGCTTGCTTTTCCTGTCCAATACTTTGCCCTCAACTCCCGCTTGACGATTTTCCCGTAGTTATTCTTGGGCAACTCCTCCACAAAATCGACCGATTTCGGTCTTTTGTAACGAGCGATATGGTCTGTGCAAAAATCGATCAGTTCCGTCTCCGTGACCTCCCTCTCAGGCACAAGAGAGACGACCGCTTTAATCGACTCACCCCATGTTGGATCTGGGATCCCGATAACAGCGACCTCTCGAACCGCGGGATGCTGGACAATAACCTCCTCGATTTCGCGGGGATAGACGTTTTCCCCTCCACTGATAATCAGGTCCTTTGACCGATCCATCAGAAAAAGGTAACCACACTCATCAATGTAGCCCACGTCTCCGGTATGCAGCCACCCATTCCGCAAAGTTTCGGCGGTGGCATCGGGATCTCGCCAGTAGCCTTTCATCACCAGATCCGAGCGAGTAACGATCTCCCCCATCTCGCCGGGCGGAAGTTCATTATCATCGGAATCAACAATCTTCACCTCGACATTGGTGCGCGGGATGCCCGCTGATGGGAGCCGCTTCATTTGGTCGGGATCTCCGTCGAGGACGTGGTCATCGTGGGAGAGATAGGTGATGGTCATGGGAGATTCCGCCTGTCCGTAAAGTTGGACAAGGCAGGGTCCCAGTTTTTCCATCGCCTGCATCAGGTCCTCGACCAACATCGGCGCGCCACCGTAGTTTAACGCCTTCAATGAGCTGTGGTCGTATTGGTCTATCGCCGGGCTATCTATTAGCAGTTTGATCATGGTCGGCGCAGCGAACATATTTGTCACGCGGTACGCCTCGATTGTTTTTAACACCTCTTCCGGGTCAAAGGACATTGCTTCTAAAATAACGTTAGCCGCCGCTTTGCCGATGTTGGGCAGCGCATAGCACCCACTCCCGTGCGATAAGGGGGCGGCGTGGAGTGCGACATCGTTGGGACCAAACCCCGGGCACATGTCTGCGTAGAAGTTCATCGTCATACCGAGCAAATTACGGTGCGTCAACATCGCGCCCTTAGGTTGACCTGTTGTCCCGGATGTATAAAAGAGCCATGCCACATCATCGGGCGCGACATCCGCATCTTCAAACTGATCCGATTCGGTGGATAGCACGGTTTCGTAATTCAGAAACGAGTCTTGCTCCCCGGACGTACTGATAATATAGCTGACTTGCGGGATGTCGTCACGGATATCGACGATTACCTCGTTGAAATCAGGCGAGATAATTACCACTTTGGCTTCAGAATGGTTGATGATAAAGGCAAACTCTTTGGGGTGTAGCCGGAAATTAATGGGTATGACGCCGCAACCCGCCTTGAAACAAGCAAACATCGACTCCAACATTTCAGGACAATTATACATCAGCACCGCCACGTTATCCCCTTGTTGGACGCCAAGTCTGTTAAGCCCATTTGATAGACGGTTAGTTCGCGCGTTAAATTCGACATACGTTAGTTCCTTCAAACCGTATGCAATTGCGAGATTTTCGGGAAAAGTTCGAGCAGACTTTGTCAGCAGTTTACCGATGTTCATGGCTCACCCCGTGGATTTTTGCAATCAACTCCCCTGCTATCCGCTTTTGTTAGCAAGGACGCGTTACCCATTATGCACCGCTTCTAGCACAGATTCCGCGGTCACTTCACCGCGAGAAGCTTTGACCTCGATTTTATCTATATCCGCCTGATGAAAAATTCTAACAGCGATCACATCCCCGCCAATCTGGCATCGCATGGCATTCCCTACTACTAGTACGGAAGCTGGGTTCCATACAACCTCTAAGCGTTTGGCGTAAGCGGCTAAAGCGGCGTGGATTGTGGCTTCGGCGGTCCCCCCCTCAAGGAGGATAGCGCGTCCAACATGCGCTGCTTCGTTTGCTGCACCTGCTAAGCGGTCCTGCTCCGATTCACGCGTACGTTGACTCTCCTGAGTTTCGCCGCGTAAAATTATATAGAAAATCGTGCCCAACAGAATGACAAATCCAGCTGTAACGAATACCACGGTCAGTCGCACCTCATCTTTGCGGAGATCCTCGCGGTGATGTGGGTAAAACGCATTATGTGAGTACGCTGAATACGCCGAGAGCGTTAAACAGATCAGTGTTGCAAGCCCAATGGTAAAACATAATTTTCTAGTCATCAAGTTGACTCCTCTGTGTCCTTCTATCAGCGGAGGAAAAGATGAGAATAGGGTGAAGTTCAGTATATCATACTATCGCAAAAATAATCAATTTCAATATGCCGGACATTGAGATAAATCCCATTATGTGGAAAGGGACAAATACGCTGTTGAAAGCCCTTGAGAGATATGCTATACTAACCACGGGGAGGCAAGATCTGAGGAAACGAGGACAAGCTGTGAGCCCTTGGATAAAAGAAAAAGGGGAAAAATACGTGCGCGGCTGGGACCGTCGGGCGACAATCATCTTGCTCGGCGCATCTGTGCTGTTGACGCTGTATCGTTTTATTGGGCGCAGAGGGGTCTTCACCCAGTTTTTTGGGAAGTTCTTCATTCAGCATCCACTCAGGAGAATTTTGCCGTACTTCTACTGGTTTTGGATGAGCGCGGTCACACTGTTACTGTTGCCAGTCCTTGTGATCAAGTTTGGCATAAAGGACAGCCTCCGCGACTACGGCTTTCGCCTGACCCACGCAAAGTTGGGGTGGGGATTCGTCCTCGGCACCTGGCTGCTTATGCTGCCGCTGATCGCTCTAGCCCTACAGTTTTTCCCTGCTTTCCAGCAGAAATATCCGCTCTCCGACGTTGCTGGCACTAACTGGAAGGTGTTCATCGCGTATGAAATCTCTTATGGAGTTTACATGTTCTGTTGGGAGTTCTTCTTCCGCGGTTTCATGCTCTTCGGACTGGAGAAACGTTTTGGCAATTATACCATTCTCATCCAAACCCTCCCGTTCGTTGTCAAGCACTCCAGCAAACCCTTTGCAGAAGCGATGGGATCAGTCGTTACGGGTATCTTGCTTGGCGTCCTCGCTCTGGAGACACGATCTTTTATCTACGGTGCGGCGGTTCACTGGCTTGTCGCCATGTCGATGGACATTCTGGCACTCGCGTGGAAGTGAGGAGAAACGATGAAAGTTGTTACCGCACAAGAGATGCGTCAAATTGATCAGCAGACCATCGAGCAGATCGGCATTCCCGGTGCGGTATTGATGGAACA
>JAKZSX010000041.1:0-19424 GCA_047517405.1 Candidatus Poribacteria bacterium | reverse complement strand
CCCCGCCCGTATAGCGTTAGGGAGTGTTCGGGATATTCAGTGGTAAGTGTTTCTATCATCGCTTGTGCTTTATTTTCCATCCCACTTTTGTAGGCAGCCATCGCAGCATGAACCGTTGCGTAGATGCTCTGGTTGCTGAGCAGCCGCTCTTTGAATTGGCTTGTAGTCCCTTTTTTCTCGCGCTGAGCGATACGTGCGGCGGCCTCGTATTTCGATTTTGCGCGCGGGTAGTTGCCATACTTGTAACAGATATTCCCCAGTGTTTTCTCGCCGGCGTAGGTGGTTACAACGGAGAAAGATTTGTTGTTTTGTGCGTCAACAAGGTCTTGGAGGATTTTCGCACTCGCCGTATCGTTCAGCCCGTAGTGAAGTACTTCAGCAAGGCTTTGAAGAGCATCGGTGTAGTCCGTGTCGGCGGCGATAGCACGTTCAAAGTATTCCCGTCCCTTTTCCACCTCCCCCATTTTCTGGCAAACCAACCCAAGTCTCCAGTAAAGCTCCGGCGTTTTGGCAGGACTCAGTTCTAGGACAGAGCTATAGGTTTCAATCGCTTTTGTATACTCTCCGTTGATATATTGGGTAGCACCCGAAGTGATGATGGAATTAAGTATCCTTTTGTCTTTTTTCAGTGCCTCTTTCAACACTTCACGCGCCCGCTGATGCAGCCCGATCTTTCGATAACAAACGGATAAACGCAAATAGTGATACGGGTCTACCTCTGATTCAGCCCGGTCTGCGAGTTCAATGCCCCGGTGGTACAATGCTCCGGCATCGCGATAATTCTCACTCTGGAACACGGCGTTGGCAATCATGAGCATAGCATCGAAATAGGTGCCCTGCCCATCCAGCTGAATTGGTCCAACAGCTTTCATGATTTCTTGAAGGCTCACACCGAAACCGGAGTCTGCAGCCAAACCTGAATCATCCATTGTGGGACTCAGCTCAACCTCACCTCTCGGACGGTCTCGTTCGCGGCGTAACTTTTGCTTGTCTAACAAACGTTCATGCTTTGATGCCAGCGGCGGATCCGGTTCTGGGATGCTCGCTCCCATCGATCGGAGTTCCCGTTTTGCCTCTTCAATTGTTTCTTCAGCCCCCTCCATTCTGCCATACCGTTTGACAAGAGATTGATAGGTCCGCTTCGCTTCTCTTTCATCTCTTAGAAACTTTTTCTGGATTCGGGCTTTACTGATGAGTGCACCCCCCGCACGTTTTGCATCCGGATGGCGATTTGCGACATTGTCGTAAATTTCCATCGCTTTCTCAAAGTTTTCTGCACTCTCGTGGCTCTTTGCAAGCATCAGTTGTGCGTTATGGCTGCGTTCAAGATGCGGGAATTGGTTGACAATAGTGTCAAAGGATTTCTGCGCCGATTCATAATCTGCCGCTTTGAAATAGTAAACTCCCAAACGATATTGTGCTTCTGCAGCTTCCTCACTGTCAGGCGTGACGGCAATTAGGTCTTGATACAACCTCACACCTACTTCTGGTCGATTTATTTCATCAATATGTAATTTACCAATGGCTAACTGTGCATTGCGAGCCGATGAGGTTCCCGGTTTTGTGTGGATCACCGTTTGGTACATATCAACTGCACCTTGATAGTCCCCCTCTTGGGCCCGCTCTTCCGCCAGTTTGCGGGTACTTGTTGAAAGGCATGCATACTGTGTGATTCCTATAATTACAACCAAAGAAAGTATTTTAAATCTCTGCCGCGATATAGGTTGAGTTGAGCGATGGACGTTTCTCACCCAATTCACGTTCAGGTACTCAGACCGAAAGGATTTCATACACTCCTCCGTTCCCTTAGCAGATTTGACACAAGGACGCATCAACGATCAGTCCTCTGCACCCCAACGGCTTGGGTTTACGCCGACACCCTCTCGCTCAAACATGTCCTCCGGACGATGGTCAAGCTCCCAATTCCAACCCTTGGTGTTAAGCGGTTGGAGAAACCGACGTGCGACGTCGGGTGCTTTCGCCAAATCCTCCGGCTCCCATTCGTCCACCGGTTGGATAGGCGATGCCCACGCAGGGCGATAGCCATAGAGTAGCACCCGACGTATCCCGCTTGTCCCTTTGTAGGAATGGGCACCGTGGAAGATACGGGGCCCAAAGAGCACCGCGTCTCCCGCCTTCGCCGGGAGCGCAACTTCCTCGGGATGTGCGTCGTATCGGATATAAGGTTGCGCATCGGGGTGAAGACAGAGGTGTGAGCGTGGAAGGAGGCGGAAGGGACCGTTCTCCGGTGTGAGGTCATCCAGATAGTAGGAGACACGGACGATCACCGGGGCTGTCCAGAGGTATCCCCCAAGAGCGGAACCGTAAGGATAACCGTCGGTGTGCATAGCGACGCCAATGGCACCCGGTTCATAGTATCGGTAGCCGCCGCTGAAGAAGATGATGTCGGGTCCAATCACGCGCTCCAGAAATTCAATGACCGGCGGATTGGCAATGAGTTCACCCAAAGCACGTCCATGCCACTGGGGTTGACAAGTGGCGTTCCCCTGCCGGTCATGGTAACTGCTGTGCTGGGTGGGGAGACGAGCGGTCTCTGCTCGTAGTTGCTCAAGTTGCTCCGGCGTAAGCGCATCAGGGAGCACCACATAGCCTTCGACTTCAAGGTGCCGAATCTGTTCGGGCAGCGAAAGTGCCCGCCAATCGGTTGCAACGATATTCATCGGTTTCCCCTTTCCGAAGATTGTATTGCTCGATGCCCCACGGCAGAAATATACGAACCGATTGCTTTTTCTCGACTTCAGACTACAGCGGCAGCGGAATCGCTTTACCGGTTGTCATGCTGCGCGTAACGGCTTCGGTGAACTCCATATACTTCACACCATCTTCAAAGTTCGTATGGGTGATGACCTCATTCCCACGAATCGCACTGACAAATTCCTCCTCCACTCGCCAACCACCTTCCTCTTCAGCAGGGATGGGGATTTCGGCAAGTGCGTTGTCGCCCTGCTGTCCACCATAGAGATTGTTATTGGCAAACCGTAGGGTGCCTGTGCTGCCAAAGATGAACGCTTCAGGCCCATCAACCAAACCGGCGACAGTGGAAACTTGTATGTGCAACTGCGCGCCACACGCCATGTCCCCCACGATGTCGATATGCTGTGGTATCCGAATAGGGCGGATGACACCATCTGCATCTTTGCGCACCCTGACATAGGTTTTCCCCATTGCCACGACTTCTGTTGCCTCGCCGACCCAACGCAACAACGCCTCATACCAGATACCCATGCTCATGATATTGAAACCGCTTAAGTTGAAGTCATCACGCCAGTGCATAGGTGCGTCAGGGTCCAGGAAGGTGCCACCGGCACGGACTTCGACCGCCAAGACATCGCCGATATAACCGTCACCGATGAGGCGCTTGATAGTGTTGTCCACACGCAGGGAGAACGGTGAAGGGACGATTTGCGCGCTTAGATGCGTATTTTCACGGGAGGCATTACGCATCGCATGTGCTTCTTGCGCATTCATCGCCATCCGCGCCTCACACATCACATGCTTGTTTGCTGCTAACGCTGCTAATGTCAGACGGCAGTGCATGTAGGGCCAGGTACCGATAACAATTGCATTGGTATCCGAGGCGGCAACCAATTCCTGCCAGTTTTCGTAGGTTGTCGGGATACCGAATTGCTGCGCGACCCGTTCAGAAGATTCGCGGCTGCGGTTGCAGACACTAATAACTTCGACGCCGTCAATTGCTTGGAGTTTTGGAATATGGTGTGTTGTTGTGTTTGCGCCAGCACCGACAACACCCACACGAATTGTATCATTGCTCATCTCTATGCTCCTTTATAGTGGAGCGGGATAACCCCGCTTTTTCAAAATGGACAAATCTCGGTTAATGGATAATCCATCGTCTCATTTTACATTGGATTGGCAGGTAAGTCAACGCCTTTCCAACGCACCCCAAAAAAGGATTTGA
Source organism: Candidatus Poribacteria bacterium (assembly GCA_047517405.1). Classification (GTDB taxonomy): domain Bacteria; phylum Poribacteria; class WGA-4E; order WGA-4E; family PCPOR2b; genus PCPOR2b. The sequence continues at coordinate 15,484 of JAKZSX010000041.1, read as the reverse complement.
CAGGCCCGGCACTTTTTAGTATGATGACGACAGGGAAAAAACGCCCATCATTACTCAACTCAAGTCTCAGCTATGTTCGGTATTGAAAGGAAAACATGATGAACGAACGCGAGAAATTTTTATTTGACCTACAAGGTTTTCTTGTGGTGAAAGATATCCTGACAGCAGAAGAGATAGATGCGCTTAACGCCGCTGTTGACGCGAATCTCGATAAACAGGTCGAAGATAATAACTCAGCTGTCGGCGACTCCAAAACACTCGCCGGAACACACAAACGTGGCATGTTTACCGGCATGTTGTCGTGGCCCAAGCCGTGGTGTCAACCATTTCGAGATATTATCATCCACAAGAAGGCAATTCCCTATCTAGACGCTATCCATGGCAGAGGTTGGCGGTTAGACCACTCCCCCTTTATTCTGACCTCCGATCCCGGCACTGAGGGCTTGGTCCTTCATGGTGCCACTAACCACCACTTTTTTGGTGCGGCATACTACATCTACACCAACGGACAGATGCGTTGCGGGATGGTGGTGCTTCAGTATCAACTTGCGGATGTCGAGGAGGACGATGGAGGGCTCTGTGTGGTTCCAGGCAGCCACAAGGCAAACTTTCCCTGCCCAAAGGAAATCCGGGAGTGGGAGGCCAATCAGGAGATTGTTTATAATGTCCCCGCCAAAGCAGGCGATATGATTATCTTCAACGAGGCAACAATCCACGGGACACTCCCTTGGAAGAATCAGGAGCGCGAACGCCGTTCGCTGCTCATCCGTTATTCGCCGAAGTACCTACACTACGCCGGCGGTTACTACGATGTAACCTTCCCCGAATGGGCTGATGAGCTCACCGAAGCGCAGCGCGCGCTCTTGGAACCACCCTACATCTACAATCGTCCGCTGCTTGAAGAAGACGGCGAAACGGTCGTCCGTCCGCGCGTTGAGTACTGATCCGATTGTGAGTATCCAATCGTTCCGCCGGAAAATGTGATAAGGTTTTACGTTCTGCGTCGATTCCAGAAGGCTGAAATTATAGCGGTCATCGGAATGGTCAGCACGAGCCCCAGTGTGCCAGCGAGTAAGCGCACAACTTCGGCGGACGCAATCCCCACACTCAGAAGCTCCACCGTAGGCAATCGGAAGAGGTCAAGATTAGGTGCTGCGACCGCCATGATAAACAGTAGCTCTACACCCAGATAAGCGAACACCAATGTATTGATCATGGTTCCAAGGATATCGGTGCCGACATTCATTCCAGATGTAATTAATCTCCAAGTGGGCATGTTCGGATTTGCTCGACGAACCTCTTCCATTGAGGAAGCAACTTCAATAGCACCGTCGACGGCTACGCCGAGCACCCCCATTAACATCCCTGCGAGCAGTACCTGCCGAAAATCGAAAGGCGGTGTGCGAGTGGCTTCTATGATGTCTGCTGAGATTGCATGTTCCAACCCGGAAAAATGGAGATAGTTTTGGGCAAACATGACAACCAGTCCGGCGACAAGAATGCCACCCATAGTGCCGAGCACGGCTGAAAAGGTTTTGCGACTTGGACCGATTACAAATACGAGGGACAGGAACGCAATCATGCCAGAGGTCAGGGTGACAATCAGGACAGCGTTTTCACCGCGTGAAATCAACGGGATCATGAAGAAATAGAGGATTAGCCCTGAACCGATCATCGCGCAGGCAGTACGTATCCCCTCGTTTCGCCCCACAATAATGATCACTACCAGCATCAATCCAAACATCCAAATCAGGAATCGATCTCGACCAAACTCTTGAACGAGATTGACTAGACTCACCTGATCCGGTGTCCCTCCGATGCGGCATAAGATAACATCACCGGGTTCAGCGGGGATACTCAATAGATCCACTTTATGGTTGAGAATATTCCGTAGGATAATCGTTTGTCCTTCGTAGAGCCCTGATAGCATTTCGACTTTCAGGATGTGATGTTCTGTCGTCGCGTCGTAGACGTTGAGTTTGCCCTCCGCTTCGCCAGCGGAAAACATGACCTCGTTCTTCTCATCTCTAATGAGCCATTTGGTATCCCTCCATTCGTGCATTGAAACAGTGAGGTTGTGGGATAACGGCAGGTTATGGTTCTCAAAAGCTTGCCGTAAGTCTTCAGAAACCTGTCGACGTTCCAAATTGCTTTTTTCTGTTGCGTCCACGCTGAACAGAAGGGGTGCATTCGATTCGAGAAGGCTAATCACCCTACCTTTGGCATACTCGGATCTAGAGGTGAGATTACCATTTGCGTCATGATATTCGGCAATTACAGCTGACGAATGGTTGATTCGATTGTAAAAGTATTGTGTGCCCACGAGCACGACAATCAGTGCTATCGGCACCGCCAAGCGCGCTTTGCTTTTCGGATCGTCGGTGCGGAAAAGTTCTTCAAGCTCCTCCTCCGATGGCAAGTCCTCATCAATCTCCGATGGATTTATTTTCCGATACTTGGTTAGGACGCCGGCGATGACTGCAGCGATTGGAACAGTCAAGACTAATCCGATAGTTCCGACGATTGCTTGTATGATAGCGACCGCCGTGACTTCATCGTTCGCTAAACGAAGGAATGGGTAAAGGTAACCGACTTCGGGAAATTCAATACGGGGGAGTAGCATCGTGATCATGTACGCGCCCAAATAGGCGAAGATGAGGGTATCCGCCATAGTTCCCATGATGTCCCTCCCCACATTCAACCCCGCGCGAATAGCTTGTCGCACGGAGATGTTTGGGTTGACCTGTTTGACTTCATAAACAGAGGAGGAGATGGACATCCCCACATCCATCATGGCACCGACGGCCCCTAGAATCATCCCTGCTGCAAGGATCCCCTTAAAATCCCAATAGTGCGACTCTGGTGTTCGCCAGAGGGCAATACCCAGTTCAAGAAACCCAAATTCTTGCGCCAATCCGGTCAAAAGCATCGCCTTTTGGCTGATGATAGATAGAGCTCCAACGGCGACTAGTCCACCCAGGGTTCCCAGCACCCCAGAAATCACCTTAAAGCTGAAGCCAGTAATCAGCACAAAGGTAGTAAGAGTCAGCAAAGCAGCAACCAACAGAGCAACCGCAATCGGATTAAAGCCTTTGAGCGTTAAGGGGACCAGAATGTATAGAATACCAAAAGCCGTGACAAACAGCGTCAATATTGCGCGTACCCCCTTCATACCGGCGACCGCAATTATTAGGATCCCCAACATTCCCGCAAGATAGAGCAGAAAAGGTGTTCGGAAATATTCGAGCATTCGCACATCGTCACGTATATCGCTCAAGGTCGTTTTAGCTTGGCGCCTGAGGGGCATTTCAAGAAAAAGCACATCTTTTTTGCTTATCACCCGATCCCCGAATGCACGTCCCATCCAGATGTTGTTGACCTGAACGGTCTCCCCTCGAAATTTTCCGGAAATAATACGGAAGGTTATAATCTGATCGACATCTTCGGTCGTATCCACCTTTGTCACACGTCCGATGCAGACCAACGACTGCAAGGCTCCATGTTGGACAATCTCACTAAATTGGAACAGTTTGATGTGTAGCACTAGGACGACAACGAGAATTGTCAGTATCCCGAAGATTTTTAGATTTCTTTCATTCATTTCGATTTTCCTTTCGCTTTATCTTTCCACATCACGCTTTTTCTGCCTCTGAATCTCATAACAAATGCACGACTCGGTACACTTCGATTGCCCATCTCAGTGCGGCAGTGGAAAATATAATAAGTCCAAAGTGAACGTCTGTCCCTAATTGATGCCAATCCTTCCAATCAAGTTAAGGACACACCTCACATAGGAGCAATTTTTGTACCTGTTAATAGATTATAGAGGCAAATTGCCTAGTATTGTTCTCTAATGGCAGTAATTAACCTGTGGTTTGAGCCTCCCGTTCCCTCAAGTGTTTGTGGATAGTTGTTGCAACGTTGTGTGGTATCCCCTTTATGGCAAGGAGCTCATCAAGACTAGCTCGGCGAATCTTTTCGATCTCTCCAAAATGTTGAAGCAATGCCTGTTTTCGCTTGACACCAACATTTGGAATCTCATCAAGAATTGAGTGGCTGAGTGCTCGGCTGCGACGTTTTCGGTGATAAGCGAGAGCGAATCGATGGGCTTCGTCGCGCAGCCGCTGAATGAGGTGAAGTGTTGGATTGTCACGTCGGAGCACGATTGGATCTGATCTGCCGGGGAGAAAGATATGCTCAAATCGCTTGGCAAGCCCAATAATCGGAAGATGGCTTAAATCAAGGGTTTCCAGCATCTCGTGCGCAGCATTCAATTGTCCCTTGCCGCCATCAATCAAAATCAGATCAGGGAAACGATTCTCCTCAATAGCGCGACGAAACCGACGGGTGACAACCTCCTGCATCATTGCATAGTCGTTCTGCCCTTCAACGGTGCGAATCTTGAAACGTCGATACTCAGATTTTGCGGGTTCTGCATCTTCCATCACTACCATCGAGGCAACGGGAAATCGATCTCCCAGATTGGAGATATCAAACCCTTCGATTCGGGCTGGCGGCTGAGGTAGGTTCAGCAGCTCCTGCAGCTCAATAAGAGCGGGGTTATCACCGGCTTTGAAGACGACGTGCTGTTCCTTCTGTTCAAGGATGAGGCTCGCGTTCTTCGCGGCCATCTCTACCAACTGGCGTTTGCGCCCTCTTTGTGGAATATACAGCGCTACCTGACTATCACGTTTCTCAGACAACCAGCTCTGGATGGCTTCCGGCATCTCAATGTCATCAGGTAGTAGGATGGTTTTCGGAATGAATGAGGCATCTTGATAGTATTGTTGAACAAACGCGGTCAGCACCTCGACTGTGGAATCTGACGAGTTTCTCAGGAAGTAGTGTTCACGCTCTATTAGCTTCCCACCACGTATCATCAGCACTTGCACACACGCTTCATCTCCCGCTTGCGCCACGCCGATCACGTCCTCATTTTCCGCCGACGGATTATCCAGGTTCTGTTTGGCAATCGCCTCTTTGACATTGTCGATCTGGTCTCGATATTTCGCCGCGCTTTCAAAATCGAGTGCGGATGCAGCTGTTTGCATCTTTGCGCTTAGATTCTTTAGGACTATCGCTGTATCTCCACTCAGAAATCGACGGACGTTCTTCACAATCTGATCGTAATCCTGAACGCTGGTGAGATTTGCACACGGACCAGGACAGCGTTGAATGTGGTAATCCAAGCAAACACGATGTGGATTTCCCGATGCCTTCAGTTCCAGACTACAGGTGCGGATAGGGAACACCTTGGTCAGTTGTTTGATGGTCTGTCGCGTTGCACGCGTATGGACGAAGGGACCAAAATACTTCGCCCCATCATTCTCTTTTTGACGGGTGATGTAGAGCCCCGGAAAGGGTTCGTTGACCGTTACTTTCAGGTACGGGTAACGCTTGTCGTCCTTGAGTCTAATGTTGTAGCGCGGCTGATGTTCTTTAATGAGGATGTTTTCAAGGATTAACGCCTCAACATCACTGGTAGTGAGGATGGTGTCGATATCGTGGACATAGCGCAGCATCGGCTTGGTCAGGGCATGTGGAGTCGCGGCGTTTTGGAAATATGATCTGACCCGTTGGCGCAAGGAGGCCGCCTTGCCGACGTACAGCACTTTTCCCGCTGCATCTTTCATCAGGTAGACGCCGGGACCGGTAGGCAGATTTGATAGTTTATCTCTGATCTGTTGATTCATGGCTATAATCACAGGTCAATAGGAAAACATAAAAGTTAAGGCTCATTTGAAAAGAAAGTGCCAAACGCTAAAAGCGTGAAACGTGAAACGTGAAAACCATTTGTTCATCAACTCATTGGTGCAATCGGGCTAGGAGTTCCGATTCTGCTGCAAGGTTTTTTAGCATGAGCTGAAGCTAATCTGAGGTGAAAAACACATTATTCGTCTCTTGTTTTTTTTGCCACTATTGACGATATTGGCTATTAAGGGACAACATTTTGCGGTCTGCCCTCCAAGAAGGCGATGACGTTATCGACCACTCCTTCGTTAAGCAAGTCAACTCCTTCTGGTGTCATGTCGGCGCAGTGGGGCGAAAGGATAACCTGTTCACAGGCAAGGAGTGGGTGATCTGCCCGCGGCGGTTCTTCGTCATAGACATCAATTGCGGCACCACCAAGATGGCCAGAATTCAGTGCTTGCACGAGCGCATACGTATCCACTATATCGCCACGCGCGACGTTAATCAGCAAGGCGTTAGGCTTCATTAGTTCAAACTCCCGCTTGCCGATCATTTCCCGGCTGTCATCCGTCAGCTTGACATGGACACTGACGACATCCGCCGTTTGCAACAACTCCTCCAACCCAACATACTGGACTCCGAGTTGTGCTGCCCGTTCCGGCGAGGGATTGAAAGTCCATGCAATCACGTTCATCCCAACAGCTCGACCAAGCCGTGCCATCTCTGCTCCGATGTGCCCTGTACCGATAATCCCTAACGTTTTCCCTTGCAGATAGATGTTATCCATTCGGGGCCAACCTCCGGTTTTAACTGCTGCTGTCATAAAGGCAGCCCGTTTGGCTGCGGCGAACATCAGTCCAAATCCATGTTCAGCGACAACAGGGGCTGTCCGACCGGGTTGATTGGAGATAACAATTCCAAGTTCTCTTGCTGCATCTAAATCGAGCATGTCCGTACCGATTGAGCATGTCGCAATCAAGCGCAGCTTCGGGACTTGGTGCAAGGCTTCGGTGTACCATGTCACAATGCCACGCGTGTTCATTATAATATCTGCGTCTTTTGCACGGTTAATCTGCTCCTCAAGCGATTCGGGCCGATCGGTGTGTAAGGTGACATCGGCGTAAGGCTCCAATCGCTTCAGATGCGGTGAACCTTGTATCTGCGGTGGGTTGTCGCCGGGAACGACAATTTTGACTCTGTCTGAGGTCTCTGTTGACATATAACTTTCTCCCTTCATGTTAAAAAATATTGCACCGTTTATGCTTGAATTGTATTAGATTCCAAGAGCGGTATGTTACGATATGGCGATCTTAGAAAATCGACTTACTAGCTAGAAGGTAAATGCATAAAGGAAAAGGGATTCACTCCGTTCATTCGTGTATTTCTTGCTTGCGTTCTTGCAGTTTTTGTCCTAGGCGTGCAGGGTCATCAATAAAGAAACCAACAATTCCTAGCAGGAGCGGAATGAGCGCCGAAGGTATTAACGCAAAATTATAGCTCCCCAATAGGTCTCGACCAATCCCCAATGGCATCGGACCCAGCGCAGAGCCAGTAATTGTAATCATTGTGGTGAAACCGGTGATGCGACCGAGGTGGCGCCGTCCGAAGTACATCGCCCAGACTACGCTTCCCAAGATGCGAATGAGTCCGCTGGAAACGCCCAGAACAACCCCAAACACTAAAGCAAGCGTGGTGCCAGACAGCGAACATGCCATCAATAGTGACAGTGCCTGGAAGAACAAGCCAATTGCCAGCAATATGCGCACCGGTACTCGATCCACCAGAAGACCGCTGCCCCAATTAACGATGGCAGTGGTCACGGCGATAGGCACAAAGACCGCTGCAGCGAGATTAGGCGTCAGTCCATTATCAATAAAGATGCTGACCATGTGGAAGAACAACCCTGTGGACAGCATACTAATGGCAGATAGAGTTGCCACCAGAATCCAGAAGACGGACGTGCGCATTGCCTCTCCCAACGTCCAGTGCACCTCCGTCCATCCGACAGGCGCTTGCTTTCTTTTGCGAGATCTGAATGTCCTCGATTCTCCACCATCCGGCTGGAGACCATAGTCCTCTGGATGATTACGAAAAAATATAAATGCTACCGGCGCCATCACAAATGCCAATATAATCCCAAGGAGTATATAGGTAGATTGCCAACCATAGATAGGGAGTAACCAGTTGATAAGGTTTGGAAAACCGCCCAAACTGATTAGTGAACCTGCCATACCGGAGATACCCATCACCATACCCCGCCGACGCACCCACCACTGATTAATGACGTTCGTACAAACCATGCCCAGGCTACCTTGACCGAGCATGCGGAGTGCGATGAAGCCGAAACCGAGCATGACGGCGTTCTGCACAAAGCCCATGTAGACACAGGCAAACCCAAAGAGCGCAGTAATGAACACCACTATTAACCGGGCTCCATGACGGTCAACTTGGTATCCCACAATCGGTAAGGCAAAACTCCCAACGAGTGTACCTAGCGTGTAAAGCGTACTGACAAGCGAGCGGCTGATCCCTAGATCTGCGATGAAGTATTCAATAAAGATCGATACGACGTAGGTCTGGCCGGGGCTGGTCATAATCATCCCTATGGTACCGATCAACAGGATAATCCAGCCGTAGAAGATTGGCGATTTGCTAACAAGGCGGCTGCGCGACACTTCCATTTGTTCTGGCACAGTCCTCCTGCTGGTGAAGGGGATGACACACCCGAAATTTTCAATCCCTTAAGCAGTTTTTCATGCAATAAGAGTGAATAGATAAATAAGACAACCACATTTCAATTCATCAGAAATAGGATTTTTCCCTTGCGACGGCTCTGACACGCATGGATTAGGGCGTCCTTGGCATCGGTGAGCGGATATGTTTTCTCAACCGGTGCTTTCAATTTTCCTGCCGCCACGAGAGGGATTAACTGATTAAACATCTCAAGAATCTCCCTTGTCTCGGCGCGTTTATACCAAGCATTAATCCAAAAACCGCGGAACCGTAAGTCTTTGAAAATCAGCAAGCTATTGCTCACCTGCAGCGGCTGGAGTCCCATCGCACCATAAGTGACCAGTGTGCCGTGGTTGCCGAGTGATTTGGCTATCTCCCGCGCATTCTCCCCACCAACAGCGTTCAGTCCAAGGGGCACATCAGCGTTGTCCGTCAAGTCTCGAATCTGTTTCGACAGCGGTATCTCATCAGTAACGACGACATCCGCGCCTTCCGCTTCAAGTTCGGGAATCAGATCCTTTCGGCGCACGATGTTTACGGTTCTTAAACCGCGGAGACGAGCAATCTGAATAACAGACCGGCCGACTCCGGAATTGGCAGCGTTCTGAATCACCCAATCCCCCGGCTTAAGATTGACAAAAGCCTCAAGCATCCGCCAAGCGGTTGGTGGGTTGACCGACAACATCGCTGCTTGCTCTAGAGGGATGTCATCTGGTAAGGGAATTAAGTTGCTGGCGTCCGCTACATACGCCTCGCACCAGTTGCCCACCCGATCTAGCGAGATAACGTATTGGCCCACGCGAAGATTGGAGACTGCGCTGCCGGTCTGCGCGATGACACCGACACCTTCGTTTCCCACAACCGCCGGCAATGGTGAGCGAATCGGATACTTTCCTTCAAGGATGTTGATGTCGGCGGGGTTAATCGGCGAGGCTTTCATCTCGACTAAAACTTGGTTTTGCCCAATGGCAGGGGTATCCCACGTCTCGACTTGGGCAACTTCTTCAGGGATTCCGCACTCGTGATGACAGACTACTGTTACTGTTTTTTTCATTTGACCCTCATTCTGTGCAATGTCTATGACAGCATGATACCAATTGCCTTATGTTAACGCAAGTTGCTAGCTGAATATCTATTGCGCTCCTCCCCGATAAGATTGAGATTCAAAACTGAAATGAAAGATAGAGCACTTGACGAGCGGGGAAACCCTGCCCCTACGAGAAAGCCGATGGGCTTTCAATAGCTAGCAGCTTGTGATATAGCACTACGTGTTACGCCGGGATGGAAGGACAAAAAAATGCCAAACAGTGTATTCCGGTCAGCTTTGAGGGGATAGATGATACTGCCTAGCACGCTCGTATTTGGCGACAGGTCAACCTCCAAGCCAATCTGTCCTGAGAAGGCACTGCCGCGTGAGATTTCCGTTCCCAGTGTCCACCAACTCATGTCATAAAACGCGAGGGCGTAAGGTGCAACGGTCAGCGATGAATCGCTTATCAGCCGATGGAATAATCCGCATCCAACGGAGAACCCCCGTGTACTATTCTCGACACCTGTCTTTTCGTCCGCAAAACTGCCAAAGAAACTCGCACTCGCCAGACACTCCCAGTCGCTTCTGATCAGCGGTTGGATCGAACTAATCCCAGAGTAAAAGAACGAAATCGGTGATTGTGTGGTTGAGCCCTCATCTTCAAAATAGAGCCGTCCCACCTTTAGAAACGCTTCAATATCTGACAGCACACCATACTCAAGACTGCCCACCGCCGCGATCCTTTCGTTGACGATCTCTGCCCCTGTCGCTATGCTTGCCTGCCCCATGTTTAATTGGTGCAGGTTGAAAGGGTGTTCATAGAGTTGGGCGCGCGCTTTCGTCAGTGCAGCTATGAATAGGAACACTGTAACTGTTGCTGCCAGTTTTTTCATATCGTCGTCTATGTGAGAGAATCTCTTACAGCTTACCGGAAATTCTCACGGCGTTAACACCACTTTCCCGATTGACTGCCGTTCCTCGATTAGGCGGTGCGCCTCAGATGCCTCTGCGAATCGGTATACATGGCGTACTACCGGCGTGAGTTTGCCAGCTTGAGCAAGGGCAATTAGTTCCTCCATAATCTCAGGGGCGCGAGACTGGGTATTGCTGACGCCGCCCCAACCAATCAACTTCAGGTTTTTTACCCAAAACGGCAAAAAATCAATTTGCCCCATCCCCGTGAATGAGTTTGAACCGAAACTCACCATTCGCCCACCTTCTGCCATACAATCAAGGTTTCGTGTGAAAACTTCACCGCCGATCGTCTCCCACACGACATCGACACCGCGTCTATCCGTGGCATCTAACGCCGCCGCAACGAAGTCATCAGTTCGATAGTTAATCACTACATCGGCACCAAGCTCTCGCACCAGTTGAAGTTTCGCTTCGCTGCCCGCTGTTGCAATAACCTGTGCCCCAAAATGTTTGGCAAGTTGAACGGCAAGGACACCCGTGCCCCCTGCAGCAGCGTGAACGAGGACGGTTTCCCCTGCCTGTAAACCCGCCGCTATTTTCAATGTATGATAAGCGACCGGGGCGTAGTCAAAGGCAGCTGCCTGCTCTGGCGTGAACGACGACGGATAAGCTGTTGGGCTAGGTCTTCCGTCTAGGCGAGGTTGTAAATCTTTTGCATCAACTACGCCGTATTCGACGTATGACCCCGGTCGTAGCCCGCCAACTAGATGGCGCGTACCAATTTCGACCGCTTCGGTATTGGGACCGGGTGCGACCACTTCTACACACGCCATGCCGCCGGGGATGTGCGGCGGATTTTTGACCCCGTAGTTCGCTTCTTGCGAAGACCCGATTCGACCGCTGCCACCGTGCCGTATGTGGAGTTGGATGTAATCAATGGCAACAGCGAGCACCTTGACGAGCACCTCACCTTCTGCGGGCTCAGGCGTCGGTATATCTTCGTAGCGCAGCACTTCTGGCCCCCCGAATTCGTGGTATACGGAGGCTTTCATCGTTGGGGAAACTTGGACTTGAGGGGTGTTTTTATGGTGCATAGCTGATGTCACCTCTGTATATCTGAGATTGGATTCGCCAATCTATATTCAACTTGAAACCTTCAATCGTAATATGCTTCAGTGTAACACCAAGCGAAATCGAAATCAAGGGTTAGTTTTTCAGGTTTACTTGCATCCGAAATGTGCGTCCTGTTGTCGTCTTAGCGACCATAGCAGTGAATCTGATGGCGGTTCAATCATTTCTTGGGCGATCAGTGTCTCCGCGGCCACATCTTTAGACAGACAAACCCCATCCAAGAGGTGAAGAGGTAGCGGATTACCATTTGCAACGGGAGATGCAGGGAGGATGGCTGCATCAATATCAGGGCTATAGTCGCCGCCCAAGATTGTGCCCGCCTTGAGTTGACGGGTTGATTTTGCAACGAGGTCTACATACGGTTGTACTGTGGCGGCACCGGTGGGCACATTCAGCAGCGCAGCGGAGAGGATGGAGATTGGGGTTTCCACACCACAGAGGTGGTAAGGACGATAAATCACAGCTGCTGAACCGCGACTGTTAGGGATTAATCCTTTAGTTGTCAAAATCATACGGGAGTAGTCGTTTTCGCAGGAAACCACAATGAACACTCCACCCCCCAAACCGGCTTCGTTACTTTTCCTCAAGCAGGTGACGATTTCGATAGCGCCTTTCGTTTGTAAAATACCGCCCTCCTCTACCGGACAGAGTACCTCGGGAATCTCGGAGATTCGAGCAACGGGCAGGTGCAATGTAGGAACATCAGGTATCAGTCCTGTGGCATTTGCGGCAATCGTCATTTCTCCCAAATCTGAGTTAGCGGTTTTGGGGAGGGCAGCTAAAGTCTCACGACGGGCAGGAATATACCGGTTAGCCATCCCATCAGGGATGCGATCCAATGCCCACGTATCCGCTTCTGTTACGGTGACTGTAGAACGCCCACAGGAAACCGTCCTCACTTCGGGATCGTAGATACACTCAGCGTTGCGTGCTTTACCGCCACTAAGCACTTCCAACCCCAAACTCCGCGCCCACAAAACCAAGCCAATTAACAGTCCATGTTGATCGCCATCCACAGGGGTATAGACAACCCCAGCACTATCTGCCAAGTGCTTGAGGATTGGTCCAATAACAGAATCGGTTTCTTTGTTAATCATGGCGACATGCTTGCCGTGTTGAATCGCTTCGTAGGCGTGTCGGGCACCTGCCTCCGACACACCTGTTGCTTCAACGATGACATCTATCGGTGTATTCAGCAGGAGCATGGGATCTTCCACAATCACACATTTCCCTGATTCCATGGCACGCACTACACCTGTGTGGCTGTCGCACAGGGCAATTTCGTCATCAGTGATACCGGCGCGATGATATGCAAGCCGCGCGGCTTGTGGATCAACATCGGCCACAATCGGAATTTCCAATAGCGGTATATAACGCGCTTGCGTGATAACTGCCGTTCCATATTGCCCGCTGCCAATCAATCCAGCGCGGACGATTCGCTTCTCTTTAACACGGTCAAACAGATGCTGATAGATCATGTTTACACTTTCATATTAAAACGTTAGCCCGACACGAATCGCTCCGCCCTCTTCGGCAAAAGCAAACGCTTCGTTAATCTGATCGAAGGGGAAGGTGTGCGAGATAATCTTATGGAATGGGTACTTATCCTGCGTCCGTTTTAGGAAATCCAGTGCCCGGGCAATGACCCACCCCTCATAAACAATCACCCCTCGGATCGTCCTACTGCATCGCACAATACTGCCTGGATCGATTTCAGTAGGCATACCGAGATTGATGTTCCCGATCCAGAGGTAACGACCACCCCAACGGAGCATCTCAACCCCTTCGGACAGGACACGCGGTGAACCGACAAACTCGGCAACTAGGTCTGCTCCAACCCCTCGTGTGTGGTCAAGCACGTATTCAACACGGTCTTTCACGGAGAGTTCATCAACGTTGATGAGATGATCTGCGCCAAATTCACGAGCGAGATTTAGTCGCGTCGGCAACCGATCCAAGACAATGATTTGTCCAGCCCCCATCTCCTTCGCTACGGCGGTCGCATAAAGCCCAAGTCCACCTGCTCCCTGAATCACAACCGTATCACCAAGCGTGATGCCGATTTGGTTCAGACCATAGATGACCTCTGACAACGCACAGTTGACCGGTGAAACAAGCGCGTCAGGCAGTTCATCAGGGACCTTGAAGATCCAGTGTCCCGGTTTCATGTAGTAGTATTCGCCGTAAGCCCCGTGAAAATGCGGAGATTGATCGCTCGGCACACCGAGCCAATCCCGATAACGGTTTGGACAGCCCGGCTTGCCATTGAGGCATGTCCAACAGTGGTTACATGGCTTGAAGTAGGAGTAGGTGATGCGATCTCCCTCTGCCAACGGTTCTCCCATACTGTCGGTCTGGATATTCTTTCCCAATTCTTCGATGGTGCCGACCATCTCATGTCCCAACACTTGCGGGATACCGCTATCAATCTTGGGTCCGTGTCCTCGCCAAAAGTGTAGGTCTGAGCCACAGATATTCGCCATCCGCATTTTGACCAAGAGATCATTTGGCTCTGCTGATGGCACGGGATATTCCCGGAAATCCATCGGTGCTTGTGGTTGTGTAAAAATAGCAACTTGTCCGGTCTTCATTATGGTGTCCTCCTCACTGCTTGCCTGCTGCTCGTTTTACGCTGATGCGACAGTCAATTCCTTCAGTTTGTCTGGATCTAACTCAACGCCAAGCCCCGGTCCTTCGGGCGGATAGAGGTGGCTGCCTTCAGCCCGGATGCGTTCCCGTGCTGGTGACGCCATGTAGAGCACTGGGCCCATCGGATCACAAGGTAGGGTGAGGTTCGGCATCGAAACCCCTACGTGGATCTGCGCGGATGTTCCAAGCGTTGATTCCTGATCGGTGCCAATTAGACACCTGAGCCCCGCGGACTCTGCTAGTGCGAACAGCCGACGGATATGGGTCGGTCCTCCCGATACACACGCCACATTGAAGACCGTGCAGGCACCGCGCTCTGCTGCCTCGTAGCCGAGTTCCAAGCTGTTGATGTGTTGGCTCACCGGCAGATCCATCCGTTTGGTAAATTCCGCACATACCCGCAGGTTGCGTGAGGGTTGCTCAAAATGGTACGGCGTGTGATGCCGAAGTACATCGGCGTAGCGTAGGGCGGTCTCCCAATCGTTGAAGCGGCCGGAGAAATCGAGTTGTTTGAGTCGAATCTGATCGCCGAATCTCGACTTCATCTCCGTCAGGAATCGGTCATCCATCGCGCTGTCGCCGGATACATAGTAGCGGAAGAGATGATGTCCCAAGTCCACCAAGCGTTGTAGGTAGCTTGCAGGCTTTTCAAAGTCCTCCTTCACTTGCCACCCCCAGATTGGATAGCAGCAATAAACACGGTCACGTACTTTGCCACCCAACATTTGGTAAAGGGGCACCCCCTGAACCTTGCCGTTGAGGTCATAAAGTGCCAAGTCGATGGCAGAGGCGAGGTGTAGATCGGTAACTGTGCTGCCGAAATTCTGCGCCCGTAGAAATTCGTTAATCTCTGTAATACGGGTGGCGTCGCGCCCCACGAGCAACTCGTTGTAGCGTTTGGCTATTGCACCCAAATCGTCAGCTCTGCTGTCCGAGGCTTCCCCCAACCCTACGGGTCCATCGTCCACATGTACTTTGACAATAACATGACCCGATACCTGACCGTAATAACGTGGTGTTTCGATCTGGAATGTCTCGATTTTTGTGATTTTCATCCCTTTGTCCTTTCTACTCGGAGTTCTCCCAGGAACTCGAAAAACTCAAACGGAAGTTATGCTCTCTGCCCGGCGACTATTATAACCGACATGGTGTAGTTTGGAAAGTGGAAATAAGGGGTTTTTAGAAATATCAATATCTTCTTAGCTAGGGCGTGTTGACATTTTGGTGTCACCAATTTGGCAAAGGCTCGGAGAATCCGACAAAAACTGAAGTCCGAAGTCGTCTCAAGTTCATCAGAGGTAGTTCAATTTGTAAGTTATCCACAATAACCTAACA
>JAKZSX010000040.1:0-2815 GCA_047517405.1 Candidatus Poribacteria bacterium | reverse complement strand
ATGAGAATCGGAATACACTGGTGGGTTACCTAGAGAAGGAGGGGATTACTTGGCCCCAGTTTTTTGATGGAAAGGGTTGGCGAAATCAGGTGGCGGCAATGTACGGCATCAGTGCTATTCCGCACACCTACCTCATTGATGGAGAAGGTGTGATTCGCAAGGCCAATGTGCGGGGCAAAGCCCTCGAACCGGCGGTTGCCGAATTAGTCCGAGAAAACAATGCGAAATTGCAGAGCGGCGAGCCTGTTGGGAAATAGTGTTGAAGAGATCTGTAGATGCTGAGTGAGTCAATATCCTCAGCAATTTATGCAAATCGGGAGCACTTTTCTATGAAAACAACGCTTTTTTCAATGCCAACCCTAATTCCGGCATGACTTAACTTTATAGGAGATATTCTATGCTCCTTGACGACAGCGATGCAATGCAAAGCATTCACACAACGATTCACCAACTCCGCAACAACGGCACCACCTCGGTTTTAATTACGGGGGAAACCGGCGTCGGTAAGGAAGTGGTTGCACGGGCTATTCACCTTGGGGGACCACGAGCATCAACACCATTTGTGGCACTCAATTGTGGAGCGATTCCTTTTGAACTGGCAGAGTCCATCTTCTTCGGCCATGTCCATGGTGCGTTTACCGGAGCTATAGCGAATCAGACGGGCTACTTTGAACGTGCCAACGGCGGGACGTTGTTCCTAGACGAAGTCGGTGACATGCCAATCGAAGCCCAGGTCAAACTCCTCCGCGTTCTAGACGATAGTGTCATCATGCCTATCGGTGCAACAGAGAGCAAAAAGGTAGATGTCCGGGTGATAGCATCCACCAATGTAGATCTCAAGGCTAAGGTCGAGATGGGACAGTTTCGGGCAGATCTCTACTTCCGCTTGGCTGGAATGCTGATTGAGATTTCACCGTTACGCGAGCGAAAAGAGGATATTCTGCTCCTTGCCGAGTACATGCTGAGTGCACTTGCGGTTGAAATGGAAGTGCCAACCCCAGAATTGACTCCTAAAACGGTAGAGGCTTTGGAGGGATACGCTTTTCCGGGTAATGTGCGTGAACTGAGGAACATTATTGAACATGCGTTGATTGTAAGCGAAGGTACAGCGATTCAACGCGAACACCTCCGTTTTCTGTTTCCTCACGTTGATGTGTCGTCCTTTCCAAGAACGGGGACTGGTGGAGCGAGTCCGTTGTTACCCCCATCGATGCCCGCCGAGCAGGAGCGGATTCGTCGCGCCTTAGTGGCTAATCGAGGTAACATTACCAAGACCGCCCGACAACTTGGCTTAACCCGACGTTCTTTATACCGCCGGTTGGAAAAATATGGCTTCCGATGACAGAAATGAGATAGTTTCATTATGTCTTTGACTAGCAGTAGCAGAAGTGTGCGATTTTCCGTGCACCAACCGCACACCGATTATTTTCAGCCTATATCAGGATTATACACAATTTTGTGAGCGGTTTACCGCACATTTTGGTTAGCAGGAGCAGATCGTGGAATCTCCTCAAACCCGCGCCACGACTGAAGAGTTACTATAATTTAGGATGTTGGCATGGGGCTTGCTCTAAAGAGGGTGAAGCTAAGTTATCAATACTGTGAATACTTAGCGAAAAAGAGAACCACATATTCATTTCCAATCCAAATAATATGGGATTTAGTAAGCATAGGTAGAATCCTCACGGATTTTTCCCTGCTTCCAAACCGTGCATGCGACTTTCACCGCACACGGCTTTCACCGCACACGGCTTTCACCGTCAATTACCGATTGTCTTTGTAAACGGATAAAGAATCGTTAGGCTGTCTGGATTCTGGTAATTATCCTGAAAGACAATCTCAGCCCTACTTACTTTTAAGTATTGTGGAACATTGGGGACGAGTCGCCGTGTTTGAAAGGCACACGATATTGCGCTCATTTTCCCTGAATCCATTTTAACCCAATTTCTGTGTTTTGACTTGGACAGGCTTATCTGTCCGCCTCTCCCATATCTCCCCGATAAATCGGGGTGACTTAGGGACTATTCTGTTCTCACAAAACATATATCATCAATGACTTAGGCACTCACTTTATCCCGGAGCCATTCGACTTACAAGATAACATAAGTGCGAGATATTATCCTTTGCTCACGCCTTTTGGCTACAGGCTAAAGCTTGTAGATTCACCTGTTCAAACTTCACGAGACTTCCATGAGTTCGGCTTTCGCCTTGCCGTATCATTGTAACCTGATGTGGCAACCTATAGGGTCTACATTCCCTACGAGCCATGCACCTTTTCCCTTTGCTTTCCACCCTGCTGTTTCCAGCAAGGCAGTTAAGGTGAGGTTTGTGGAGGTAAGTTCTCCAAGTCGGAATCTAACCGACATTATGTTTTGCTACGCAGAATCGCACCGCACTTCAGGTTGTAGTTGCCCGATCCATCGGGCGTCCCAGAGTGTGTTATCTGGCGATGAATCGCCAAACTACAATGCTTTGAGCGTTCAACTGCGTAAGTCCTACCTGATTGGAATTGAGAAATCTGACGCAAGCCGATTCGTAATCCATCTTACACAATCAAGAAGGAGGGTTGTTTACCATGAAGTTCCAAAGTGTTTTAGCCATTTTTTTGTGTTTGTCGATTTTTCTGTTTCTTTCAATTTTCGTGGCAACTGTGTTCAGTTCTGATGAAATGTCGGAGCCTCAGAGCGAATCACCGCAGGAGCAGATTCCCAAACGCATCACCGGTAAAGATGGTACACCGATGGTGCTAATCCCTGCTGGCGAATTTCAAATGGGCAGCAACACTGGTCGAGAGGATGAAAAACGCATCCACACC
>JAKZSX010000039.1:0-4974 GCA_047517405.1 Candidatus Poribacteria bacterium | reverse complement strand
GCTATAAACATGCCGTCCCTATGGGACTCAAGAGGGTTTTGCGGTATACAAGTTTATGCCTAAGATCCGGCGCAGTTGAAAACTACGCTTACCGCTTCTGGAGACCAAGGCTGTCGTTTTCTTCTTAAATTGACACCTATGGTGCGGTTTTGCGGTGTACTCACCCAAATGCGATCTGCATTCCTAACCGCACCGGCACTTAAAGTAAAGACTTCAATCCATCTGAAGAACATATTTTTATTCAACAAGGTTGCGCTCAATAACTCCTACGGACTATTTATGAGATACGTTGTAAATGCACTTTGCATAGAGGAAGCACTCGCGACATGAAAAACATCGCACATACGCTGAAAGCAATCATAATCATTTGCGTCTCTTTTATTCTGCAGCGGAGCGCGGATGCCGTGCTTTGGGAAGACCATTTTGATCAAGAGGCAGAAGAGGACTGGCAGCACAACGGAGATGATTCCGTCTGGACAGTTGAGGACGGATTTTTAAAGGCAGAAATTCAAGCGCAAGAACAGTGGAGCACGATATTTGAACGCTATCAATTCATCGCCTACCCCGGTCCCTATAACGGCTTTACAATTACGCTCGAAACCGTCGGGGCAACGCGTGCCCGATTCGGCATCGCACTCGCAAAGCATTTCCATGACCCTGTGACCGAAATAGATGAACACGGCTACTACCTCTTTTTCACAAACGATATGTATACATCAAGAGATGACAACCTGTTTATCGAACCCGGACAACGCTGGAACACCGACGAACTCCAACAAATGGAATTACACTTTAATGACGGCAGATTCCAACTGAACGCCGATGGCGAATCCCGCATCGACTTTACGGACGCAAACTTCGATCACGTTGATACCATCGCTTTTGTGCTTGCTGGATTTGTCACGGAAGATGTCAATATCGGCAGCGCATGGGTAGAGACATTTACGATTGACGGACTCGTAGTCTCACCAATACGGAAATTGGCGACAACATGGTCACATTTGAAAACCGAAAGGTAGTGAAAAGTTTCTTGCTGTAGGAGCAACCTCCGGGTCTCGACTTCTAACTGCTGACTGCTGATGGTTTCCGACTGCTAACAACTGACAACCATTAAAACATGTTCCGAAAAAATTTAGACCTCATCTTCAACGCGTTTTTACTCATAGTAGTTCTCGTTATTGGGTTTTGGAACACCTATGCCAGAGCACGATTGAATCCGGGTGAGCGCGCCCAACCCGCCAGTTCAGGCTCCTACTATAGAACCCCCGGTGTAAACGGAAAGTGGTTCGGACCTGAGCTTAACTCACTCACCCTCTGCGAAGGTGTCCATAATCCTTTCAACAATAGAGGTCAGTTTGACATCGTAGAAACCATTGAGAGTGCAGCGGTCTCCCGCTCGAGTATCCGAGGCGCGCTCCATTGGTACCGTGGACAACAGTGGCGTTTTGCTACAGACGATACGCCGTGGGGCACAAACTACTCCTACATTACACTCCACGACGATTTGGGATGGAGTGAGATCAGTGTCGGTGGTGGCACAACGGGCTACCCATGGAGCGGCGTTGAGCGGCACTGGCGCGATGGCGATATTATCCGCGCACAAACCTTCGTCATCGGGTGGCGACGGTACGCACGCGGCGCGGAACGGTGGGTCTGCCCGATGTATTACAAAGTCGGCGGATGGGAGGGTGAACCCATTGAGGTTGACTGTAAAACCCTCAGAACTTGGTTCCCGCCTGATTGGGATGTTTTGAAACAGAACGACGGAGACTTCGGTCCCCCCGTCGAACGCAAACCCGGTGTCCTGAGTCGAAGAGGAAAGAAAACACAACGCTGGTACGACTGCATAAAAATCAATTAATCTGCGCATCCGCAGACCCGGTAGCCGCTGTTTGTAACCACGCCGGACTTTTCAGCACATCCGTTCGTAGTAGGGCGATTCATCGCCCGTCTTTCGCTGGCGAGGTTTTCAACCTCGCCTAACCAAGATAGCATTCTATGCCACACAAAAACCTAAGCATCTTCATACTCCTCTACGCATTCATCAGCTGCACCCTCTTCGCATCCGCCGAGGACTGGCACGACGATTTTGATGCCGAAAATCCGGACGCATGGAACATCGTCGGAAACGATGCTGTCTGGAAAATAAGCGACGGATTGCTACGCGCAGAGGTGAACCGCGAATGGAATGTGCAATACGAACTCTACCAATTCACCGCAATCCCGCCGCCCTACAGAGATTTCGTAATCAAGATAACGGATTTCGGCGGCGATAAAACGCGTTTCGGTTTTTGCGTCGGACGGCATTTTGCCGATACCCCCGGAGAAGACCCTTTTTTCTACGTCTTTTTCCCCGATGAAATCAGAGCACGCCGTTTTGACGGCAAAGGGAGCAGCGAACCCTTCCGGTACCGACTCTCCAGAGAGCCTCGCATCCGCTGGGAAACTGATGTCCTCACACAGATGGAATTGTACTTTAATTCAGGGTATTTCGTACTGTTTGCGGATGGTGAATTCCGCACTGCATTCCAAGACGCTAACTTTGATAAGATTGAGATTCTTGGTTTTGTCATGGAAGGCCTCAACATCGCAAACCAGTGGGTCGGCGAAGCATGGGCAGATACCTTCACCATCTCCGGATTAAACGTTACCCCAGAAGTCAAATTAACCGCAATGTGGAGCCAACTCAAACTGAGATAACTGATACTATTTCTAAAAGTTTATATCGCATTAACCGCACCGTCCACTCAGACCCGGTAGGTGCTGTTTCCTAACCGCACCGGGCATAACCAAAAACAGCAGACCTTTTTAAGAGAAATCGTCAATCAGAATTGGTATAAGTCTTTTACTTTCAAAATTGGCATCAGCATCGTGTAAAGTTTGTTTTTCATATATCGCCCTCCATTCGTGTTTCTTACATCTTTTCAACAGAGCTTTTTGGATTTTGGTTTATCTTCCGATTGGAGTTGATGGTATCTGCAATGCCGATGAGAACTGACAAGCCCAGAATTCTTGATGCTTACGGATTAGGGAAACCATTTATTGCCCGTTCTCACAGTTTTAGGACGTGCGATGAATCGCACTACTACAAACACACTCGCTCGTAGTAGGGAAACCATTTATTGCTTGTTAATCCGAACAATCAGATAAATTTTTAAAACTATAGTGGATTTTGTAATTACTTATACACCTTCGATCAGCACTCAACCCCCTAACCCCCTTATCAGGGGAATTTGGAAACCTCGTTAATGGGGCACTTACTGGTAAATGTTCCTACGCTCATAGGCGTTACACTGTGATCGAATCGAGGAATGCCTTACGGTTCAGCAGATTATTGCCGAAGACAACGCAATCATCGCAGATGACCCGTCCGCCACATGAACCAAAAGGGAACACCCCCGATAATTGCGCTTATCGGACGAACCTTCCATTCTTTTTACCTGTCCTGGACTTTGATGCTTGCCCAGGTGACGGCGAGTTTCTCTGAAGCGTCAACAGCGAGTATGCGGAGCAATCCTTGATTCATAATGTCCTTGATATCACCTTCGCTCAATGCGACACTGAAAACCCCCGCCTCATCAATAACGCCGGGCAGATTGAAGTCGTTGATGTCACCGCCAATGGTAAGCGGGTGTTCGGTGACGGCGGGTTTGTCGGAGTGTGTCGCTGTACCTTCAAGAATTCCATCTATATATACGCTACTGACTTTTAGATCGTACGTGCCAGCAATGTGATGCCATTTTCCGTCGGCCACCGAGGTTTTTGATTCTATCACCTGATTTTCAGCCCCGGGCCCCGTCATGTGGGCATGGTGTACACGACCGTCAGGACTTACCCAAAATCCGTAATGACCTGCATGTCCGGGATTTCTTTTGATAATAACACCACTCCAATTTCCTGGGGGCTCTGGGGCTTTCACCCAGGCGACCAAGCTGTAGGTTTCCAGGTTCAAGTCATCATGATGTTCAACTTCAACCATGGCACTCCCGTCAAACTCAAGTGCCGTGTCAAACTTGCCTGTGACCCATTTGACCTTGTCCGGAATTTTCCCATCATGCCCATTTCCAGAAAAATCTCCGGCTATATCACCCTTACCCTCATCAAACGTCCAGATCGCCACTATAGTTTGAGAATCTATCTCAGCATAATTTGAGCCAACCCACATGCCAAGAGCGATCAGCGAAAACACACCAATCAGCAAAGATTTGACCTTCATCTTATATCCTCCTACTGAGGTGTCATCAGACACCGCATCGATCATTGAAGGGTTTTGTCTAACTAATAATGCGGGCGGTAAACCCACTTAACCGCGCTGCACCACAATTAACTATAAATGATAACATATTTGACAAAAACAGTCAAAAAACTCATAATGAAGGTAGTGAAACCCAACACTTGAAAATAAGCGCGTGGGTTGGGGTGACCGGAAATCGGTAATGAATAGTAGGTTGGGTTGAGGTGAAACCGAAACCCAACCTACGCTCAACCCAACCTACAACTAAAGTGTTGGGTTTCACTAAACATTCAACCAACCTACGCATTGTCAGTGAAAGGAAATGCCCTTCAATGAAAATTACAGAGATTGAAGTTCACGAGATCACGCTTGAATACCAAGATTTTCTCGCTTACCAACTCAATCACTACTACGGTCCGATCCGGCGTACTGTGTATGTTGCTCGGACGGATACAGGCTTGGAGGGGTTGGGTGAGAGCGGGAGACGCGAGCCTCAAGATGTTATTGACCCGTACATCGGGACAAACCCATTTGACTGGGTAGGAGATGAAACCTCACTCGGGCTTGGCACGGCGATGTATGATCTGATGGGGAAGGCGGCAGGCGTGCCTGTGTATAAGTTGTTCGGGCAAAAGTATCGTTCGTGGGTGCCCGTGGGTTGTTGGACGGTTTCGACCGACCCCACGCGCATGGCAGAAACCGTTGCTACATACGCGACGCAAGGGTACACATGGATGAAA
>JAKZSX010000038.1:0-4989 GCA_047517405.1 Candidatus Poribacteria bacterium | reverse complement strand
TGCATTACTATACTTTGTTCTCCTTGCCTTTGGGCTGCCCCCTATTGCCGGGATAGCGGTTTGGTAGATATACCGACGGGAAAGGTTATTGAACACGGGATATTTAACCTTGGAACCTATTTCGGCTTCCGCAACGAAGGTGAATTGCCACGCGACGAAACTGCACTCCAACTCGATTTTGGGCTTTTCGATCGCGTCGAGATTGGTTTGACCAGTGTTCGGCACAATCAACGGAGTTTCCTATTGGGGAATATCAAAGTACTTCTCCTTCGCGAAGCTGGAACTATCCCCAACATCGCAGTCGGACTGGAAAATATCGGCGACAATATTGAGGGTGGACTAGACGATATCGAGCGTTACGAGCGCAAATCGGTGTTTCTTGCGGTTAGCAAGCAGTTCGCCCTACCACGTATTCATCATATCACCGGACATATCGGTATCGGGAATCGCCGTTTTGTCGAAGATATCGGCATGAGCAAGATATTGCACGGCGTGTTCTTCGGTATCAGTAAGGATTTCCACCCCACCTTTGCGAGGGGAGGTCTGACTGTCAGCGTTGAGGTTGATGGCAGAGGAGTTAATACGGGACTCCGCCACACCGCAGATAGTGGCTTACAGGTTTATGTCGCTGCCGAGGCGTTGAATGCTCCCGCGATTGACGGCAGGGAAATCCGGTATTTGGCTGGCGTTGCTTGGACAAACCGCGCATTGATGAAACGGATTGAGGAAGCCAGACGCTTGGCAAAGCAAGCCGGGCGACTCGCAAGTCAAGCGAAGAAAGCGACCACGGAAAGCGAGAAATGAAACGGGAGCAATTTGTCTAAAACACCAGTTGCTTTGAATCCCGATCGCAGCGTCGAGACGGAGCGACAAGCATATAGTAACCACGAATCGCTACAACTCTAAAGCCCTAGCCGGGCGACAAATAGCAGCTTATGTCATGTACCGAAAATACCAGATGGCACGGGTCATCGAGGTTGCCTCCTTAATCCACAAAGAACCACGTCAGTGGACACGGACTCGGTTGGCAACACGCTTTGAAGTTAATCCTGCAACCATCCAGCGCGATATTGATTTGTTGCGTGAAATGGGAATCGAAATTATCCCACGCGGAAAACGGGGATATGAAATGGTCTCCGATTTTTTCCTCCCTGCCCTCAACCTTAATTTTGAGGAGGCACTCGCGCTCGTTACCGCAGCCCGTTTTTATCAAGCAGCGGAAGGAAAACAGGCGATAGAGGTTCTCAATAGTGCCATCCATAAGATTACTTCCAATCTACCGAAACGGACAAACGAAACCCTGGATCAGATTGCCCCCCAGATTGAAGTCCCACATCAACAGATCAGCGAAATCGATGAAACACAATCGCATAAGTTGTTAAACCAATAGGAAAAATGTGGTCGCTATGGACTGGTGCGTTCCTATCGCCTTCCGTTTGGCCTTTCTATGTCCTAATCGGCATTATGATCGCACTTGCTTGGACGGTAATAGATTGAACGAATCATGATATTCGCGATGTGTGCTGCCATTCGTATCATCAGGGAAAGAGAGGTAGGGGCGGGATGTGATTATTGGGTATTACCTAACAATCCCAGACGGCGGGTGTTGGTAGTCCTCACCGACAGAGACTATAGGCTATTTTGCCCAAGAGGGGACATACGGCTCATAAAGGGCAAGAACCCTCCTCGTCCTCTTGGTTGCCTTCCTCAAGTTTAGCAGGCAAGCAATACGGTTCATATATGGTAAGAACCCACCCCTCGCCCTCATCTCCGTCTTCCTTCGGTTCAGGAGGCACGTGATACGGAGGCTCAGCAGGTAGGTGATACGGTTCATAGAGGGTGATAACCCATTCTCCGCTTTCCTCGCAGAGGGCATCGTTACCTCTGCCTTTCTCTACTGATAGGTTATTGTTCATCGTGTAATCCTTTCGTTAGGTGGCGTGGATAGGTACAATTCAGGGACGACTCGGAAGCGTGTTAGCCTCGGATGCGTTCTCGTCGTCGCTCGGTTGCATGGATTCGAGAATTAATAGAAGAATCAAAAAGGGCAGGAAAAGGAATCACTCAGACAGAGTTAGCCAAGGCATCAGGAATTTCGCAGGCTTCAATGTGGGCGATTGTGCAAGGAAAAACCAAAGCCCCCAATCCACAGATTCTTTTGGCAATTGCTAAAGTGTTCACCGAGGCTTTGGGGAGGGAAGTTACGATTGACGACTTGATTGAGAAGCAAGACCAAGAAGCATCCGTCACACCACCAGAACCTTTGTCCATAGAAGATAAAATCGACCATCTCAGTGAACAAATCGCAAGTGTCCGGGGTGAAATTGGTGAGATGCGTCAAGACGTGAACCGGCAAATCGCAGGCATTCGAGACGAAATTAGCAAGCTGAATTAGGGACGTTCGCAGGCAAATCCGGAATGGCGTTTGTACGTGGAATAAACCTTGACAGGCGATATGCGTTAATATACAATGGCAAGCGCAAAGGTATTACTGATATGTCAGTCGCTCTGATAAGATATGCCAACGTCTTGTAGGGAACCAACAGATAAAGAGAGAGTACAATGAACACGACAGAACAACAAACCATAAAATATGAAAACCCGCCTATCAATGAGGTTGTTTGTGGTGTCCTTTTCGATCAAATTCAGAAATTGCAAACAGGACATTTCGGCATACTATGGCAGAAATTCAGACCTGATTTTACGGTTATCGAAGACCACGGCCTCATCGATCCTATACCTGAGGAAGATTTGAGTAATCGTGGCGCCTTTCCATTACCAAGGGTCTTGTTTGTACACAGAGACGCTAATGAAGTTATTCAAGCGCAGCGCAATCGGTTCTTTCACAACTGGCGTAGACGACAGCATGACGATGAATATCCAGGCTACGAAACAGTCATGGAAAACTTTGAAAGATATCTATCTCGTTTCCGAGAGTTTCTCGCTGAGGAAAAGCTGGGAGATATCGTGCTAAATCGCTATGAATTAGCGTATATTAATTTCATTTTGGAAAGTGCGGGTTGGGAAACGCTTAATAATTTAGGGCATATCTTTCCCAGCTTCGTCTCACTAAAAGATAGAAATAGGCTTTTAACCGATATAAGGGAGATTAACTGGCATATGGCATTTGGTCTGCCAAATGACTCAGGGCAATTAAATCTATTAATTAATAGTATCCGACGAGAAGATGACGATCGCCATCTTCTCCGTATTGAGTTTACCGCACGTAGTAACCAATCGCATGAGCCGATGCGAGACTGGTTTGATAATGCTCATGAGATAATTCTCGAACTATTCTCCAATCTGATAAGCGACGAAACCCAAGAGCATCTCTGGGGGAGAAAATCATGATATTAGCAAATACCGCCGCTACGAACGACCAATACATGGCATCATTGCTCTTTAAGGAAGATGATAGTACAGAACGTCCTCAACAGGATAGAAGGGCATCACTCAGGCACCTGCATGGATTTAGGCACAGAGCTGCCCAAGAAGACAGCAGCAGTGAAGAAGGTATTCAAGGACAAAAGTTATTAGAATCGATTACTGACACTTTCCAGCCGGAAGACAGCGTGGAAATCTATCGACTTTCCTTGATGGGAAGCCATGTAATTGCAACTATCAACTGGGATAGCATCCCCGCGGTTGTCAGCCCAAACCCACCAAAAGCTTTTGCGGTTCAATTGCGAGGCGGCGGAGCACTCCAACCATCTTTTCGGAGTGCGGAATTTCCAATTACAAATATAGGCTGCGAGCATACCGAGCTAAATGCCATGCAATATTCTCAGAAGCGTCGGATGTTAAGGCAATCTGCTGGCATGGTTCATTGGGGCGACATCAGTCCATTCCCTTCATTACCCGTGATAACAGAACCTCTAACTGTAAACACGGAGCCGGGGATTGACAAGGATGTCATCTGGACTGAGATATTAGAGCGATTTGATGTCATAGCCCAACGCGAGGACAACTGGGATGGACTTGAATCCCTGAAACCGAACGAAATAAGCCTCGATAAAGCAAAGCATATTATGGAGAAATTGTTAGACACCGTCATTTCTAAAGAGTATTCGTGGGGGGAGTCTCCGTATGTCTGCAGCGATGAAAACGGTTATATAACCGTAGAGTGGTACGGAAATGAACGGGAACTACACCTGCGCATCGAGGAACGTGAGGTTGAGTATATTGAGATAGAGAGTATAGATACTGAGATGAGAGCGCACGTCGATACAATTAGCGGTGATGATTGTTTTGCGCTTTGGAAATGGTTAATCAATGAACAGTAACGACCCTGTACGAGACGATGAGGAACTCTATCGCGCTGTATTAGTAGATGAATCTGGACAGTGCCTTTACAAAGGAGGGAGGTATACAGTTCGCCCTAAAGCTTTTTTGACACGTAATCAAAAACCATCAGTAGGTAGAGCGGAGTTGTCAGATAACGATCCGACTCTTTATCTTTCTTGCTCTCAGCTAGACAAAAAAAACGGAGTTGTGAGCTATATTGCTAGTTCAATATGCAAAATCAAGCTTGATGATCACACTGTAGACGTTGAACCTGCTCCCTGTCCAGATAATCCTGCCCATGCACAAATTGTCATGAAGCCCACGATATGTGTTTCAAATAGCAAGCGAAACCGCGTGTTCGGAGCTCTAAGGGGTGTACTTGCTAGTCTTGCCACGAAAATTATCGCTGACAATGGATGGACACGGCCACCCCAGAAATGATGCAACCCAAAAACCCCACCCTCGCCGCTCTACTCGTTCTGCTCTTGGCTACAATGCTGGGTTGCGGCGAAGAGGCAGAGACGCCGACTGAAACATCTCAACTCCTCCCTAAAACGCCTGCCTTGACTGTCCCTGAAATTGCTGAGATTGCACTTGACTCAACAGTGTATCTGCTAATTAGAAATGCTCAAAACAAGGTCTTTTCTGGCAGTGGATTCGTCATCAAGGAAGGGCTTATAGCAACCACTTATCATCAGATAGACG
>JAKZSX010000037.1:0-8829 GCA_047517405.1 Candidatus Poribacteria bacterium | reverse complement strand
CGTGAAACCATTGGACCTGACATCGATCTAATGGTTGATTGTCATAGCCGTTTTAATCCGGGCTTAATTGTCCAGACAGCGAAAGCTCTCGATGACCTGCATCTCTTCTGGCTCGAAGATCCGATTCCGATGACAAATCTGGACGCACTTTCGCACGTCAGTCAATCTACTTCAATGCCAATCGCGACCGGAGAGCAGTTACGAACCAAATCTGCATTTCAACGGCTTTTGGAGAAGCGTGCTGCTGACTATATTCTGCCAGACGTGAAGCATGTCGGCGGTATCTTGGAATTGAAAAAGATTGCGGCGATGGCAGAAGCAGCGGACGTGATGTTTACACCACATAATCCGAGTGGCCCGGTTGCAACCGCAGCAAGTGTGCAGTGCATGGCAACTGTGCCGAACTTTGCGATCCTAGAATACGCATGGGGCGAGGTGGGATGGCGGGGGGGACTCCTTAACCCGCCGGAACAGATAGTTTCTGGATATATTGAACTGTCTGATCGCCCCGGTTTGGGGATCGATCTCGTGATACGCGAAACGTAAGGCATCATTTAACGAAGGAGAAACCGATGATAGAATTGTCGCAATATGATTGTGTTCGGATCGATGGTGAAATAACGATCGATGGCACGCTCGCAGATGCTGCGTGGGGGTCAGCCGATGTCATTAAATTGATAACGACGGATACAGGGGAAAAACCACGTCAATCAACAGAGGTTCGGCTGCTCTGGAATAGCGAGTACCTCTACGTCGGCTTTCTGTGTTATGATCAGGACATCTGGGGAACAATCCATGAGCGTGATGGGAACATCTATAACGAAGAGGTGGTCGAAGTTTTTCTCGATCCCGACGGCGATCTCCGGACGTACATCGAACTTGAGGTGAGTCCCCTCAATACGTTGTTCGATGCCTTCGTCGTCAACGGCAAATCGCACGGACATGGCCTCCACGTGCTGCGCGATTGGGATAGCGAAACCTTGCAACACGCTGTTTCCGTTGATGGCACGGCAAAAACGAGCCCCCCTGCCGACAGAGGCTCTTCCATCAGTCCGCCGGATACATCTTGGTCCTGCGAAATTGCTGTCCCATTCAAGGATTTACTAACCGCCCCAAATATCCCACCGAAAAGGGGAGATGTCTGGCGCATGAACCTCTATCGGATTGATCGCGGGCAAACGGAAGCCGAGGACGAATACACCGCATGGTCGCCGACCCAGAAGATCGATTATCATCGTCCACAACATTTCGGTGCTTTGCAATTCGTTGAAACACAATAAGCCTTACACGCTCCAGATCGTATGGAACGCAGATCTGCGTTACATACTTATAAAAGGGGACATAGAGTAAAAGTCGCGATTGATCCGGGCAACTGAGGCACAAAAGGTAAACGTCAAAAACAGGAGGAAAAAAATGTCGAATTACGATGTGGAAATGCGTTTGAACATAAAGACACCGATGCGCGATGGGGTCAATCTCTCATCAGATATCTATCTCCCAAAAGCGCAGGGAAAGTTTCCGACCGTGTTGATGCGCACACCCTATAGTAACAACATGGACGGGATGATCGAAAAAGGGCGTCAACTGGCGAACAACGGCTATGCCTGCGTGATTCAGGATGTACGAGGTCGATGGGATTCAGATGGCGAACATTATCCTTTTGCGAATCACGGTCCAGACGGCTACGATACTCAGGAGTGGATTGGTCAGCAGGACTGGTGTAACGGAAAAATCGGTATGGCGGGTGGGTCGTATGTGGGATTGGTGCAGTGGCAGAGCGCACCCCACCGTAGCGAGTTTCTGACCTGCATGGTGCCTCGCGTCATCTGTAACGACTTTTACACCGGATTGGTCTATCCCGGTGGAGCATTCCAACTCAACGTGCTGATGACTTGGGGGATGCGCACCAACGGACGGACCGCTCAGAGCATTGAATATCATCACTGGGCAGAGGCGTTCCGAAAACTGCCGCTTATTGAGATGGATGAACTTGCTGGGCGCAAGCTCCAGTTCTGGAAAGACTGGATTGAACATGCAGCCTACGATGACTATTGGGACGCAACCAACGTTGAGAAAAGATGGAGTGAGATTACCGCTCCTGCGTTCAACCTGGGTGGATGGTATGACCTTTACGCACAGCACACCTTTATCAATTTCAACGGCTTGCGCCAGCACGGACGGACCCCTGAATCCCGGCAGAGCAAACTCATCGTTGGACCGTGGCCACACTCCCTGAGTGCCTCCACCCGTACGGGCGATATCGACTTCGGCGCGTCTTCGATGGTTGACCTCGACGGGGAAGAACTGCGCTGGTTCGACTACTGGCTCAAAGGAATTGATAACGGGATTATTGATGAACCGCCATTACGACTGTTTATCATGGGAGTCAACGAGTGGCGTGATGAGCATGAGTGGCCCCTAGCGCGAACACAGTGGCGGAAATGGTATCTCCACTCAAACGGCAAGGCAAACTCTGTACTCGGCGATGGAGCCCTTTCCACCGAACCACCGGCACATGAGCCGACAGACCACTTCGTTTACGACCCGCTGTATCCGGTCCAAACGATGGGCGGCAACAACTGCTGTTCACCCCATATCGTTCCGTGGGGACCATACGATCAGCGACCGGTTGAGATGCGTGGCGATGTTCTCTGCTATACCAGCGAACCGATGGCGGAAGACATGGAGGTGACAGGACCAATTAAGGTGGTTCTTTACGCCGCCACCGACGCACTGGACACCGACTGGACAGGGAAACTCGTGGATGTCTCACCAACGGGTTACGCGATGAATCTGTGCGACGGGATTATTCGCGCCCGATACCGCGAAAGTTTCACCGACCCAACGCTTCTCGAATCGAACACGGTTTATGAGTACGAAATCGACCTTGCGGTCACCGGGAATGTTTTCCGCAAGGGACACTGCATCCGTGTGGAAATCTCGTCTTCCAACTTCCCGCGCTTTGATCGCAACCCGAACACCGGAAACACGTTAGGGATCGATGCAGAAATACGATCTGCACAGCAGACGGTTTATCATACGAGTCAATATCCATCGCATATTTTGCTTCCGGTTATTCCGACGCAGTGACCGGTGATAGATCGCCATTTTTTATAGTACTTGGGAGAAATGGAGGGAGTTGAATCACTAACTGATTTAGTTGCTAATCCTAAACGAGAAAATGTGCCTGCTGAATAGAGGTCTGCCCCCGTCTGGAACTCATAGAGCACCAGAGGCAAGGTCCCCTTTCGGGCAACGCCCACCACACGGAGGACTTCAAACATGACGACTTTCAAACAACATGTTCGGGCAAGAACCTGTACCAGAGAGGAAATCGATCACTTCCTCGATCCGGAGAAACTCTCATGGGCCCAATTCGATCCGGAAGTCGGGTATATCCTCGGTAACTATTTGCCCCAAGACGGCATCGACAACAGCTCTACCATCAACACCGTGCAAAAAAACGGAACTCGCAGTGCAGCCCTGTACGCTGATCGCCCCCGCCGCATCAACACCTATGGCAACAGCTTCACCCAAGGTGCCCAAGTGAGCGACCAAGAGACTTGGCAGGAATACTTAGCCGCACACATAGGTGAACCTATCGGCAATTATGGCGTGGGTGGCTTCGGCGTATATCAGGCATATCGCAGACTGATACGCGCCGAAGAAACCGATGAGGGTGCCGAGTACGTCATCCTCTATATCTGGGGTGACGATCACCACAGAAGCTTTTTTCGTTGCCGCCGCGTCAGCTACCCCATCCAGAGATCTGCGGTCCCTGCAATGTTTGAAGGCAACTTCTGGGCGAACCTAGAAATGGACATAGAGAAAGGGCACCTCGTCGAAAAGGAGGCTCTGTTGCAAACCCCGGAATCCCTCTACAATATGACAGATCCCGATTTCATGTATGATGCCCTGAAGGAT
Source organism: Candidatus Poribacteria bacterium (assembly GCA_047517405.1). Taxonomy (GTDB): domain Bacteria; phylum Poribacteria; class WGA-4E; order WGA-4E; family PCPOR2b; genus PCPOR2b. Next base: position 4,905 of record JAKZSX010000037.1, on the reverse strand, counting down.
GATCTCATGCTGCAGATGACTCTATTCTGCCGTGACTTCATCCAAGAAATCGACATCAAGCCGCTCAACGTTCTGGCAGAGATTCTTGGTTTTTCGCCCGACGTTCCGGACCAACCTGAACAACAACGAAGGTGGATCGAGAATCTACGCAACGCCTACGCCTTTGCCGGTACCCGCTACATCATCGAGCAAGCCTTGGCATTTACCCAACATAGGGACAAAAAGCTGATGATCGCGCTCTACTGCCCGCAGGTCACCCGGCAGCTGATCTCTAGCGGTAAGCGTTACGATCAGCCCATCGTAGATTATCTTCGTAACAATCAGATCTTTTATTTCGACATGAACCTTGTCCACACCGAAGATTACAAATGCTTCAACCTGTCTCTAGAGGATTACATGGCGCGTTACCACATCGGTCACTACAGCCCTACCGGTAACCACTTCTTTGCCCACTCGATTAAAAATCCTATAATTGAATGGCTTTCTCCCAAACCGATCACCTACCGCGACGACGAGAACACAATGACCCATTTCCGGGATTATCTGCCGGGACTTGATAAACCTTGACGATTTTTGATTGACGCCGATTCGTCTCGGCGCGTCATGGATTGTATCAATTCCCATAATCCTCGCTTGAAATGGAATACTGTACACCGTGAAGGTACGTCCAAAACGCAGCGGTTTCGGAATTAGGGCGAGTTCATATGCGTCGGCATCGAGTCTTGCAGCTGAGGCTAAGGCAGCAGCTGCCCCGGATCCTCGATCCGTGCGCGTAAATCTGCGAGGAAGCGGGCACAGGGAGCACCATCGATTGCTCGATGGTCGAAGGTGAGAACCAGCGTCGCCACATCTCGGAACTGGATTGATCGATCCGCCACTACCGCAGCCTGACGTACACGTCCCACACCCAAAATTGCGCACTGCGGGGGATTAAGAACCGGTGTGAACCAATCCACACCAAGCCCACCGAGATTCGTCACGGTGAACGTGCCATCCGTAAAGTCGTCAAGCCCCAGCTTTCCGTTCCGGGCACGCTCTGCGAGTTCCCTGACTTTGCCTGCAAGCGCTATCACGCCGAGTGTGTCAACTTTGCGAACGACCGGCACGACCAAGCCTGACTCAATGTCAATGGCAACCCCTAAATTGATGTCCCTATACTGATGTATCGCGTCGTCAATCAGTGCTGCGTTGAGTTGAGGGTGTGATTTCAACGCCTCGGCGGTCGCTTTGAGCACAAAATCGTTGAGCGTTGGTGCAATACCGTAAGCATCGCGCCACGCGTCCGCATTTTCTGTACGGGCAGTTTGGAGCGCGGTGAAATCGACCTCGATCCCCTCCGTAACATGCGGTGCCTGCGACCAGATTGCCCCTAGACGCTCGGCAGTGGTACGACGGATGCCAGCAAGCGGAATAACCTCAACGCCCTCAGCCGGAGCTTCAGGCTGCGCTGCAGCACTAGGAGCTGGAGCCTCACTAGCCGGTTTTTGTGGAGTGGCTGTGCCATCATCAATGGCACGCTGCACATCCTCCTTAGTAACCCGTCCGCCCGGACCCGTACCTTGCAACGCTTCGGCATCTATACTGTGCCGTTGGGCGAGCCGCAAGGCTACAGGGGTCACCCGTGATCCCGCCGGACGATCCGCAGCCGGCTTCTTGGGCTGCGCTGCAGCACTAGAAGCTGGAGCCTCGCTATCCGGTTTTTGTGGGGTGGCTGTGCCGTCATCAATGGCGCGCTGCACATCTTCTTTCGTGACCCGTCCGCCCGGCCCCGTACCCTGCAACACTTCGGCATCTACACCGTGCCGTTGGGCGAGCCGCAAGGCTACAGGGGTCGCCCGTGATTCGGCAGGACGTTCCGCAGCCGGGGCGGCAGACTGCTCTGCCGGTGTATCCGGAATCTCCTCCCCTTCCTCCCCAATCCAAGCGAGGGTTGCACCGACATCGTACACACCATCAGCCTGCCCCACGATGCGCAGCAGCACACCACTGACCGGTGACTCAATATCAGCGACAGCCTTGTCTGTCTCAATCGATACTAGCAGCTGACCCTCCTCGATTTTGCTACCTTCGGCTATGTGCCACTCAACGACACGACCCGTTTCCATGGTGTGACCGAGAGCTGCTAAACGGAACTGTATTGCCATGAATCCTCCCTTTCTCCTCCTATTACATCAGTACGCGGCTAACTGCCTCGGTGACATTAGCAACTTCAGGCACAACATGCTTGACAAGCTCGGAACTGAACGGCATCGGCACATGGGGGCTACCAACCCGAACCACCGGACCATTGAGGTCTCTGAAACAGTTTTCACCGATCATCGCTGCTATCTCGGAGACCGCTCCAGCAAAACTGGAATCCTCCCCACAGACCACAGCGTGACCCGTCCGGCTTACCGATTCACAAATCGTTTCGGTATCCAACGGTGACAGGCTTCTCGCATCGACAACCTCAACGTCGTAGCCATCGTCCTCCAGCAGTATCGCTGCTTCCAGTGACTTCTGTACCATTGGACCGATGGCAACAATGGTCGCGTCCTCTCCTTCACGACAGATCTTGGCTTGACCTATGGGTATGGTGTGATCCCCATCCGGAACCTCACCCCTAGAGGTATAGATCCGCTTGTACTCGAAAAACAGCACCGGGTCAGAACTACGTATTGAAGATTTGAGTAATCCCTTGGCATCGCCGGGTGTCGAAGGTACAACGACCTGTAAGCCCGGAACGTGCATGAACCACGACTCCATGATCTGCGAATGCTGCGCCGCCAGCAACCGACCGACGCCACACGGTAGCCGAATAACCATCGGCACACTGGCTTGGCCGCCGGTCATGTAACGCATCTTTGCCGCTTGGTTGACCACTTCGTCCATGGCGCAAGTCACGAAATCCATGTACATAATTTCGACCACGGGGTTCATCCCCGCCATAGCGGCACCGACCCCCACGCCCATAATCCCTGCCTCTGCGATCGGTGTCTCAAAAATCCGATCCGGGAAACGCTCCGCAATGCCATCCGTCACCTTGTAAGGCCCACCGTGCGTAATGACATCTTCGCCGATAACGAATATCGTCTCGTCACGTTCCATCTCCTCGTGCAGTGCCTCTCGTAATGCCTCACTGAAAGTTAGTGTTCTCATCATGCCACCTCCTGAGGGGCGAGGACATCCGTCGTGACTTTATCAGGTGTCGGGAACGGACTCTCCTCGGCGAATCTCACTGCCTCGGTAATCTCATCTTTGACTTCGTTCTGAATCTCTGTGTCCTCCTCTTCGGTTAGCCACCCTTGATCCATTATCTTTAATCGGAAGTTGGTGATCGGGTCCTGGTTAGCTTTCCACTCTTCAACTTCATCGGAGGAACGGTACTGTTCTTCGTCGCCCAAGCTGTGTCCATAAAAGCGATAGGTTCGTGCCTCTATCAATGTGGGGCCACTGCCTCTGCGGGCGCGCTCGACTGCCTCACCGGCGGCTTCGTAGACCTCGAGTAGGTTCTGACCGTCGACCGACACGCCGGGGATCGCATAGGACCCCGCCATGTCAGCGACTGAATCGAGCACTGCTACATTCATGCGCGGCACCCACTGCTGATACTGGTTGTTCTCGCAGACATAGACAACGGGGAGCTTCCACAAAGCCCCAAGCCCGATGCCCTCGTGAAAAGTACCGCGTGCAGCGGCACCATCACCGAAGAAACACACCGATACCTGATCTGTTCCGCGTAATTTGCTGGCGAGCGCAGCACCGGTGGCTGGTGCGATGCCGGCACCGACAATGCCGTTAGCACCGAGCATGTTAAGAGAGAAATCGGCGATGTGCATCGAACCACCTTTCCCGGCGCACGTCCCCGTGGCTTTACCGAAAAGTTCCGCCATCATACGGTGTGATTTGGCGCCCTTTGCCAAGCAGTGGCCATGGCTGCGATGCGTGCCGAGAACATAGTCGTCATCCCGTAGGTTGGAACAGACACCGACCGCGACCGCCTCTTCCCCACAGTACATGTGAAGAGCGCCGACCACGGAGCCGAGACTTGTCTGGCGATTCGCCTCTTCCTCGAAGAGCCGGATGCGCCACATATTTCTGTACATCGTTTTGCACAATTCAGGTGACAGGGCCATAAATAGGTCTCCTAGGGTTAATAAGTTAAATGTATATTACGACATCTTACTCTGTAAATGTTCTACGCTACAAATTGTGCGGTTTAGCATCATCTAATCTTCTATTATACCGAACCGCACAAAAATAAGCAAATCGTTGCAGGAAAAACCGGCGCGATGATGTTCAGAGGTTATCGCTCATGTTGTTTTCAAAAAATACGAGATCCGCTCCTGTGAGAGTGCCGTATTGTTCGGTCTACGCACTTCATGACTAGGGTCGCTCTATCACTCCGTCAGCGGGTACTGCGTTGCTTTGCAATAATCTCCCGACTTCGGCTGTGATTTCCTGCTGCACCCTCGCAACGAACTCATCGGTTGTGTGTCCTTTCACGCGGGTTTCCAATCCATACTCTCCAAACCCGAATTCCACTTCCTCCTTCACATACTTCTCGGGCCCATCAAAGTAGTATGGGGCCGTCCCTCGAAGTGTCCCATAGATGTCATCGCCCTCAGTCTTGTAGATATCGGCATTCGATATAACGACCTGTGGTTTATCGTCTGTCGGGTCGGGGTATTCTGCTCGCATAGCGAAATCCCCAAGCATCACGTACTCCTTCAGCTCCGGTGCCCAGTAGGTAATCTTGTACGTCGGACCGGGCTTCACCCACGGCTTTATCAATCGCTTCACGACATCAAATTCGTACCACTTTCTTAGCTCCGATAGGTGGGGCACCGCACCGTCATGCGCATACCTGGACATGTCGCCCTCCGCCCGGATGTCGTTGAAGACCATGAACCAGTTCACGTAGTC
>JAKZSX010000036.1:0-10747 GCA_047517405.1 Candidatus Poribacteria bacterium | reverse complement strand
CGCCATTGCGTGGATCCTATCACACCCTGAAATTTCCGCAGCGATGATTGGTCCCGACACCCCAGAGCATGTTGAGGAAAACGTGGGCGGTGTCGGTTGGGAATTGACTGACGACGAGCGCGCAGCGTTGGACGAAGCGTCGGCGTGGGCACTCGCCGGTGGGAACGTAGGTTGATGTGATGACACTGACCGTGTAGGGCTACGCATGAGCTGCCTTTTTCTATCCTTTTAACATAATGAGGTATCCGATGAACGTTAAACAGATTCCGATCCTAAACGCCGACGCCGATGAACTGTTGCGCATCAGTCAGGAGGGATTACTTTCGCTGAATCTCGCTGAAATGCAGGCGATCCAAGCTCACTTCGCCAAATTGGAGCGAAATCCCACCGACGTTGAACTTGAAACCATCGCCCAAACGTGGTCAGAGCATTGCGTCCACAAAACATTTAAGAGCATGATTGAGTATGCTGAAAAAGGGCGAGAGACGGAGATGGTTGATGGACTGTTCAAGACGTACATCCAAGGGGCGACGCAGGAGATTGGGGCGGAGTGGTGTGTCTCCGTTTTCACGGACAACGCAGGCATCATTGAGTTTGATGATAAGTATAATATTGTTTTCAAGGTCGAAACGCATAATCACCCCTCCGCAATCGAGCCGTATGGCGGCGCAGGCACAGGCATCGGTGGGGTGATTCGGGACTCACTCGGCACAGGTCTTGGCGCGAAGCCTATTCTGAACACGGACGTTTTCTGCTTCGGTCTTCCCGATCTCAGCTACGACGAACTTCCCAAAGGCGCACTCCATCCTAAACGGATTTTCAAAGGCGTTGTCGCGGGTGTGCGAGACTACGGCAACCGTATGGGGATTCCGACAGCTAACGGTGCAATCCTGTTCGACCCACGCTATACAGGGAATCCACTCGTCTATTGTGGCAACGTCGGTCTGATTCCCAAGGATCGGTGTGATAAAACGGTGGAGCCCGGCGATCTGATTATCGCTCTCGGTGGGCGCACCGGGCGCGATGGCATTCACGGGGCAACGTTCTCCTCGCTGGAGTTGGACGATACCTCCGAAAGCCTTGGCAGCGTCGTGCAGATTGGCAACCCGATTATGGAGAAGAAAATTGTCGATGCCCTGATGGGTGCACGGGATCGCCAGCTCTATCGCAATATCACGGATTGTGGTGCCGGTGGATTTTCCTCCGCCGTCGGTGAGATGGGTCAGGAGACAGGTGCAGATGTGCATCTGGAAAATATACCGCTCAAATATAAAGATCTTGACCCGTGGGAGATTTGGCTTTCCGAAGCGCAAGAACGGATGGTAATCGCCGTACCACCTGAGAATCTGGAGGAATTGATGGCAGTCTGTGAGGCGGAATCGGTTGAAGCTACCGTGCTTGGCACCTTCACTGACACCCACAGGCTGCGCGTTTTCTACGATGGAGAAATCGTCGCTGACCTCGATATGGACTTCCTCCACAACGGCTTGCCCCGCCACACAAAAAAGGCAGTTTGGGAGCCGCCGCAACACCCTGAGCCTGAGTTGAATAAGGGTAATTTCACACAAAACCGATCGGTGGGCGATGCGCGCCCTACACAACTCACCGAAGACCTATGTCGCATCCTCGCGAGCCCTAATGTCGCAAGCAAGGAGTGGGTCATCCGACAATATGACCATGAAGTTCAGGGCGGATTGGTTCTCAAGCCACTTGTTGGGCGCAAGAATGATGGTCCCGGCGACGCTTGCATCACAACACCAGTCCTCGGCTCCCGAAAAGGAGTCATCGTGGCAAACGGTATTAACCCAAAGTATGGTGATATCGATCCGTATCACAGCGCAGCCGCGGCGATTGATGAAGCCTTGCGAAACATCATCGCGGTAGGTGGGAATCTAGAGCAAACCGCGCTGCTTGACAACTTCAGTTGGGGAAATCCTGATAAACACGACCGCCTAGGCGGCTTGGTGCGCGCAGCGAAGGCGTGTTACGACATCGCTGTTGCCTACGGCACTCCCTTCATCTCCGGCAAGGACAGCCTCTACAACGAATACCGCGACACCACCACCGGCGAGCAGCTTGCAATTCCACCAACGCTCCTCATCTCTGCTATCTGTGTCATGCCGGATGTGAGCAAAGCGGTGTCAATGGACGCGAAATCGCCCGGCAACCGAATCTATGTCATCGGTAACACCTACGCTGAACTCGGCGGATCACACTACTACGCGATCCACGGCTTCATCGGAAACAGTGCCCCGAAAGTGCGACCCGCCGAAGGGAAACGGACGATGGAGGCGTTGAGTCTTGCCATTGATCAGGGGCTTGTCCGCTCCTGCCACGATTGCTCTGAAGGCGGTATTGGTGCGGCTGCGGCAGAAATGGCACTTGCCGGTGGACTTGGTATGCACCTTTCGCTCACGGATCAGCCCCGCGATGCCAACGTTACAACGGACGATGTGTCCCTTTTTTCGGAATCTAACAGCCGATTCATCGTGGAGGTTGCGCAGGAGAAACAGGAAGCGTTTAAGAAGGGTATGGCGGGTGTCCCGATTGGTTGTATAGGCACGGTGGTTGAGAGCGCGGATTTCGTTGTCAACGGCACCGATGGGAGTGTAGTTGTGCAGACGACGATCGATCGACTCAAGGAGAGCTGGCAGGGGACGTTTCGGTGGTGATGTATAGTTCAAACCTGCATTCTCAGGAGGAAGCGGCGCATGAAATCAGATAATCGGTCAACTGACTCAAAAGAGCAATTCCTTGTCGCGGAGTCTAGAGGTTCTATCACCCCACAATCCTGCAAACCCTTGCATCCTGACCCTACCCGGTGGAAACTAGCAGAGGGAGCCAAAGCGCGCCTCGGTAAGGGAGAAATAGACGCAATCGCGTATTCGCCAGATGGCACTCAGCTTGCGGTCCGCAGTAGCATCGGTATTTGGCTCTATGATGCACACACTGGTGCCGAAATCAACCTACTCACGGGACATACGGATTCTGTTAATTCCATGGCGTATTCCCCAGATGGCAAGACATTAGCAAGCGGAAGTTCAGATAAGACGATTTGCTTGTGGGATGCCCATACCGGCGAATGCAAGCGGACCCTTGAGGGACATACGGGGGAGATCAGATCCATAGTGTATACTCCGGATGGTGGGACGCTTGCTAGTGGAAGTTGGTCGGGAGAGATTCGTTTGTGGGACGCGCATACCGGAGAATGCAAGCAGACCCTTAGAGGACATACGTGGGAAGTCAATTCCATGGCATATTCCCCGGACGGCAGGACGCTAGCAAGCGGAAGTTCGGACAAAACGATTTGCTTGTGGGATGCCCATACCGGAGAACACAAGCGGACCCTTGAGGGACATACGAGAGAGGTCCACTCCGTGGCGTATTCCCCGGATGGCAGGACGCTAGCAAGTGGAAGTTCGGACAAGACGATTTGTTTCTGGGATGCCGTGACCGGAGAACACAAGCAGACTCTTAGAGGAGATATGAAAGAGGTCTACTTCGTGGCGTATTCCCCGGATAGTAGGGTGCTAGCGAGTGGGAGTTTGGGAGAGATTCGTTTGTGGGATGTGGCGACCGGAGAACACAAACAGACTCTTAGAGGACACACAGATTACTTGACTTCGATGGCGTTCTCTCCCGACGGTAAAACGCTTGCTAGTGCGAGTTCGGGTGCCAGTGGAAGTTCGGGCGGAACGATTCGTTTGTGGGATGTGGCGACTGGACAACACAAGCAGACCCGCGAACATACGGATTCTGTCCGTTCGGTGGTATATTCTCCGGATGGTAGCACACTTGCTAGTAGAAGCGGAGGTAGGACAATTCGTTTGTGGGACGCCCGCACCGCACAATACAAGGGGAGCCTTTCAGGGCATACAGATTGCGTTTGTTCCCTAACATATTCCCCGGATGGTAGAACGCTAGCGAGCGCAAGTTCGGACAAAACGCTTCGTTTATGGAGTGTCTACACAACGGAGCATAACCAGACCCTTAAAAAGCATACGGGGCAGATTAACTCCGTAGCATACTCCCCGGATGGTGGAACGCTAGCGAGTGGAAGTTCGGACAAAACGGTTCGTTTATGGGATGTCCACACCGGGAAACATAAGCAGACTCTTAAAGGACATACAGATGAGGTCTATTCTGTAGTATATTCTCCGGACGGCAAGACGCTAGCAAGTGGGAGTTTAGATAAGACAGTTCGTTTGTGGGATGCCCGTACTGGGGAACACAAGCAGCCCCTTAAAAGGCATTCCGGCAAGATTTATTCGGTGGCATATTCTCCAGATAGCAGGACGCTAGCAAGTGGGAGTAGGAAAGAGATCCGACTATGGGATGCCTACACTGGGAAACATAAACAGACTCTTAAAGGGCATACGGGGGAGGTCTATTCCGTGGCATATTCTCCGGACGGCAAGACGCTAGCAAGTGGGAGTTTAGATAAGACAGTTCGCTTGTGGGACGTCCACACCGGGGAACATAAGCAGACCTTTTCAGGTCATACGAAGGCTGTCGAATCCGTGGTGTTCTCCCCCGATAGTCATACAATTGCCAGTGGGAGTTATGACGGCACGGTTCTACTGTGGGAAGTGGCTTCGTAAGGGACAGCAATTCCGGTAGAGCCAGACGTTGTTGCCAAATATATCCCCAATCCGTTTTATCCAGAGATTTGGGAACCGTGCATTAATTGCAAATATTGTCGTTTGGTGCCCATAGAGCAGATAAAATCATCATTATACAATAGGGAATGCGGTTTGCGCCTCGCACCGCGAAATAGCGTAAGCCAAGCAGGAGGCAAATCGAGATGAAACCGAAGGTCCTTATCCTTCGCACCGCAGGCACGAACTGCGACTATGAAACAGACCACGCCTTTCAACTTGTGGGTGGAGAAACATCGCTGATTCACATCAACCAACTGATTGCCGGTGAAGTAGACCTCATGGATTATCAGATTATGGCGATTCCGGGCGGTTTCTCTTACGGAGACGACGTTGCTGCCGGTATCTTGTTGGCAAACGAAATGAGATACAAGCTCACCGATTCGCTCGCTGCCTATGTCGAATCAGGGCGTTTGATGATTGGTATCTGCAATGGCTTTCAGGTGCTTGTGCGCGCCGGTTTGCTGCCGCGTCTCGATTCACAGCAGGTGCAGCAAGCTACCCTCGCTATGAACACCTCCGCAAAGTTTGAGTGTCGTTGGATTCACTTGGAAACTCAAGAAAGTAACTGTATCTTCACCCAAGGCTTGAAACCACACATTTACCTACCGGTTGCCCATGCAGAGGGACGCTTCACTGCGCCGGGACCGATACTTGATGAGATTGAAGGCAATGGACAGGTGGTGTTTCGCTACGGTTCAACCAACGGCGGCGCACCGGAATACCCCGATAACCCGAATGGCTCCGATCACCACATCGCTGGAATCTGTGATCCCACCGGCAGAATTTTCGGTATGATGCCGCACCCCGAACGGTTCCTGACACGCCTCAACCATCCCCGCTGGACGCGAGAAAATCTGCCGGAGGAAGGGGACGGTCTAGCGATTTTTCAAAATGCTGTCGATTATGTATCAGGACTTTCTTGATTCGTTATCGTAATCATCATTGAATCCTGATTAGAAAAGGACTTTAATCAATGAACCTTCGCCCCTTTTTGCGAGAAGATCTCGCAGACCTCACCCCCTACCATGTTGCCCAACCACCACATCGAGTCAAGGCGGATGCAAATGAGTCTCCCTTTGACTTACCACCAGAGATTCGACAGGAATTGATCGAAGCCATCACTCAACTTAAATTTAACCGCTATCCGGATCCGAGTTCAGACCTGCTGCGAACACAACTTTGCGAACAATTGGGGGTTGATAAGGCGGAGATCGTCGTTGGAAATGGATCCGATGAGCTGATTGGCAATTTTATGTTGGCGTTTGGGAAGCAGGAAGCGTGCGTCTCCTTTCCAACCCCGACCTTCTCGATGTTTGGAATCCTCGCGCAAGTCGCGCGACTCAAAGCGGTTGGATTGCCTCTTGATGATGGATTCGATCTGGACCCAGAGGTGTGGAACCCTCATCTCGATGCCCACGGGATTAACCTTGTATTCCTATCATATCCGAACAATCCGACAGGCACCAATTTTTCGGCTGACGTGATTCGCGAGATCCTCTCCCGTCCGGATACACTCGTGCTCCTTGATGAGGCGTATTACGAGTTTTCTGGGCACTCCCTTATGGCGGAACGGGAACGATACCCCAATCTAGTCATCACACGGACCTTCTCCAAAGCGTACGGACTTGCGGGTTTGCGGGTCGGCTACGTGGTTGCCCACCCGGAGGTTGTCGATGAACTTAACAAGGTTCGCCTCCCATATAATCTCAACCGTTTTTCACAGCTTGCCGCAACACTTTTGCTCAAACGTCCTGACCGATTAGCCCAACATCTGCAACTGATTCGGAGTGAGCGGGAACGGGTTTTCAACGCGCTAAAAATGATAGATGGGATCCACCCATTCCTAACCGATGCGAACTTCATCCTCTTTCGGACAGATCAACCTGCCGCTGAAGTGTTTCAACATCTGCTCGACCACGGCGTACTTGTCCGTAACCTTGATCGTCCGGGACCGTTGCAGAACTGTTTGCGCATAACAATCGGGAGACCGGAAGACAACGATATGTTCCTTGAGGGATTGCGGGGTTGAGACTAAAACAGAGGGAGACCGGACGAAAGCGGTGGGAGAGTAGGCGAAAAATTATCCACTGATTGCCACGTAATAGCAACCTAAGTTGTTCTTTCTTTGTCATCTGTAACATGGCGATCGAGCGTTTGTATCGACTACTTCGATAGATTTAGAGAGAAAGTGGGTAATTTGGATTATTATGTTTGACGTTTCACGTATCCCAGAAGGAAATCCGGTGAATATTCCCCTCAGAAAAACAGCGAAACATCGACCTAACAAACTGTATCGCCGCTTGCTTCCATTCTACATGAAGCCCGCTATTTTGATTGCCTTCATGGTTCTTTCACTGATGGGACAACTTACATGGACAACGGCTATAGCAATGACTGACGGTGTGGATGTGCGATGGTGCGGTGTTGGGTTTGCCTTGGGGATTGTTATCGGCTATATTCAAGGCAGATGGATAGCGCGGATGTGGACGCTCGATTATTTGCGTGTGCTAGAACGCAAGATTAAATTTTGGCAGGCGAGGGGTGCCACAGGAACAACCGTTTTTGTGATTCTTGCGCTCGGTATTCCGATTTTCGTCGGGTTGGCTTTGGAGCAATCTCATTGGCTTTTGGTGGGGCTTCAATCATACATCTTCGGTTTTGTGGGCGGGCTAAACCTCGCCATTTACCTTTGGGTGCGGCGGCTACCTAAGTAACGTAGCAAGGCTATCGGGGCGAGGTAAGAGATTTGATTAGCCGGGATAGATGGCTACTTGAGTTATTCTACGCACTTACGCCATAAACTTTTGCTGGATTGTCGTGGAATGCCGCTTGCGCAACATCAAGGGCGACGACTTCTGAAATCAATCCTTCTCGTATCATTTCGGCGAGCACAAGTGCGAAGTTTTGGCGCGCCATCTTGAGGTGTCCATAGACAGCTTCGACGTGTTGAAGGTCATCTCCGAAAGCGATAATCTTGTTATACGGTACCATCTGAAGCCACTCCTTCAGATCCAGTCGCGAACCGATTGGCGAGATAATATGAATCCAAGACATGTTCAGATAAACATTGCTGAACGTCTTGCCGAGCACAGCACCTTCCCTAAGATAGGGATAACCGGCGTGAGAGAGATCGAAACGTGCCTCTCGAAAAGTTTGAAACAGTTCAGCGAGCGGCGCGGGGGTGCACCCCTCCATGCTTCCGTAGTTTCCTGCCCGTATCCCTTGATGGAACTGGATGGTCAGATCAGCATCGCAGGCGGCACGACAACACTCGAAAACGAGATAATCTTCCAAGAGCGCACCTTCCTCGGAATCCAGCCCGGCGTATTCCCCTCGCATCAACCCATCAAAGACTTTTGCGGCATCCTCCTTCCGACGTGCTGTAAAATCCATACGACGATGGTAGGACTGAGACATCTTCACCCCCGCGACCGTCGCTCGCTTCCAATCCCGACATACCTGCCGAATGACTTCAACGTGTTGGGAGAGGTCCGTGATAGAAACATCATAATCCTTTTCAATGGCTTGAACTTGAGCGGCAGAGCGAAGCATACTGAAGCGGTTCAAGCGTGGCAGTGGCAGGAACAAGGTTCGATCCACTTCGATGAGGTCTTCCATGTTAATCACCGTAAGTGCAATATTCGATCGTCGCTGCAGCACGTCGTGATAGAACCCCGGCTTGCTGTGTTCACGGAGGGCATCTGAAATAGGTTCAACGGTATCGGCGGTCAAGTCTGGAAACCCAAGCAGATCGCGAAAGCCTGCAATGATGCACTGCGAATACCCTGTCAAGCGGGTGAATCGGAAATACGGCTCAAAAATCTGCCAACGTTCTGCAAGCGGAAGTCCCGGTTCCAGCGCTGCTTTCATTTGCTCGCCGGACAGCCCTGCCGAGACCAAATCGGAAGCGGGATAGGCATGTTTGAAGAAGGCAAGAGCGTCAGGCACTTCTGCAATTCGGTCTATCTCAGGACTGATATGGGAATGTGAGTTAATACACGGAATTTTAGAGATTTCATCGAACAATTCTGTCGAAAGGGTATCCATTGAGAAAGCCTCCTTGAAGCCTGCTTGATTCATTGGTTCATTAGACTGATGAATCCTAAACACTTTCTATTTTGGCACAAAAGCGTTGTAAATTCAAGTAGATATACAAATTGGTCTGCATCAAGAGGATATTGGCTAGCAAAATCTATATCACCGTATACCTATGATTCGCTCATATCTTTTAATATATGTCATTCTGTTTGTTTCGACCTTTATACATTCTACCCTCGGTTTTGGTCAGGCGTTAATCGCGATGCCCCTGCTAGCGATGGTTGTTGAACTAAAGTCCGCTACCCCGTTGGTTGCCTTTGTCTTAATGACAATTGCAGCCGTTATTCTGTTGCGGAATTGGCGCGTCGTGGATTTGAGTGCCGTCTGGCGCTTGGTGCTGTCGTCATGTCTCGGCATACCTGTGGGACTTTTTTTATTAAAAGGCATTCCCGAAGGACTGATGAAAGCATTTCTGGGAATACTGGTCATCCTGTTCAGTCTCTACAATTTGGCAGACCGCTATCTGAAGATAATCGATCTAAACCGAGTGAGCGGTAGCTCCCGAATCGCTTATCTGTTTGGATTCGTTGCTGGAATTGTCGGTGCGGCTTACAACACAAGCGGGCTAGTGATTACCATTTATGCAACGCTTCGTAATTGGTCGCCGGATCGTTTCCGATCTACATTGCAAAGCTATTTTGTGTTTACTGGCATTCTCATTTTGGCGAGTCACGGATTGGCTGGCTTCTGGACACCTTATGTGTTAAGGCTTTATGTAACCGCCTTGCCATTGGTTTTGGTGGCAATATTTCTCGGCGGCAAATTAAACAGATTTATACCCCAAGGGCAGTTTGATGGATATGTTAATGTGGGGTTACTCCTCATGGGTTTCTTACTATTCCGCTGATTGTGTGTAGCCAATATTATTGAGCGAAGTATCGTAGGTTGGGTTGAACGCTTGAAAACCCCTCGCTATCAAGGAAAGTAGACTCTCTGCCTGTCAACACTGCATTCTTACAAATAGCGAGAGTGAAACCCAACACCCACAACCAATGAATTAATGAACCAATGAACCGAACCCCCTAACGTTTTTCGTTGCGGAAGCGGCGAAACTCTGATATGATGTGGTTTGTCGGACTTATCTTTCTATAAGGAGGTGCGGTGCCTCAATAACAGAGGGGGGCTGCCGCCGATTTTCGATGAGAAATAGGATTCGTGAGACATTGTCAGATGGAGGGGTATCAATCGGGTCGTGGCTGAATCTCGGCTCGCCGCAGGCAGCAGAGGTGATGGCGTCCGCCGGATTTGATTGGCTTGCTGTCGATGCGGAACATTCGCCGGTAGGGATTACAGAAATTGCGAATATGTTCCGAGCGATTGAAGCGCGTGGGGCAACACCGATTGTGCGCGTATGGGACCACGCGCCGGAGACCATTGGACGTGTGCTGGATGCCGGCGCATTCGGGGTTGTTCCTCCGCATGTCAGTACCGCGGAGCAAGCGGCGCAAATCGCCCAAGCCTGCCGTTACCCGCCACGGGGGAGACGCTCTTCGGGATCCGGTCGAGCCGTGACATGGGGACCCGACTACAGGACATGGATCGACGATGAGGTGGTGGTAATACCGCAGATCGAGGACCGAGAAGGGATTCAGAATGCGGAAGCCATCATGGAGATCGAAGGCGTTGACATCGGTTTTCTCGGACCCGGCGATCTATCCCTTGAAATGGGCGTCGCGGCTGGAAGTTCCGCACACGAGGCGGCGATCCAACACTTCTTGGCAGCCTGCAATCGGGTGGGCAAACCGTGCGGCATTCCTGTCGGTTCTGCCGAAGAGCTTC
This sequence comes from Candidatus Poribacteria bacterium, assembly GCA_047517405.1. GTDB lineage: Bacteria > Poribacteria > WGA-4E > WGA-4E > PCPOR2b > PCPOR2b. Next base: position 209 of record JAKZSX010000036.1, on the reverse strand, counting down.
TGAAACGGAAGGCACAGGGATTTGTTTTCTTTGACTTGAGCAATGATATGAGTTTCTTGGCTGCCGAAGCAGGTCGGCAGTTGAGAGAAGCAAGGGAGGAATAAGAATGGCAACTAATAGTAGCGCAAATCGTCCCCTCGGTTGGGCACTCATCGGGTGCGGAGGTGCGGGCAATGGCCACGCGCGGTATGCATCGGACACGCCGGACG
>JAKZSX010000035.1:0-3767 GCA_047517405.1 Candidatus Poribacteria bacterium | reverse complement strand
CTAATACAACAAGCGCCTGACGGTGTAGATACAGAAGCAATCAAGGCGACATTCGATCGGGTTAAACAAACGATGCAGACCATGCCCTTAAGCTATCTGCGGGGGCAGGTGCGCTTGAGGAAGGTTAGAATTGCAATCGATTATGCGTCGAAAGCGAACGAAGATGGGGTGTGGAGCGCAGAGGAGATTAATACGCTGCTGAAAATGACGGATGCCGCTGTGGGATTCAAAGGAAAGGAACAGTAGCGGATGAAAGAGTGGACAGACCCTTACGAGAAATTTGCATATCCCTACGACCGCATGATGGCGAATGTTAACTATGTCCGCTGGGCAAGCTATATTGAGGACCTTTTCAAGCACTATAAATCTGAACCACGGAAGGTTCTAGAAGTTGCCTGCGGCACAGGGGCGTTAACAGTGCTCATGGAGGAGCGGGGCTACGAAATGTGCGGCTTAGACCGTGCCGAGGGAATGCTGACAATTGCGCGTCAAAAGGCGGCAGAGCATCAGCTAGATATCCCATTTATTCGTGCCGACATGCGCGATTTCGACCTTCAGGAGCAGTTTGATGCCGTACTTTGCATCTACGATAGCATCAACTATACTGTTGACGAAGCCGAACTTGAGGCGGTTTTCCGGGCGGTCTCAAAGCATCTAATCCCGTCCGGGCTGTTCATCTTTGATGTCACCACCGAGCGGAATATCGTTCAGCACTTCCACGGGCAGACATTTGCAGAGAACCACCTCGACTACTCCTATATGTGGAAAAATATGTACACCTACCACGATAAGATCTGTCGAACAGCACTCACTCTTTTTATTCGTGAAGGGGACCTGTTTCACCGTTTTGAAGAGATCCACATCCAGAAGATATTTGAGGTCAACACCGTCAAAAAGTTGCTGAAACAGACCGGATACAAAATGCTCAGCGCGTACGATATGTACACTTTCAGTCGGTGGAATCGACACTCGGATCGGATTAATTTTACCGCGCGTAAGGAGGAGGCGTGAGAATGACCGATGAGAAAGCAGCCGTGACCGTCAAATCAGCACTACTACACCTAGAGATCAACGGCTGGTGCGTGGTTGAGGATGTCGTCCCCGAAGATAAAGTGGATGCGATACGTGACAGCGTCGAGAAAACAGTCGAGGCACATGGAACTTACACCGGCGTCAAAGGAGTAGGCACCCGGAAGGGACTGCTTGCCTTCAATCAGTCATTCGCCCCTTACCTCGCCGACAAACGCGTATTGGGAATCGCCGAAGCGTTATTCGGACCCCATGTGCGCATCTCTTTTACAACCGCACATATCAACTACCCTGACAATATCCGTGGTCCCCTACACGCAGATTGGCCCTTCAACCAACACAACGCCGGACATATACCCGCTCCTTATCCCGATGCAGTCATGCACATCACCACATTATGGATGCTCTCGCCATTTACACATGACACCGGCGGCACACTAGTTGTTCCGGGAAGCCACCGCTCCCCGAACAACCCATCGGGAAACAACGGGGTTGACCCACTAAAACCTTATCCCACCGAGATGCAGGCGACAGGGATCGCAGGTAGTGTGTTGATACTTGATAGTCGCACATGGCATGGGACCGCACCCAACCGAACCGATAAGCCGCGCGTTGGGATGGCTGTGCGTTATGCGCCATGGTGGCTGAACCTCGATGTATTGATGCCCGGCTCGGATGAGCGAGCTCGCATAGTGGACGAAACGGGTGGAAATGAGAATGAGATCGCCCCTGTTTCCCCCACGGTTTACGAAGGGCTGCCGAAGGATGTTAAACCGCTCTATCGACATTGGGTCAGGTAGCAACGCGGCGGCTTCACTCCGCATTAAGGGCTTCTATCGCCTCATCTTCACTATCAAAGGGTTCAAATTGCTCAACCAGCCTGCTCCGAATCATAAGGTTCTGGATGTTCGTACCGGTGTTGATGAGTGCAACCAGCCCCCCTTTTTGTTCGACAGATATGTATCCCCCTGTTAAGGCACCGAGTCCCGAACTTCCCATGATTGTGACATTGGCAAAGTCTATCAAGAATTTGGGGGTTCCTGTACAACTGGCGATCTGTTCCGCAAATATCCTTTTGAATTCAAGTGCAGCAGTTCCAAAAATCTTACCGTTCAGTTCCAGAATAATGACGCCTTCTCGAGGGCGGACGTTAACTGCCATAAATCTCTCCTAATAACCTTTGGTGCTCGCTGGTGAGGATGTCGTTTCCACATCGTTCAAGAGTTAAGTAAAACCCAACACTACAACCCATGAACGACGTTTTTCACGTTTCACGCATCACATTTCATTCTAGGTATAACTTCTTTGTAAGGCTTCTGCGCCCGGCAACCCGGACGCAGAAGACACACCGCTGATATTCTGAAGACAGGTCACAAACGCTGTTGGCTATTCGCTGGCACTGGAGCGCAGCAGATGAGCACCCATCGCACCGCTCAACAACGGGTGTATGGCGTCAAAAATAATCCATACCAACCCTCGGGTGTCGGCACTGACGGCGGTAAAATCTTGCCCAACGCCGCTGATGCCGAACCAGTTCCAGAAGAAGAGTATGGCTGCGAACAAGAATCCGTAGAATAGCACGTTGGCAGCCACGAACTCTGGACCGCTCGAACTCCCACCAGCACGGCTCATGCGAATGTAGCCGAATATCAATCCCAGTATTATTGAGATAGCGGAGAGCCAGTTAATCCAATCCCAAGCACTGCTGTACGGTTGAGCGTCGCTGGAAGTGTGGTAAACCGGCTCGATGACTGTGTGGATGGCAACTATTGCCGCAATCAGGATCAGAACAACACCTATAACTCGCTTTAAGGCCTCCATGAAAATTGTCTCCTTTTCCCTTATCGGGTATAGTTAAATCCTGTCCCAAGAACAGAAATTGGGACTGTCATTTCATCTACGCCTTTGTCGGTTTAGATTTCGTTGTTCAAGTCGATAATACCTATTTCGCGATAGGTTGAAACGCAAAATTTCGGATTATCTTATTCAACGAAACCTGAAGCGATAGGATTACTTCCTATGATAGCGGCAATCTTAACCGCTCTCTTAAGAGGCTCGAATCGGTATATCCTTACTGAATAACCGATCGGGGTGTCGCTTCAAGGCGTGTGACTTTGATCTGTGAACGGTCCATCATGTCAGGAATTTTGGGAGCAATTTCGTTTTTCCAAGTGTCGCTTTCGTAGACCGCTTCATACAACTGCTCCCGCTGCTCCTCACTCTCAAATCGGCGAATCCAAACGTACAGATCTTTTTCCTCCTCGCCGACAAAGCTTCCCAAAATCACCATCCCCTTCGAGATCTGAAAGGGGATAATCACCTTCTCCATATACTTCACCCAGTTCTCCTCATGACCGGGTCTCATTCGATACTGCCGAAGTTCAAAAAACATAACTATCTCCTTGCATGTTATGGGTCACGGATGTACCCGCATGTGATACCGTTGATAAATTATCCTTCTCTGTTACTGTGACCTGCCCGGGCTAACGAGCATCAGCCTCTATCAATATTATACCAATTCTTGGTTAGGATGTGAAAAAAATTTTCCTTGACCGAATAGATCCACAAATCTTGTAGGTTGGGTTGAACGGGAACCGTGAAACCCAACATTCTTGGTGGGTGCAGGTTTCCTAACCTGCACAACTAGGTGAGCGCTGTCAGAATTGGACTCCAAAAAATAACGGACGCGCCTCACATAAATGTCAGCACGCCCTAGGCGAATTAAAAACCCATCGACA
>JAKZSX010000034.1:0-11652 GCA_047517405.1 Candidatus Poribacteria bacterium | reverse complement strand
TTGAGTTTCGTTGCTGCAATTATCTGGTTACGATGAAATGTCAACAGAACCTAATGATAGATTTTTTTATCTGTCAATGATTAACTTCATTAAAAACCATACAAAATGAAGGCTTGGTCTTGCTTGTTTTTGTATGGTATAATGTCTGATAATTCGAGTTATCAGACATAAATGCCGTGCCGTGCCATGCCCCGGCACGGTGGCGATTCACACCGGAGGTATGGAGACAGATTATGAATTACAAACAAAAGTTGAGCTATACGGTTTTGGGAGCAGTAATTATGTTAGTCGGTCTGGGACTCGGCGCGATTGTTGCACCACCTTTGATTGCACAAGACACTCGTGTGTTTGATGAGATTGTATGTTCCGGGTTAACAGTCCTCAATCCGAAAGGCGAAGCTGCTTTCATTCTAACTAGCGACGGTGAAAAAAACACCTTGGGAGCCTTCAATCCGAAAGGCAAACCTGCTATCGCTCTAATCAGCGACGGTGAAAACAACAGCCTATCGCTTGCCACGCCAGCCGGGCAACTCGGTTTTCTCGTCAACACTTCTACCACGGAAACCAATCTGGCACTCTACCAAGCGGGGAAGTTATCAATTGCTCTCAGGGCAGACAGCGTCTTCCGCTTCATCAAACTCCTCAACGAGGAAGAAAACACCCTTATAAACCTAACCGCCGACAATGTTGGTGCGAGGCTAATCCAACTTAACAACCCAAAAGGCGATACTGCCGTGCAACTCCAGTCGTTAGTCAGTGGTTTTGGAAATGATTTGATCCTGTATGATAAATCAGGCAATGAGATTTGGCGCGCATCTTCAAAGTGAAATAGGTTGTAAAAACACTTATCAGACATAAACGCCGTCCATGCTTCGCCCTCCAGCGTCTCGGCGTTCACTCCGGCGGGCATGGAGACAGATTATGAATTACAAACAGAAACTCGGATATACGGTTTTGGGAGCAGTGATTATGGCAGTGGGCATTGCTATCGGACAATTTAGCACACCGAACATTGAGGCACAATCCAATGGTGTCTTTGATGACATTCGCTGTTACGGTCTAACAGTGATGAATAAACATGGCGATCCTGCAATAGTCTTAGGTAGCAGTTCAAGAGATGAGAACGCTATAATTCTCTATAATCAAGCAAGAATACCGGTAATTTCTTTATTGTGTTAGGATAGTACTGCTCTTCTATCGATATTAAATGCTAAAGAGAAACCCGCACTCATCTTAGGAAGCCGTAAAGAAAAGAATAACATAATACTCTTCAGTGATACAGGTGAACCGGCGATTACCTCAACCGTCGCTCACGGATTACTGAGAGGTATCACAGTTTACCATGAAACAGGGAAAGAGGCAGTTGACATATCCACCATTGCTCAAATTGGAGATAATAGTGTAAGCGTTTATGATAAAGCAGGCGAACAGGCAATTGAATTAGGCTCCACTACTGGATTTGGCAATCGCATAAACATCTATGATGAGGTAGGCGAAATAAGCTGGCAAGCCCGTTAATCAGAGCGTTTTGTTGAATACTTTAGCGGTTCAGATGAAGGATAACTAAACGCCGTCTGTGCTATGCCCCAGCCAGACGGCGATTCACCGGGAGGCATAGAGGATATATCATGAACACTCCGTGCGATGGCACAGATTCAGCGACATCGCACGGAGTGGCAGCCCGTCGTATTCGATCCGATGAAAATCCTGCTCCTGTTTTGCACGATGGTTTTTGTAGGGTGTTCGGCTATCCTGTCCTCCCTTGATGACGGCGGAACCGAACTTATACCCGGCACGTTTTACTACAACCCCCTCAAAGCAACAAGCAAATACTCCAGAAACCCATCCATACAGTCCGCCTACCAAACAAGGCAGGCCTGGTATGATCACGGACTCGCGCACAGTTATCACTTCTCTATCGACGCGCCTCGCTTTATCCGGTACATGCACCTTGATACCCTCGGCGTCCCCGTGAAAAATGTGGAGGTTTATACACGGCTGACTGACACCGATAGCTGGAAATTACTCAAGCAATTCAAATCGCCTGTTGACACAACCACACGTATCGATTTGAATGTCCGCGCATCCGAAATCAGAGTCATCCAGAAAACAGTATCGTTACAGCGGGACGCAGACGACATTATAATCGGTTTCAAAGTTTACGCACAGAAGGAGGGGTTACAGTGAAGCAACGGACCCGTATCTTGCTTAATGCAAGGGATCTAATCGCTGACGAACACCTCTGGACGAAGGGGACAATCGAAAGCACCGATGACCCGCCAAGATGCTGCCTCAGTGGTACAATATATCGGCACACGGATCGATAGCTGATTTCACTTTGCTATAGACTTCCGGGCTCGACTCAAACGATTGTGCAGTGCCTGTCTCGACATCCCCAAAAGCTGGGCGGCAATGGTCTGGTTTCCGTCGGCACGTTTGAGCGCTTCCACAATCAGGAGCTGTTCAGCATCTTTCAAGGTGGGCAGTTGGTTCAAAGTCGGCAGTACATCTGTGAACGGAAATAAGCTTTCTCGACCATTCTCCGTATCCTCGTCTTGGCTTGCGAGGTTTTGGTGACCGATTTTAGCTTTGAAGGATTTCATAGAAAGCACCCCTCGCTTATGTCTGCTGATAGCATCAAAAATCATGCTTTCAAGTTCCCGTATATTACCGGGGAAGTGATAAACCCCAAGCAGCGTAAAGAATTCTGCAGGGACCATCGGTTTATTCTTATCGAGTTGCTTTGCGGCTTTATCAAGAAAGTGTTCCACCAGTAAGGGCAAATCATCCGGTCGGTCACGGAGCGGCGGCAAGTGAATATGATGTGTTTGGAGTCGGTAATACAGGTCTCTGCGAAAGGTTTCTGCTTTCATTAAAGAATCAATATCCCGATTCGTTGCAACGATAATTCTAGCATCGGTCAATTTGGGTACATCCTCGCCCAGCGGATAGTACTTCCCTTCCTGTAAAAGGCGCAGCAATTTGACCTGCGACTCCATGCTGAGATCTCCAATCTCATCCAGAAACAGTGTTCCTCCCGATGCTCGTTCAACCAATCCGTTACGTGCTGCATCTGCCCCGGTAAAAGCTCCCTTTTTATGCCCGAAGAGGGTATCTGCAAACAGGCGATCATCCAGACCCGCTACATTGACTGTAACCAATTCACCTTTCCGCCCACTGAGTCGGTGGAGGGCTTTGGCAACCAACTCCTTACCCACACCGGTCTCCCCAGTTATCAGCACCGGCAGTGCATTTTCAGCAATCGCTTCGATATATTGAAAAATAGAACGCATGACAGGGTTTTGAGTGATAATTTCGGAAAACACATCGGGCTGCTCTAGCTTGTCGGAGAGCAGATAGTCCTTGAGTCGAGTGTTCTCATCGCGTAACTCCCTGACCTCTATCGCTCGCCGGACTGTGGTTACCAGACGCACCTTGTCCACAGGTTTTACCAAGTAATCGAAAGTCCCTTCCTTCATACAGTCAACGGCTGTTTTGACCTCATTGACCGCCGTGATGATGACTACCGGGAGGTCTGGGAAATCTCTCACAATCATCGGGAGTAGATCCCAACCCGTTAGGTGGGGCATCAGCATATCCAACACAACAACGGAAAAGTCTCCTTCGGAAAGAATCGACATTACATCACGGCTATCTTGACACTGTATAACATTATCAATGCCTTCCGAATTCAGACTTAAACTGGCACTAAAGAGGAACTGTGCTTCGTCGTCTACTAGTAAAACAGGGAGGGCAGGAAAAATGGTTGGATTCATGCGCTCATCTCCAGTCTAAAATTGACGTACTCCTACACCCTAAAGGGTGGGTATTCTTATCCGTTCCCGATAGGATGTCGAATTGTGCTATCAACAAAGTTAGCTCCGATTTACCGGAGTCTTACAACTTCTCCTTCATTGGTTGACGCCCCAACCCGAAAGATATTGACCGCGGCATTGCGGTCTCTATCCAACTGTGTGTGGCAACTCGGACACTGCCACGTTCTATCTCGTAGATTTAACGCTTCATTAACAAAGCCACAAGCCGCGCAGGTTTTAGACGAAGGATACCACTTATCAATGCACACGATTTTGACATCCTTTTTGGCTGCAATGTATTTCAACTTCAAAACAAAATCAGCAAAACCTAAGTCACTGACTTTGCGTCCCCAAAGGGATTTCATGCCTTGTAGGTTCAAATCCTCAAGACGGATTTCGTCATACAAGTCAGTGAGTTGGTGTGCCAACTTCCAATGGAAGTCAGTCCGTTGGTGTTCTATCTTACGGTGCCTACGGGCTAAATCCAATCGCGCGCGTTGCCGGTTCTTTGAACCTTTACGTTTACCAGAATGCTTACGGCTTGCTTGTTTGATAGCGTTGAGACTGCGTTTGAAAAACTCAGGTGATCCTATATCGTGTCCATTAGACCCGGTGAGATACCTTTTTAGTCCAAAATCGAAGCCTGCGATTTTACCCGTCATGGCTCGATAGAGGGCTGGTTCCACATAGTCTGTTAAGACACAGATATATATATCACCTATAGAGTCCCGTTTGATGGTGCAACGTTTGGGTTTGCCTTGAATATCACGAGACTTGAAATAGGAGTAGATACCTTTTCCTATTTTGACACGATTGCCCGGTAGAATCTTCCAACCTGCTTGAAGCAATGTGAATGATTTGTACTTACGACGGGGTTTGAATCTTGGACGACCACACTTTTTGCCCGCAGCACGGTCAGAAAACATTTTTTGATATGCTTTATCTATCCGTGCTATTACCTCTTGCAATGCTTGACTTGGAAGTTGATTCCAGTTGGCAAACTTTGGAAGTCGCTTCAGCTTTGTTAGATGGCGCATTAAGGCTTTCTTGCCGGGATACTTACCATAGATACCATAGTGTCGACGACATAATGCCACGAAGTGATTCCACACCCGAGCGTGTCCATCTATCGTTTTGTACAATTCACGATTCCCGTGATTGCTATATAATTTGAACTTGTAGGTTTTCATAAGGTTAGCTTTCTAACTTTCATGCTCTATGATGTAGAGTGTGGGAAACACCACCGGGCGGTGGTGCAGCATCCTTCCACGAAAGGCAAGAAAAGTATCCCAGATTTTGTCTACAAATTTAACCGTTTTTTGACGAATAACGCACTTGGGCGGTCTACAGCCCCGCCCCCGATAAATTGGGACTAAGAAGCCTAAAGGGATAGGGCATTGCCCGCATTTTTAGGTAAGAGACGGACATTCAGTCGCCGATTTCCCATTTGACAAAAGATCGTGTTGTTACTACCATTTCTCAGATGAAATATTAACCCCTAATCTAGCATACTCCGACGAGAAACGGGCAGCATGACGGTGGCAGTTGTACCTTTGCCAAATCTCGAAGTGAAATGTAGATGTCCCCCGTGGTTCTTCACAATATTATAAGACACCGACAGACCTAAACCGGTGCCGCCGGTGTCCCGTTTGGTTGTGAAAAAGGGTTCAATGATATGATTCAAATTTTCAGGAGGAATCCCTTCTCCCTCATCCCGTACCCTGATAGTAATCAGGTCCGACTGTTTGTTATACGACGTTGAAACAAATAGACGCTTTTGGGGGGATTGGAGGGCTTGGCACGAATTGGTGATTAAATTGATAATAACCTGTTCAAGCTGCTGTGGGTTTCCCCGAATTTTGGGTAGGTTTTCTCCTAATTCCACAGAAGGATGATGGGTTGATTTTTTAATCAGATTGTTCACGATAACCATCGCGGATTCGACGACTGTGTTGGGATCAACCTGCTGATTCAAATCGCCCGCATCCTGACGTGCAAAGCCGCCCAATGTCTCGACAATTTTCCCTATGCGCGCGGCACCCTCCGATATTCCCGAAATCAATTGGTCGATTTTCTCGTGCGCCCGGGTGTAAGGCATGCCTGCCAAAAGAAAATCACCATTCTCTTCGTAGTATTTCTGAAGGATTGGCATGACATTCTGCCAAGCCATGGACAGGATTTCTCCGTTGAGCATGATGAAGTTATTTGGGTTATTGATTTCATGTGCGACCCCGGAGACCAAAATGCCCAGCGATGACATTTTGTCCGCTTGAATCAACTGTTGCTGCTGCGATTCCGCCAGTGCCTCCGCTCGTTTGCGTTTGGTGATTTCCTGCGCGCTCCCTGCACAGCGGTAGACTTCCCCCTCTTCATTACGGACCGGAAAAACATGGGCTTCAATCCAACGAATTCCGCCATCAGGACGAACGATCCGATACTCATATTCGACGAACTCTCCACGGCTCTGCTTCTCAAAATTAGCGAGGACCGCCTCCCGATCATCCGGGTGGACAGCTTCAAGCCAAGACTCTGGCTGTGCTATCAGGCTCTCGCGGCTGCGTCCCCAAATCTCCTCGTACGCAGGATTGATGAAATAGATTTGGCTCCCATCAAGAGAACTCAGCCAGAAAACTTCACGCAGATTTTCCGCCAGTTGGCGAAATCGCTGCTCGCTCTCGTGGAGTGCTTTTTCTGCCTTCATCTGCTCGGTGATGTCGCGGATAATACCTTGGTACTCTAACACCGTTCCGTCAGTCGTGCGCCGTACGGTTGAAGTGAGTAGACAGTCTATCTGCGTTCCATCTTTCCTCCGGAATTTCAATTCATAGTCTCTTACTGATCCCTGTCGTTCAATCTCCCGCTGAAACAAGTTTCGATCTTCGGGATGGACATACAATTTCCGGACATTCATTCCGATTAGCTCATTACGGGTATAACCGAGCAGCTCCAAAGTTGCTTGATTGACATCAAGGATTTTCCCCTCGCGGGTGTTGATACAAATGGCATCTCTGGATTCACCAAAAAGGGTACGGTACCGCGTTTCGCTTTGCCGGAGTGCTTTCTCCGCCTGCTTATGCCGGGTAATATCCCGCCACACGGATCTGCCGTAAAGGGCATTCCCCTCTTGATCGCGAACCGATGAAACGTTCAAACTGACATCAATTTTGCTCCCATCTTTCCGCTTCAACGCAAGTTCAGCATCATAGACTTCACCGGTTTCTACAAACGCTTGGAACGCCTTTTTTGCCTGCTCTAAACAATCTGGATGATACCTCTCGAAAATAGGATGACCAATAATCTCCTCTTTAGTGTATCCTAGCACCTGGACCACCGCCTGGTTGCATCGAATAACGTTAGCTGTCCTGGCATCTACGAAGACAAACATATCTGGAGCGTTATCGTAGAGATCGTAATAAGTCCTCCCCACCTGCTCCAAACTTTCCAAAGTGCCCTTATACCGTGCCCCTGCCTGTTCTAACTCCCCAATACGCTGACGGATTTCCATCAGCTCATCAAACAGTTGTGCTTTCGCCTTATCTTCGTTTTCCATCTTCACCCCTCCTCGCTTTAGCCCCAGCAGGGCGAAAGGCGTATTAGGTTTCACACAATTGCCGCCAACAACGCACTTTCGCTGTAGAGTAACGCACGGGCGAAAGTGCCCTCGCCACGAAAGTCCGGCGCATTCCACTGTCGTGGTGCACTGTAATATGCTGTTACAAGTTGGTCATCAAGTTTGACGGTAGAAGGATAGCCAAGGTCATTGTCACCAAGGTCGTCACAAATAATCAGTCTCTGTTCATCCCAGGTCCGTCCATTATCTTTGCTGATAATCGCTTGTACACCAAACGGCTCGTGTCGCACACCGAAGAATAAGATAACCCAGCCGTTGGAAAGCAGCGTCAAGTCGGCGGGGTGCTCGCGGGCATTAGTGACGGGGATCGGCTCTGTCCATGTAGTGCCGCCGTCGGCCGAACGGGACACAGCTAGCAGAGCACGTTGATCACCGGAGCGCATGGCAGCCACCAAATCGCCGTTGGGCAACGAGATGAGTCCTGTTTCGTTGTAACCCACAGCAATCAATGTGGGATCTCCCCACGTTTGCCCGTTGTCGTGTGAACGCAAGATGTAAGCACAGTCGCGCGTCCGGTCAGTTTCTTCGATAGCACTCCCATAGATTGGCAGGAGCATCGTTCCGTCATCTAGTGTTGGGATGCGACCGTAAGCAGAGTGTTTTTCCATCGGTGTGTAATTGAGCGGTTGAGATGCTTCCCATGTCGCACCGGCATCGTGCGACCGCGTGACACGCATCTGGACACGGCGCAAGTCCCGCGCCCAGCTCCCATCTTCGTTATAGGAGCCTTGGGCATGGTAGGCAAGAATAACTGTCCCATCGGAGGCTTGACCAACCGCCGGATTGCGATCATCTACCTCGGTATCCACGATAACAATCGGCGTCTCCCAAGTTTTACCGCCATCCAGTGAACGTACCGCATCCAACCGTCCGGTGACACCCACATGTCCCGCGCCTCCCCGCAAGACAGCGAGGATTTCTTCGCCCTGTGGATTGATGAGGACGGGAAAGTAGCCTTCGTCGTGGCAGAGATAGACTTCAGAGGCAGCGGGAAGTTGACGTAGATCGAGAGCGTTCATTGGTCGTTCTCCTTTTTTCGATCGTTTAAGCAGGAAATCAGATTGGGGTCAAACACCAGTCAATCACGGCTGAACGATTAACCGAGCCAGTTCCTTGCCACGCGGGGACAACGTGTCATAGAGCGCACGCGGGAGCGAGGGGTGCAGATCGGATGTGCGAAACCAAGGTGCGAAATACCCAACACTGGTCATCGGTCGGATTTCATCGGAATTATTGGCAGTGCCGCCGTGCCAGCAGCGCACATCCCGGATAAGTGCCGTTCCGGCTGGGGCACAGATAATTGACTGCTTCATGCGGTCAGGTTCCTCGTCCATCGTCGGGATTGGCTGACGAGTCCGATGAGTCCCCGGCACAAATCGAATGGCACCATTGATTTTTTTGAATTCAACCATCAGGAAATTTACAACGATATATGGCGTCGGCACATCGTGGATTGTCACTAGACCCAATGGGTCATTGAAAACATCCCTGATATCGGCGTGCAGGTGTTGCTCCTTCGCACCGGGGGTAGAGTAATCACCACCACCGCCGGAACAGATGTAATTTGAACTGCCCCAAATTGCATCTATTATCGGCAGAATGGTCGGCAGATCGATAAGCTGCGCCCACTCTGGGTGATCAAGCTGTGCTCCAAAGGAGTAGCGGGCATATCCTCGGTTTGCCTCCTCAAGTGGAATGTCCCCCATCTGCTGGGCAATGACGCGGGCTGCACCCGATTGGGCATACGCAAGCTGTTCAGGATTGAGCGCATCTTTGATGGGCACGAACCCATCTCGGTGGAAGATAGCTGCTGCTCTTTCAACTTCAGTGGGGTCGATAATTTCGACATCAAGCATAATAGGCAGATCCTTCTAAGTTCTCACTTTGATAATCCAAACATCAGAAAGCGCGATTATACCTGACGCCGGGTATAATCTGATATATTACCGCAGTTTGTCGGTGTATCTGGGCACCTTCAGTTGCATCTCTGGACGGTGTAGGTTGTAAAGATCGATCGGTTCGTAGGGATGTTCCAGCGCGGCATCTTCGTTGAATTCGACACCCAATCCGGGACGGTCAGGGATTTCGAGCCAGCCATCTTCGACGACCATCGGATTTGTGCAAACATCGAAACGCCACGGTTCGGGAGGAAAGTGCTCCAATGTCAGGAAGTTTGGGACGCATGCAGCAAGTTGAACGGCGGCAGCGTAGGACACTTCCCCGTTAGGGTTGTGTGGCGCGAATGCCGCATAGTGCGAATCAGCGATCGCGGCTATCTTCCTCGCCTCAAGTACCCCGCCGCAGTGCGCCATATCCGGCTGAACGATGTCCGCACCACCTCGCTCAAGCAGTTGCTGAAAGCTGAAGATGGTGAACAGCCGCTCGCCCGTGGCAATAGGGATGTCAATCTTGCTTCGCACGTAAGCCATTGCGTCAAGATTTTCGTGGGGAACGGGTTCTTCAAAGAAACTGATGTTATATCGCTCAACACCCTTTGCCGCCCGGACCGCGTTGGCCGCGATGTTGAATATCCCGTTACAATCAATGTACAGGTCTATATCTGGTCCAACCGCTCCCCGAACTGCTGCTACAACGTCAATCCCTGTGTTCAAGATATTGTTGTCCAGTCGATAGAAATCGATGCCGGGGCGCCCACCCCAAGGGTTAAACTTCAACCCCTTCGCGCCAAGTTTCATCATCTCTTTCGCTGCTAGTTCAAATTCTTCGGGGCTCATGCCTTGCCGATACCATGCGTTGGCGTACAGCTTAATCCGATCGCGCGTGCGACCACCGAGTAGTTCGTATACCGGCACACCGAGTGCCTTGCCCTTAATATCCCACAGCGCAGTCTCGACGCCGCTGATTGCGCTGGTCAATACCTCTCCGCCGGCGTAGAATGCCCGCCGGTACATCTCCTGAAAGTGCTTCTCAATGGCAAACGGGTCCTTGCCAACGATGTAGCGCGCCAATTCGACTACCGCGGCTTCGACCGTTTTTGACTTGCCTTCGAGGGTCGCTTCGCCGACACCGTGGATACCTGCATCGGTCTCTAGTTTCACGATGAGCCAATTGCGCCAACTTCCACCGACGAGGAAGGTTTTGACTTCAGTTACACGCATACGTTCCATCTGAATGAACCCCTTTCAAGTGATATGTGGAAAAACGCACACCGGATTGCAGGCGATTCACTTTTAGCATCCACTAAGGGAGAGTTTTTATCACTCCAACCCTAGAAGTGCAAGCGAATCCCTGTGGATAATCCCTTCAATCACATCGTCCGGGATACGCGGCAGCTTTGTACCTTCGAGTTGATCGTTCAACCGACGCAGCTTTTCCATCCCCTCCTGCGGCGTCCATAACGGGTAATCAGAGCCGAACAGGAGCTTGTCCGTCACACCCCACTCGACCATGCCGATCAACGCCTCCCAACCCTGCCACTGACGAACCCACCCGCCGGAAACATCCGCGTAGACGTTTGGGTGCTTGCGCAAGACAACGGCACAATCCCGCTGCCACGGGTGTGCCATGTGTGCCATAACAAATTTGAGATCTGGGAACGCTTGAGCAATTTCGTCGATCAGTAGCGGCAGGCTATACTTGAGCATGGCCCTAGGGCTTGGATGTGTTCCCAAGTGGGATAGGACTGGCAGACCCATCCGTTGCGCCTTTTCGTATAAGGGAAAGATGGTGGGTTCGGTAGGATCGTATCGTCCCAGCATGGGGTAGAGCTTAATGCCTCGTAATCCCAAATCGGATACGCACCGGTCAACCTCTTCCAGATGATCTTCCTCAGTTGGGTCTATTGCCGCGAAACCGATTAATTTGTCCGGCGCATGTTGGACCCACTCCGCAGTGAAGTTGTTAGGACTGTGCATTCCGGCAGAAACACCCCGCACGCCGAAAACAATGGCTTTGTCGACAACCTCCATCGCTTTAAGATACGTTTCGGGCGACAATGGTGGCATCGGCGGATAGCCTGCCCGTTCATTAGCGCGATGATTGGCTTCGCTCATGTGTTCCGGCTGAAGACAATGGCTGTGTACATCAACGATCATCTATTTCTCCTCTCCCAAATTTAACTACCCCATAGGCGTCACGCCTTCGGACAGTTGTCAACTCTCCCAGCTCGCAATGAATTCTTCGATACCGAAATTGACGGGTGTTTCATTAAAGCAGTAGCGCATCGGTCCCGACTGGAAGCCGGGG
>JAKZSX010000033.1:0-7280 GCA_047517405.1 Candidatus Poribacteria bacterium | reverse complement strand
AAAAGAGTTGACCCAAAAATTAAAGAGGATTTCTCACTAAAAATAGAGAAAGGTAAATTTCTTCGCCTTATGATAAAGACAGAGGTGAGGAAATTTACCTTTCAAGTTTCAGATAGACATTGTGGAGAAGTGTGGAAATCGGTAGAGACCGCTAGATGTTCCGGTGATTTTAATCAATACTGAATGAAGTACCAATGGTAACATACGCCATCTTCAGATCGTTGTTAGGATTATAACCGATGTTGAAGCTGACGGATGTTTCTGCATCGCCGGGAATGGAATAGGAAATGCTTGGTGTGATGTCAACCAGCGCAACACCATCAGTGGCATAATAATCACTTTCACCAAGGGCAATGCCAGCAGTCAGTCCAATCCCCAGGTTCTTATAGGTGGTTCCGAGACTCGGGGCAAGATACATTGAATTAGCCGCATCACCAGAATCATCCTCCTCACCAGCAAGGTTCATATAAAAGGCGATACTGTTGTCAAACGGCAACGCACTGACCCCGACACCGACATTCGCTTCAAGCACATGGCCTTCTGCAAACGGAAAACTGTTTGGAATCACGTAGTCAATAACACCTGCGTTGATATCAACCGCTCCGAGGCTAGCACCAACGTATACGGTGTAATCAATTTCGCTGTTGTCTGCACCACCACTCTCAATACCTTGCGAATACCAGACATTAGCACCAATGCTGAAAGCAGTGCTTTCAGATTCAGCGGTGTAAGAAACATCAACAGAGGGCTGCATGAAACTGGTCCCGCCACCCGCAATAGCACCCCGCCAATAATAAGTACTTGCATAGGTGGCATCAACTACGATGTCAACAGGTAAGGATGAACCCTCTTCTTCTGTCGCTATCGCCATATTTCCTGCAACGGAGGCTAATATGCAAACAGCTACAATATACCAATACCATGCGATGTGCATCTTATGTTTCATCTGTTATCTCCTTTATAATGTTCATCTTTCAATCGATTGAATAGCGTATTCTTCCAAGTTCAACAATGACTCTTGACAACGATAAGGGTGCAAAAAAGGTGCCAAAGATTGATTAGTGTGTTTTTTATTCGATGAAAACCTGTGCATGGTGAGCAGAAACGGCAGGTGGCTTAATCTTTGAGATGATTATCTTGCTGGGACATTGCTGAAAAGTTGATACGATTTCCACCAATCTGCTGAAAATTCAAGCAGCAAACTACCCAAATTTTAAGCGGATTATCACCCCAACTAAATACATTAGTTGTAGGTTGGGTTGAACGGAAACCGTGAAACCCAACACCATCAACTTAATCAACCAATGAACTCTGACCACTTACGCGTCACGCATTACGTTTCACGCTTCATGTTCAATTTCAACTTGACAAAGTACCTTGACTTTGCTAGATTAAAGCCGGAATAGCAGTCAACCAAGCAAGAGAATTAGATGCGCACTACATTCATACTGAATCAGGAGGATATTATGCCAACCATTCCAGCTCAACAATTACGAGAAATTGCCTCCCAACTCCTTCAGGGTGCCGGAGCTAGCGCGGAGGAAGCAGCAATCATCTCTCGGCACTCGATGGGTGCCAATCTGGCGGGCCACGACTCGCACGGGATTATTGCCATACCCGGCTACATCGATCGGATAAAACGGGGGCATATTGTACCTGGTGCTCCCTTCGAGATCATCCGCGAAACCAGCGTCACCACAGTTATCAACGGCAACTGGGGATTCGGATACGTGGTCTCTGAGCGAGCAATGCAAATCACTATCGACAAAGCCAAACAACACGGTGTCGCAGCCACTACAGTCTACCAGCAGAGCCACGTCGGACGGGTGGCAGACTATCCCATCATGGCAGCCAAGGCAGATCTTATTGGGTTGACGACCGCCGACTCCGGACGCACCAGTAAATCAGTCGCACCATTCGGCGGCAGAGAAGCACGGCTCGGCACAAATCCCATCTGTATCGCGATGCCCAGTGATCTGGAAGGCACCCTGTTCATAGATATGGCGACCAGTGCTGTCGCGGGAGGCAAAATCGGTGTGGCGCGTGCACGCGGCGTTGACATTCCAGAGGGTTGGATTCTCGATAAGGATGGCAACCAGACCACAGACCCTGAGGACATGAGTCGTGGCGGTGTTCAACTCCCACTAGGGGGACCAGAGGGACACAAGGGATACGGGCTCTCGGTAATGGTTGAGATCTTCTCAGGCATCCTCACCGGTCTCGGTTTTGGGCATGATCCATCGGGCAAGCACAACGACGGATGCTTCATGGCAGCCTTCAACGTTGATGCCTTCCGTTCCCTTGCTGAATTCAAGAAAGAGGTGGCAGAGTTTGCCGCGTATTTGAAAAGTTGTCCACCGGCGCCCGGGTTCACAGAAGTCTTCTATCCCGGCGAGTTAGAACATCTACGGACCCAGCAGAAGTTGGAGGAAGGAATTTTCATTGAGGATGCCACCTGGGATCGTCTCAAATCTTTGGCAGAAGAGTATGGCATCGCAGCCTCACTAGGTTTCTAACAACGGATCCTAACCCAAGTTGCTAGGACGTGTTGATATTTATGTGAGACGTGTCTGTAACTCGCCGATAATTGCCCAACCCCCACAGGTTGGTATAAGTAGCAACTTCCGTTATCTCTGCGTTGTAGGGTTGCGTTGAACGGGAACCGTGAAACCCAACACCATCACTAATGAACCAACGCAACCCCAGCGGGGCGACAATAGTAGTAGGCATACTCCGTATGCCGTAACATGCACAACGGTTACCGCATACAATGAACCAATGAACTACTCAGCTTTAACCGCCGCACGATCTGCAGCGATCCACTCCTCCCACCGCGCCTCATCCGGAGCCAGAAACCCGGAATTGCAGCGTGGTTGCAGCTGGGTATCAACCCCCAAAAGCCGCATCAGCCGGTAGTCATCACGATCGCGGGCTTCTACAAGGAGGCGTTGTGTCAAGGGTCCACTGTGGTTATCGGTGTGCTTGAGCCATGTCGAATTGTAGTAGATACTGAAAAAGTAGCGTAAGCCATCGGCTGTATTCGGCGTCCCCGAATGAATCAGGTGGTTGTGTGTTACAACGACATCACCAGCCTTCATATAGAGCAAAGTCTCGTCCGGATGCGGCTTATTCCGATCCTCTACCTCTATCGTAATCGGCTGCCGATGCGACCCGACAATTACCCGCAGCGCACCGTACTCGTCCGTTAAGTCCTGCAAATAACTAATCGCGTTCGCGGCGAGTGGACGTTCGTAGATATCCTTTTGTGGTACTTTTGCCCACCGATCTCGGTGCCAACCGGAGGCACGACCTTCAGCTTGATCTTTAGGTACGCTTGGAAAAGCAGCAAGGGTAAGGTTATCCAGTTGCACAAACGGTCCCATCACCAACTCCAGAAAGTCGAGTATCGTTGGATGCTTCACCGCGGGCCACATCAGCTTTGGGGCATATTCAAGCACGTTACCAAACCAAGTTTGTCCATCATAATCTGCCATTAACTCCTGATGTCTTTCACGCCAACTCTGCATCTGCGCCTCGGTGAACAAACCCTCAAAAACGGTGAAGCCATTTGTCTTATATTCCTCCAAACGCTGATCCAAATCTTTGGTCATCTTTATCTCCTCCTCACTTATACACAGACGTAGCCGAATTTAAGAAACAGACCGCTAGGAACCACTGAAGCCATCACAACAGGAATCCGCTTTGAAAAAACAGGTTTCAGATTGGCAATAGATATGGTATACTGCCTGCCGCCAGAAATTGAATTTTGTGGCGGATAAATCTCCCAACAAATCGGGCGGTTCAAAGCGCAATTTGATACGATGCTAAGTATACCATGCTGCGATTCTCAGAGACCACGCTTTTCAAAGAAATTTGTTTACATATACTAAGGAGAACATACTGCAAATGAAGATTTTGTTCGGCCCCAACCACATGAAACTCGAAGACGGGATCCCCGAATTCAAGAAAACATATCCTGACGTAGAATTTATCCACTGTGCCAAGCCAGAAGATGCGCCAACACTTATCGCCGATGCCGATATCTACATCGGTTGGCTCAACCGCGACCTCTTCTTAGCGGCCAAAAGCATCAAATGGATTCAGTCCCCGAGTTCTGGGGTAGACTATTTTGTCTCCATCCCCGAATTGGTGGAGAGCGATGTCCTGCTCACAAGCGCGAGCGGCACCCACGCTGCGTGTGTCGCGGAAAGCGCGATTGCCATGATCCTTGCCTTTACACGCGGTATTAGAGATTCTATCTTAGCGCAGCAACAGAAGCAGTGGACAATAGGTAAAATTCGGCCCAAGATGGTGGAGTTGACCAAAAGCACAATGGGGATTATCGGGTTTGGGAATATTGGGCGCGAGATTGCTAAGCGGGCAAGTGGTTTCGACATGCGAATCATCGCTGTAGATCTCTATCCCGGTGACAAGCCGGACTATGTTAGTGAGGTGTGGGGATTTGATCGACTTGACGACTTGTTGCGCGAGTCTGACTATGTGCTAATCGCCGTTCCTCGCACACCGCAGACACGCGGTATGATCGGGGACAAACAAATAGCACTGATGAAACCAACAGCGATGCTCGTTGCTATGTCACGGGGTGGCATCGTTGACGAGGCAGCGATGGCACAGGCGTTGCGCGACGGGCGGTTAGCTGCAGCAGCATTGGATGTTTTTGCAACGGAGCCTCTGCCCGAAGATAGTGAACTCTGGGAGATGGAAAATGTACTAATCGCACCGCACGTTTCCGGCGGCACACAGTTTGAGAGGCAGCATGTTCTCGACATCTTTGGTGAAAATATCGGACGCTTCGTGCGCGGACAATTACCATTGTGCAACCAAGTTGATAAGAGTGCCGGATTCTAAAAGGATATCCGGATGAACAAACTAGGCGTTGGACTGATAGGCAGCGATGTCCATGTATCAGGATATATCAAGGGGTTTACCGCTTGTCCCGACGTAGAATTGATTGGCGTTGCCGATGATAATGAAGAAACAGCGCAAGATCTGTGTCGTGAAGGTCAAATGAAGTATGCCACCACTAGCTATCAGCAGCTGTTAGACGACGAAGACATCCAGATTATCACGGTTTGCAGCCCCGACCTCTTTCACGCTGAACACGCTCTCGCGGCACTTCGGGCAGGCAAGCATGTGCTATGTGAAAAGCCAATGGCGGTCAACCTAGAAAGCTGCCGAAAATTGGTACAAACGGTAGATGAGACCCGACTCACGTTTATGGTGAGTCAGTTTATGCGGTTTGAGCCCATCTACAGGCGGATCAAACAGATCTACGACCTTGAACAGATTGGACGTGCCTTTTTCGTTGAGGGCAGCTACATCCACGACATGCGTTCTCTTTACAAGCCGGTGACGTGGCGGTCTCATCCGCAAACCGCGCAAAACATCCTGATCGGGGGCGGCTGCCATCCCTTCGATCTACTCCGGTGGACGGTTGGTGCTGACGTTACAGAAGTCCACGCCTATTCCAATGGATACGCCGCGCAAGAGTTTCCGCTCGACGACTGTTATATTTTCACTTTTCAGTTTGAGAACGGTTGTATCGGTAAAGTGCTCGTTACCAGCGGATGCAAGGGGCGTGGGATGGATGAGGGGTTTCTCTCCATCTATGGCACCGAAGGCACAATCTGGAAAAACTGTATCCACCATAGCGATGGTCGTACAGAAGAAATTGTTGCAGAGGAGGGAAACGCAATTCAGGAAACAGTTTTTCATTTCGTTGACTGCGTGATTAATGGTACACAACCATTGATTGATGTACGAGAAGGGGCAAAAACTGTTGCAGGTTTGATCGCAGGTGTGGAATCCACGGAAACAGGAAAGCCGGTAAAGGTCGTCAACCAGTTTGATGAATAGTGAGTGTAATTTGTAGGAAACGGAGATCTCCGTTCGGTTTCTTCGTACGCATTACGTATCATTTTTTATGAGCCCTAGCGGGGCGATATGTGTGTAGTATTATCAGTCAACTAGCAATTTAACTTAGATTAAAAGAAACCCATGTCGGCACCAAAATTAACCCCAGAACAGGGCGAGGCTTTACGCCGCATCCCTTCCATTGAACAGTTACTTTCTCGTGAACCGTTCCTCAGTATGGGGGAACACTATTCGCGGGATCTCATCACGGAAGCCTTACGCACCGTCACCACGGAGATTCGCAGACAAATCCTTGACAGCGCGGAAATGGTGGAGACTCCCGATGAAGCGGCGTATGCAGCCCTTGTCCGTGCGGAACTGGAATCCCTAACCGCTCCCGCACTTCGTCCGATTGTCAACGCCACCGGCACAATTACCCATACCAATCTAGGTAGGTCACTGCTCAGTGCTGCGGCATCTGAAAGCCTTACCCAAGCCGCTGCAAACTATGTGAATCTGGAATATGATCTCAATACAGGGGTGCGTGGGCACCGAGATCAGCTGACTGAACCCCTGCTGCAGCGACTGACGGGGTGTGAAGCCTCAACAATAGTGAACAACAACGCAGCGGCTGTACTACTCGCGCTAAATACGCTAGCGCAAGGCAAAGAGGTCATCGTATCCCGTGGCGAACTCATCGAAATTGGTGGCGCGTTCCGTATCCCCGATGTGATGGAAGCGAGCGGAGCCATCTTGCGCGAGGTAGGGACCACGAATAGGACCCATCTTCGGGACTACGAAAACGCAATCAACGAAAATACAGCACTGCTCCTCAAGGTACATCCGAGCAATTACCAGGTTGTCGGATTCACTTCAACCCCTGGGATAGAAGAACTCACAGAACTTGGGCATCAACGCGGTATCCCAACGATGGAAGATCTGGGGAGCGGTTCGCTGATTGATCTGACCCGTTACGGTTTGCCCTACGAACCAGTTGTCCGTGAGCGGATAAGTGCCGGTGTCGATGTCGTCACGTTCAGCGGGGACAAGCTGCTTGGAGGACCGCAGGCAGGAGTTATTGTGGGTCGGCTGGACGCAATCGAGAAAATTCGCAAGAATCCGTTGATGCGAGCGTTGCGCGTGGGAAAACTCACCATCGCTGCGCTCGAAGCCACCTTGAGGCTCTACCTCAATGAAAAGGGATTGACCGAAAAACTGCCAATGCTGCAGCGTTATACGCGATCAATAGCCGAACTTCGTGAGGTCGCTGAAAAACTCGCCAATCATCTCCACCAAGTCTTCGGCGACCTTATCCAAGTAGCCGTTGAAGAGAGCAGTGCACAGATTGGCAGCGGTTCACTGCCTGTTGACACCTTGCCTAGCCTCGCCATCAACCTACATGCACC
>JAKZSX010000032.1:0-4603 GCA_047517405.1 Candidatus Poribacteria bacterium | reverse complement strand
TTCATGTATGATGCGCTCCTTATCAAATTGAAAAATTCCCCAATCCCAAACGGGTTAGGTTAATTGAGTCTTTCCATTATAACCGATCGGCTCAGCGAAAAGGGATCGAAATCTGTTTGGTGCTTTTTTTACGCCCTAAAGATCTCTATGAGAAATGCGACTTTTTCGTTGCAGAATTCAATGGTCTTTGCTATGATACCTAAAAACAGAGCCAAACCATAAACCTATTCTCGAACATGCCGGAGGATTCAATGCGACAAACGATTAGCGGTACAGGTGGAATGATCTTAGTAAAGATGCTCAAGGAATGCGGGGTCGAATATCTCTTTACCAATCCCGGCTCGGCAGAAACGGGGCTATTTGCAGCGGTCGCCGAGGACGGAGATTTGCGGATTGCTATGGCGAAGCATGAAGGATTAGTCTCCGCCATGGCAGATGGATACTACCGAACTAGCGGCAAGGTAGGGGTGGCTATCGCTCACGTGACCGGCGGCTCGCTTCAGATGGCGGGTCAACTCTACAACGCCCAGATGGCAGGTTCAGCGGTGATTGTCATCGCTGGAGATTGGACGAAGGAGGTCCAAGATTTCCGAAGCTTAACACCTTTTCCCGGACTGAGTCAAGCAGAACTGATGCGCGGCGTGACCAAAGAGGCCCGTTGCGCTTATCAAGTTAGCTATCAGCCGGAAGCACTTACGCTGGCGACAGCGCGGGCAATGCGAGAGGCAACGAACCCACCCACAGGTCCTGTTTTTATCTCAGTGAGCGCAGATCTGCTCAATCAGGAGGACCTTGAAGCGGAAATTGGAGAAGGAGCAGGATATCAGATTGAAGGTCCGGGAGCGACGCGCCCCCAAACCACCGCAGCAATTGCGCGAAAACTGGCTGAGAGCAGCTGCCCCGCCCTGATGTTTGGCGATGATGTCTGGAACCAAAACGCACAAGACGAAGCTGTACAATTGGCGGAATTGCTTGGCGCGCCGGTTTTCAGCAGCCGGCAAACCAGTGCCAACTTTCCAACGCACCACCCATTGTACTGTGGTGGCTATCCGGTGGCAAAAGAGTTTTCCGAAGTAACAGGTCTACAACCCGATCTCCTGTTCATGGTCGGTTGTCGTGGGCTTCATGGGGCTGCCGAAGAACCAACTGTGATGCAGATTGGTCCCAATCCAACGCTGATGGGCCGACACTATCCGCTCGATCTAGCTGCCCAGTGTAACCTAAAGGATACCCTACCTGTTCTTTGTGAAACAATTTCCAGCCTGTACGGGGCTGATACGATCGAATTGTGGCGAAACCAACGTGCCAAGGTTTCAACCTACGCAAAACGCCTGCTCGAGCGTGAGGAGGCAGTGGTGCGGGAACATGCGGACGACGAAGTGATTCACCCCAGTCTACTAGAGGCACAGATGGCGACGTTCCTGCCGAAAAACTCGATAATTATTGGTGAAAATCCGACCGCTCGGACAACACTGCTACCGTTTGGATATCAGCAGATGTGGCGATTCGGCGGCGGCGGTGGTTCGCTCGGATGGGCAGTCGGTGGTGCGATTGGCGCGAAGATAGGTATCGGAGACGAAAGGCCCGTCGTTCTTAGCATCGGCGATGGTTCGCTCACCTATAGCGCAGCGGGGTTCTGGTCTATGGCTCGCTATAAGACCCCCGTGTTGACAATCGTTTCCAACAACGAAAGCTATCAGGTGGTGCGTATAAACTGGGCGCGGGAAATGCCGGACAGTCAGATGGTACAGGAGAACAAATACCCCGGACTCTTCCTTGGCGGACCGTCGATTGATTACGCTGGACTCGCTCGGTCTCAGGGTGTGGATGGCGAACGTGTTACCGATCCATCAGAATTGGAGGCGGCACTGAAGCGGGGGATTGACTGTATCACCAAAGAAAATCGCCCGTACTTGCTTGATGTTGTCGTGGCGCGAGAAGGGATTGGACATGAGTCCGAATGGCATCAAGGTTGGCAGCTATAGGACAAATTTCCCTGTGTTGTTTGAGAGGAAAAATATGGGTTTTGGGGTGCGGCTTTACGCTTTGGCTTTTTCGGTGATGTTATTTATATCCATCACAGTTGTTGCTGATGAAGAAGTCGAAGAAATCGTTATGATGGAAGAGGTTATGGTTACAGCTCAAAAGCGCGAGCAGCGATCTTTTGAGGTGCCGCTCTCTGTTTCGACGATTCAGGGCGAAAAATCCGACACCTTGTGCGTATCTGGCATGGATGTGCGCTTTTTGTCGAATCGTACGCCCAGCTTGCAAATGGAATCCTCGTTTGGGCGTGTCTTTCCGCGCTTTTATATCCGTGGTCTGGGCAATACGGACTTTGACCTCAATGCTTCGCAGCCGGTTTCCGTTCTCTACGACGGGGTTGTGCTCGAAAATGCTTTGTTGAAAGGGTTTCCTGCCTTTGATCTGGACCGGATTGAGGTGCTGCGGGGTCCACAGGGAACATTGTTTGGACGCAATACCCCCGCGGGAATTGTCAAGTTTGAATCGGCGCGTCCCACGCAGACGTTGGAGGGGTATGGTCGGTTGAGTTATGGTCGGTTCAATAGCAGTAATTTTGAGGGTGCGGTGTCTGGTCCGATCATCCCGTCTGTACTTTCCGTAAGGTTGTCACTGCTTGACCAGCGGCGCAGGGACTGGATAAATAACGAGCATACAGACGAGGAAGATGCCCTAGGTGGATATCAGGACATGGCTGGACGCTTACAGTTTCTGTGGACACCCACACCGGAACTGGAAGCATGGATCAATCTCCATGCTCGCGATCTCGACAGCACCGCGCGGCTGTTTCGTGCCAACACCCTGTTGACGGGTCAGGGAGATCTGGTGCAGGATTTTGCGCGCAACAGCATCGCGCATGACGGACGCAATGAGCAAACCTTGAGTACGCGTGGCTTGGCAGCTGAGATACGCTACGACATAGGGGACTTCCAACTGGTTTCGCTGACAGGGTTGGAGCGACTTACCACTTTTTCGCGTGGAGACATTGATGGTGGATACGGGGCTGTCTTCACTCCGTCAAGTGGTCCCGGGGATATCCCCTTTCCTTCCGAAACTGCATCCGGTATTCCCATTCTGCGTCAGTTCAGCCAAGAAGTTCGTCTGATGACCACAGGACGGTACCGTCTCGCCTATCAGTTTGGGTTGTATTATTTCCGCGAGTTTGTGGAAATGGAGGATTTCAACTACAATACCTTGGCCGGAGGCACTCAAGATGGGAAGGTGCGTCAGGAGCAACTAGCCATTGCACGGGCGGCATTTGCGGCGTTAACCTTCCGATTGGTCGAAGATTTGGAATTGGGGGCTGGCATCCGATTGTCTGATGATGCGAAGGACTATACGGCGTGGCGGGACCAAGCTCCCGCTGCCACAGAGGCAGGTCCCCTCGGTCCCATCCACCGGAACCCGCAGGACACGGTATGGAGCGGAGATCTGAGCCTGCGCTATCGGGTGACCCCTAGCGTACAGACGTATCTGCGCGCTGCGCGCGGATTTCGCGCGCCTAGCATTCAAGGGCGCCTACTCTTTGGCGACGTGGTCACAGTGGCGGACACAGAGACCATCCTTTCCCTTGAGGGGGGCACGAAATTACGCTTGTGGGGACAACGGCTGCACCTGAATATGGCTGCGTTCCACTACTTTATGCTGGATCAGCAGCTCACTGCGGTGGGTGGAGAGACCAATTTCAACCGGTTAATAAACGCTGATAGCACCATCGGACGGGGCGTCGAAGCAGAGTTGACCCTCGCACCGGTCACAGCACTGGAGTTTACAGCGGGACTCAGTTACAACCAAACGCGCATCGACGATCCCGACTTGGCTATACAGGGCTGCGGGGCACCCTGTACGATGCTGGATCCATCCGCTTCTGCTGAAGGAACTTTCTCCATCAATGGCAACAGCTTGCCGCAGGCTCCTGGCTGGATCGCAGATGTTACACTACGCTATGCTCTCGCGCTTCCGGCAGGTGCACGCCTCGTCGCCTCTACAGACTGGGCTTATCGCAGCCGCGCGCGGTTCTTTCTCTACGATTCTATAGAATATGCCGATGATTGGCTCTTGGAGGGCGGTATCCGGCTTGCCTGTCTGTTGCCATATGCCAACATAGAGGTGGCACTTATAGGGCGCAATATCCTCAACGACACGTCCCCCACCGGCGGCATCGATTTCAACAACCTAACCAGCTATGTCAATGAACCCCGGTTTTGGGGACTGGAAGTAGTACGGCGTTTTTGAATAAAGCCAAGACAGTCTCCTAATCCTGTGAATCTTGGTTGTAAGCGATGTTTAACAAATCCTTTTTGCCAAAGGCACTCTTTGAATTTGTTGTCATCTCCGATTCCCACTACATGCTCGATCCGGGCGGATCCTCTCTCGAATTTGGGAACCGTCGGAAGCAATCCGTCCGGCGAGAAGTAGCCTTGCACATGGCGGCGGCACTTACGCCTAAATTCATGGTGCACAACGGAGATATGGTTCAGGAATATCCCGACAATGTAGAGCAATTCTACAAATCGATGGACGAATCGCTTGAACAGATGCGAGCGTGCGACGTTGAGCCTTACTATGTTGCAGGAAATCATGA
>JAKZSX010000031.1:0-3218 GCA_047517405.1 Candidatus Poribacteria bacterium | reverse complement strand
GAATCGCTTTCCAGTTGTGAGAAGTCGGGGTTAAAAGTCAGATTTGTGGTGATGTTTGTCGAGAACGGGATAGCAACGTCTAAGCCGGTACTCATATCGAGCGACTCGCCTTCGACCCTGCGTTGAGTGACGTAAGGCAGAATATCAATCTTTCGATCCGTATTCACTCTGCTGAATTCGAGGTTCTCCAACGTGCCGAACTCCGAGACCCGACTAAAATCGTCTCCGGTATCCGCCCACGTATAACGGACCCCTTCCATCGGATGGGGTCGCACAAAGTTAATGCCCCATGTTGTTGCTTCGGGATCAAAACGGAGTTCGCTGAAGGGAATTGCCATTTCCGCTGTCCAATGGTTTCCGTTCTTCTGGACCTTTGCCTCCCAGTTCGCGTCCCAGGCTTGGTCAAAATTGCTCTCGTTGCTGATTTTTGCGTCCATCTGTGTGCCTAACGTATTGACCGCTAGGACATAGCAGTTGCGTTGATCATGATAGGTATCAAGCAGCACCTGAACCGTGTCATCCCGCCATACAGGGGCGTCGCGGCGTGTCTGCGTCTCACGCAACGCCTTCATATTCGGTTCGTCGCAATGCAAGCCAACATAAAGCGTATTTTCATCATACATGACCATCGCCTTGGTGCCCAGCTCTGCGGGGACGCCGTGAGCACCTTCCACACGATAAAAATTGTCCGCAATCTCGGCTTGTTCCCAGACGCCATCCGAGAGGTCACCATCAATCACAGGCGGTGTGTCGAGCCATTTGGCTTTGATAACACGACCGGAGTTTTGTCCCCTAGCGAAAGCTGATGTCGCTAAACACGCCGTTATAATTAGGATCCCCAAGCCGATCCACTGTTTTCGTTGAACATTCGTCCACATTATGACTGCTGTCTCCTATCTATTCTGACCAAGCAGAATCGCTAACCGAATCTGCTTTTTTGAACTGCTTGTTATACATATCTGCGTACATCCCACTAGCTTCTAACAGCTGCTCATGGGTGCCAACCTCAATAATTCTGCCCTCTTTCATCGCAATAATCATGTTCGCATTCAAAATGGTTGAAAGTCGATGCGCGATGACGAATGAGGTTCTAGACTTCATCAACCGATCCAGTGCCTCTTGAATCTGTGCTTCAGATTCCGTGTCCAGATTGGAAGTCGCTTCGTCCAGAATCAGGATGCGCGGGTCGCGTAAAATGGTGCGTGCAATGGCGATGCGCTGCTTCTGCCCGCCGGAGAGACGCATCCCGCGTTCCCCAACTTCTGTCTCATACCCCTCTGGCAACTGATCAACGATAAACTGATGCGCGTTGGCGGTGAGGGCCGCTTGCACCACTTCCTCGTCCGTGGCGCCGAGTTTGCCAAATCGTATGTTCTCGGCAACCGAACCCGCGAACAGGAAAGTATCCTGTAACACAATTCCCATCTGATTGCGTAGCGACTTAATCGAAATATCGCGGAGGTTATGCTCATCCACAAAGATATCTCCCTCCACCGGATCGTAAAATCTGGAGATTAGGTTCGCAATAGTGGTTTTTCCACACCCCGATGGTCCCACCAACGCCACCATCATCCCCGGCTTGGCTTCGAGGTTAATATTGTGCAGTACCGGGGTTTCTGGTTCATAATGGAAGGAAACGTTATCAAACTTGACATGGCCGCGAATGTTGGAAAGGGTTATCGCGTCGGGTGCCTCCTCAACGGTCGGCTCCGAATCGAGCAGACCGAAAACGCGTTCAGCCGAAATCATCGCCTCTTGAATTTGTGTATTGGCCCTGATTAGGTTCATGATTGGTTGTTGGAGGCGTTCCATAAACTGGTAGAAAGCGAGCATTGCCCCGATGGTAAAATCGCCTTCAATCACTAGATACCCCCCGTAACAGAGGACTGCAGACCTGCCGATTGACTGGAAGAAGAGTGCAACACGCCCCATCGCTGTTTGGGTTGCCATGATTTTGATTCTCGATTCAAGGGTTTCACGCATATTATGGAATAACTGTCGCTCATGGTAACGTTCCCGATGAAAAGCCTTGACGACCTTTGCCCCCGCGACCGCCTCGTACATCCCTGTTGTAATATCCGCCCACTTGTTTCGCCATTGACGCCACATTGGACGCAGCCGTTGGAGGAAGATGTGATAGTTCCCGATGATTAGCGGGAAGATCAGCAAGGAGAAGAGGGTCAACTTCCAATTCCAGTAGAGCATGATGCCAAGCATGAGGATGAAAGTTACCGCATCGGTTACGATCCGAATCGTTGTTTCGGTGGCGAGATTCTGCAGCGAAGCGACATCCTCCCTGACCCGTGAGAGGATTTGTCCGGTCCCTTGGGCTTCGTAGAAGTGCATCGACAGCGATTGGAGGTGAGAGAACACCTTGTTTCTCAAGTCAAATAGGATACGCTGACTGACCCATGTCATCACGTAGGTGCAGAAGTAGGAAAGGACACCGAAAATCGCATAGTAGGTAATAATGACAAAAAGGATAACAATCAACCAGTCGACCAGCGTGTAATGGAATTCACGTCCTAGCACGGTGTATGCAAGCGTTGCGGTATAAACCTTGATTTCGCCATCGGCGACGTATAGCTTACCGTTTTCTTTCCAGATCGTATGCTGCTTTTCATTTGCCCTGTCAATGACGAGCCACCGGCTGCCTGCCTCTTCAACTGAGACAATTGCCTTTAAAGATAGCAGAATGTCCCGATCCTTGAACGCTTTATGCAACTTTTTGGAGGCTGTATCGAACTCCTTACGCAAAGGATCTGGCATCCCTTGAAGTTCCGCTAAATCAGTCACACCCTCAAGTTTTTCTAAGTACTGCTTCTTCTGGAAATCTGAGCCAAGCCGAAACACCTTCTGATTGATGCGGTATTTCTGGTCCGTTTCGGTGTCGTTGAGTTTCCATTTTTCTCCCTGCTTTTCAATTGAAACGAGGGTACTTGGAGAGAGTGAAATCCCTTGTGCCTCAAACTCCTGCCTCAGCCTGTTAGAAAGCACCACCTGATTGTCTAAATCATCCCGAAACATCAGATTGACGCTTGCGATCGGTTTGTTAGCGGGCATCAAAAGGTCATCAATGACGAACTTCTGAACAAGCGGCATGAATAGCGGCGACTGCCCGACAAGCACGACCAAGAAAAAGCCGAGGATCAGCTTGGGTAGATAAGGCTTCGCGTATGCAAATAATCTGAAAAACTGTTTCATCGCGGACCTCCAGG
>JAKZSX010000030.1:0-3875 GCA_047517405.1 Candidatus Poribacteria bacterium | reverse complement strand
CTGAACCGCAGCGGGATCCAGGTCCTTGGTTGGACGCGGGGCCTCCTTGAAGTGGCCAAACCGATCCGTGCCGCGAACAAGTGCTGCACTGTCCCATTCGCCGATGATCTGCTTGGTACGGGTGGGCATGTAGTGCATCGACAGACCAATACGCCGACCCGTTGACCGATTGGGACCCGACGCATGCGCCAACCGTACATTGTGGAGCGAAATTTCACCGGGTTGTAGTGGCATTGCCACCGCCTTGGCTTCATCAACCTCCACCGCAATTTCCTGCCCACGGGTTAAGAGGTTGTGTGGCTTATACTCATCCTCGTGAGGTAGAAGATCGCCCTTATGACTGCCCGGTAGAACCCGCATACAGCCGGTTTCGAGTGTTGCCGGTGAAAGTGCCAACCATACGCTGACCAAGCTGTTGGTATCAAGTCCCCAATAACGCAGATCCTGATGCCACGAAACGAAACTTTCGCTAAGTGGCTCCTTGATCCAGAAAAAAGTATTCCAGCAGAGGATATCGGGACCGATCAGATCTTCGACCGCATCAAGAATCTTCGTATGACGCATCAGATCGTCAACCCATGTAAAAAGCAGATGAGACTTGCTCCGTTGTGCTCCCGCAATGGGGCTGCCTTGAGCGGCTTCAAATTTCTCAAGTCGTGCTCGGTTGGCTGCTACCTGTTCGTCGTCTAGTGTCCTAACCGGGAAATAGTATCCATCCCGATTGTATTGTGCGATGGCATTTTCATTCAGAAGTTTCGACATTGGAACCTCCTCTAGAGTCACTAGCTGCCGGATGGATTCTCAATCTAATTGACTATAATCCAATGCAGGGCACGATTAGGGTGTTTCGCTCTCGTCTGATGCATCCGATTCTCGTAGCGACAGTCATAAATCTGCTTACCTAATCTTGCCGTTGATGCCGCAAACTCTTTCGACCGCTGCTTTATGAGCTTCTATTTACTCGCACGGGCCCAGTGAATAACTCTTCAGGCAGAAAACTTCCTGTTTCAGTAGCGTGCCTGTATTCAAAACCCTCTGCTGTGACGACCCCCATCGCGGTAAAATACTTGGACTCGCCACTCGTTCCGCTTTTGTTCCCGCCGCTATGACCCCGTAGCCAATCGGGATCGATGACCTGTTTGCCCTTCCAGATGCCACCCGTTGTGTTCAGATGACCAAACCGGGCGAGGTCCGACGCGCTGATGACGACCCATCCGGGACCGCTACGGACAGGGTTCCCGTCAATTGCGTAGGGAGGGTCAAGATAGGTGTACGCGTCCGGAATCGTGGGGTAGAGGTATTTCTGATCCTTGACATAACCTCCAGTGAGCCAATCCCATTGCTCTGCCGGAATACCTATCAGGTCAAAGAGCCGTTCCTGAAGGATATTCTTGAGATCCGCTCCCCAGACGTGGGTAAGTGCTTGGCTCAGACGCCAAAACCCAGCACTACTATAGAGACCAACAGTACCCGGCGCGGCATGGGAGTAGAGGTCATAGAAAGGATCGCCGCTCCATTTAGACCATTCAGGTATACCCGGTGTAAGATTCGCTGCCTCAAGCCCGGTAACCTTCTCTCTCCAGCGAATCCCCAACTCCATCGGGAATCCTCCGTAGTGGAGGGATTCGTGCTTTCGTCCAACGATATGCTTCCAAGTTAGATTCTTATGGTAGCCTTCGGTCAGATACTTGTGAGGGTGGGAAAGTTCACCCTCGCCGGTCCAATATTTGTTGATCGGCTCGTCCGGATCGATGCGTCCATCAGCGACTGCGAAACCCAGAATCGCCCACATAAAAGCCTTTCCGACAGAGGCGGTCTGATGGCGGTAATTTCGATCTCCCCAGGCATGGACCAAATAACCACCACGAGTAATCACGGCACCGTATTTGTTGCCGGAATGATCCTCTCCGCCAAAAGACGCTCCCTTGCACTCAATGCCTTCTATGAATGCTCCGAATTTTTCAGGATCGAGCCCCGCTTCCTCTGCCGTGATCTGAATCCAGTCGTCTTCAGGAAACGTTACCCAATTGGGTAGTTCAATAGTCATCCGATGACTCCTTAGTAATGAACCAATGTACTAATGAATGTGTGAACAAATTATTTCCACGTTTCATTCATTGGCACCATCATTTAGTTATTTGCTTGACAGACATTTTGTCTTAGTATATCCTTTTGACGTTCACAACTCAATTGAAAAAGGAGAAAAGCGGCTGAGCCCCCAGATTTGAGGCTTCTGCCGCGCAATTTCGATGAAACTACTTATCGCTGCAAGATGGTCTCAAGAGCAAATGGAAGAGGCACAAAAAACCTTTCCCCAAATACAGTTCGCCGCTGCTGACGACCATGATGATATTTTGCGTGAAATTGTCGATGCTGAAGTCGTTTTCGGCGGAATCAATCGGGAAGCATTTCTGGCAGCCAAACAATTGAAGTGGATCCAGAATCCGGGTGCCGGGGTAGAAAGATTGGCGCGAATTTCCGAGATAGCAGAGAGCGATGTCACTATTACCAACACCCGCGGTGCTCACGCTGCCACCATCGCCGAACACACCTTTGGACTGTTGATTAGCCTCACGCGCCAACTACCGCAGCTTTTGCAGGCACAACGCGAACACGACTGGGTGCGTCGAATCGACGGCCCTCAGGTTGGATTGACCGGGTTGACGCTGGGAGTGGTCGGCATGGGCAATATTGGTCGTGCCATTGCCAAGCGGGGTCACGCTTTTGATATGAACGTCATTGGAGTTGACGTCAACGAAGTGCCCAAGCCCGATTTTGTGGCTGAACTGAGGTTGTTGGATGGACTCGACGATCTGATGCGGCGTTCAGATGTCGTGGCAGTTGCAGCCCCAATCACACCGGAAACCGCAGGGATGCTCGGACCTGAACAGCTTAGACTCATGAAGCCGACAGCCTACCTGATAGTTGTGTCGCGGGGGGGCATTATAGACGAAGATACACTCGTACAGATGTTGCAGGAAGGACAACTTGCCGGTGCTGGACTGGATGTGACGGCTACAGAACCACTCCCCAAAGACAGTTCGCTCTGGGATACGCCGAACTTGCTGGTGACCCCACACTGCTCTGGAAGCTCCTCCTATACCTCTGCCGCGGGCAGAGCCATTTTTTACGAGAATTTACGGCGATACCTCGCCAAAGAACCGCTCACAAATCTGGTAGACCTGAAGCGGGGATTCTAATCCGAACCTTCAGGCGTAACTAAGAAGTGGTCTTACCGAAAAGCCTCACCGGGAAATGTGCCCCAAGGGACCGGGCTTGCCTCGCCCTCATAGACCGGCAGGAATGGTTCCGTGATGTGTCGCGTCTGTTTAACCCAGTCAGCCCATTCAGATCTGCTTGTGATGTGGTCGCGGATCAACGCTTGGACTTCGTCGGGTAGATCGTCATAGGCGGGCCAATACCAGATCGTTAGCACTGTTCGACGTTGATCCGTTTGGTTAGCACGGGCGGAATGCAACAGACGCGAATCGCCGATGACAACATCGCCCGCTCGAACTGGTACGTCGACCTCACCTTCAACCCCCTGGAAGGCGAGATGCTCTATGTCGGTTGCGCGGGTTACGCTGTCGTTGTCCCTTGGCCGCATATCGTGCAGCGCGTGGCGTTTCAAGTGGGAGCCGGGAATCAAGCGTAAGCAGCCGTTGTGTATGTTCGTGTCGACTAAGTAGTACATCAAGAAGTACTGCTGTGGCTGATTGGTGTAACTGATGGGGTGTTCCCACAACACGCCATCTTGGTGCCAGTATAGCGGCGGGCTGTGTGGAGGCTTGCTGATCACAAAGCCGCTCCAGAATTTAGGGGAGTCAAATCCCAATTCGGCTAAAACCGCCATCGCACTAGGATCGACGAGGAGT
>JAKZSX010000029.1:0-3190 GCA_047517405.1 Candidatus Poribacteria bacterium | reverse complement strand
AATCCTATTTTTATTTAAATCTTTTGAAAGGAATTTGATCTATCTTGAATTGAATGTTACAATAATATCGTGCAGGACCGAACCCATCCTTGGCGGTGGATGTAGGCCCTGCTTTTTTTATGCGGTTCGTCTGTTCAAGAATCGGGTCGAAATACAGATAGTCTTTCATCTGTAAATTCATCAATATAAATCGTGTAACAGAATACTAACATAACACTAAATAAAACGCAAGCAAAAAATAAAGGCTCTCGCATCGGCTAGGCCGGTGAGCCTCTATCCCCAACTAACTCAAAATTGAGATTCTTTTAGAAACATTGCATAAAACATAATACCAACATCTTTCAATCTCGCACGAGATTCTTTTCATCATGATAGCACAACCTGTTCTTTTGGGTCAAGGACAGAATCAAGCATTTTGCTCCTGAGCTGGAATATACCTTCTCACTCCGGCTCACCGCCAGCACCACCCGCCTCCGCAGGCAGAGCCTTAGCCCCATTGCCATTTGCCTTCTTTTCAGGTACCCTCAACGCAAGCGTTAAGCGTTCCAGAACACCAACCAGTGCCGCTGCCTCCCCGCCAATGGCATTCTGCCCAGGTGCCCTCAACGCAAGTGTCAACCGCTCCAGAACTCCAACGAGTTGAGGCGCAGACACATTCACAGGTATCTGTTGTTCATTAACCGCCGACAATTTCCGCAAACTCTCTACTGTCTTTATTAGCATATTCGTCAATAGTTGCATCTCTACCAGTGAGTGCCCACCTCTTTCTAGCTCGCTGTTAATTCGATCTACCTGCTTGGCTAGGAGCGCGGCCTGCTCCTCCTGAGATGTGAACCGAATATCACGCAACGTCTGTTTATGTGCCTCCCGAGCCTCCCGCCATGTTGCACCGTATTTCGCCTCAGGCCAACGCGACGAGCCGGGCTTCAAATACGCCAACCGAGGAATCAAAAACGCTCGAAGCTGCGGCTCACCTAGCACATGCATTTGCGATAGCCGCTTTAGCGTCTCATCCGTTTTTATTAATTCCTTGACTGCATCAGAAGTAGAGAATCCCCGCGCATGACAGCGGACTATAAACGCTCGATGTTCATCTGAGATAAACGACGAAAGGTGCTGCCGCAACTCATCGCGCATGCCCGCTGTAATCTCTCTGTTTTCATCAGATTCCAGCCAGCTGAAATCAGGGGCTGCTCCTTCAGCCGGTGCCTTTGCTACATCGTGGTTTATACGTGCACTAGCTGCTTCCGAAAAAGACGCTTCATCATCCAACAAATCAAAAAATAGGTTGAAATCCGCTTTTGCCTCGTTAATCCATTTCGCTCCTTCTTTCCCAAGCCTTGTACTACTCAAATTAATAGCCTCAATGAAACGTGCTCTTAGTTCTTCAAGCTTGGCTCTTTTGGAATACTTAGAATAATCCAAATCAGAATCTGGACGTGAAGGACTGTCGTCTAGTAGATCCAGCATTTTCCACCTCTCATCGAAAAGGGATTTAATTTCCTAGTAGGTTTCGAGGTGCCTACCTATGTAAACCGTTCAGAAACCAGTCATAGTGCGAGTACTCAGCCTGTTTTTACCTCTATCAGATTCTCGCATTCCCTCGAAAAACTATGAAAACTATGAAACTTCCTAATAGCTCTCAATAAAGTTTACCATTGGCATTGCTGTATCCGCAAGTTTTTTTTCACATATGTTAAAAAGAAAGTACCTATCACGTTATAGGCACAAATCTCCCTACCTCTCCCCCTCCATTCTTCCGCCTTCCAACCTTCCACCCTTAACTCTTTCGATACACCTTTACCATTTTCTGCGCTGTTTCCGCAACCCACTCCCGTAATTCCTTCGGTTCAGTCACCTCTGCCTCATCTCCCCAAGTCAAAACCCACCAGCCGACCTCCTGCCAACCCGTGAGTGTGGCTTCAAAGCGCAATCCTCCATTAGCGTTTTCATGTATCTGCTGTGTCGAATGCCAGTGCACTTCTCGGATAAGAGGCGCGATGCGTGGCGCGAACTCAATAACGACATCTGTTTCCGGCCCGAGCCTGAAATCCCAACTCTTCTCCATGTACTTCTGCACAGAAAAATCTTCGGGGATTGTGTAGGAAAGGTGACTGATGAAGAGGGAGTGGATGCGGTTGATACGGAAGGTCAGAATCTGGTTCAACTGTTCAACCTGCCCAATCACATACCAAGCGTGTTTACGAAACAGAACTGCATACGGTGCAAGTCGATGCTGCTCCCGTTTTCCACTACTGAAAGAATTATATGCCATGTTGACCTTGCGCCGTTCCCGGATGGCTTCATATAGTTGTTCTTTGTGTGGTTGTGCATCATCGATTTGGCTGACCTGTTGATGTGGGACTTCAATCTGGGGGGCAATTCGGTTTAATGTGTCGTTTGTCCGCGTGGGTAAATTAGAAGTAATCTTATGGATAGCACTATTGAGAACCTCTACTGCCTGCTCCCCTTCCGCTGCCTGATAGAAACGGGCTGCTGTAACGAGTGCAAGTGCCTCCTCGAAGTTAAGGTTGAGGGCAGGGAGGAAAAAGTCGGCGACCATTTCATATCCCTGTTTTCCGCGTGGGATAATTTTGATATCCATATCACGCAACAGATCAATATCACGCTGAATCGTGC
The DNA here is from genome assembly GCA_047517405.1 of Candidatus Poribacteria bacterium. Classification (GTDB taxonomy): domain Bacteria; phylum Poribacteria; class WGA-4E; order WGA-4E; family PCPOR2b; genus PCPOR2b. The sequence goes on along the minus strand of JAKZSX010000029.1, from coordinate 550 downwards.
CTTTATCAACCTCAAGATGTGCTGCCAACCGAGTCCGTGTCCACCGACGCGGTTCCTTGTGGATTAGGGACGCAACCTCGATGACCCGTGCCATCTGATATTTTCGGTACATAATATCCTGTCAATGATTTTTTTGGGGCTTGACGTGCCGGACAACGAGAATCAACGTATTCAGGTTGGCGGACTTTGTGAAAATCTATAGCAAGACAGATTTATAGGTTCTCCCATTCTTCTCTATCAATTCCCGGTTCCCTGAGAATTCGTCTGAGTAGGTTCCTCCCTATGTCCCCCTTATGTGGGTTAGGAATGCGAACCCGTAGGTGTCCTTTGAGCATAAATTGATGTTTACCCCCCGAATAGGGACCACACTAAATCCAGCCTGTCGCAAGTAGTTAATTAACTCTCTGCGTTTATAGTAAACGCAAGAAATAAGTAGACATTTACCAATAACTCCGACCCTAGCGAAGTTTCCAAAGTCCCCCTGCAACTCCCCTGACAAGGGGAGAAGATAAGAGGGGATCTTCTCCTTTGTCTTTCCCCTCTTATCAGA
>JAKZSX010000028.1:0-4430 GCA_047517405.1 Candidatus Poribacteria bacterium | reverse complement strand
TGTCCTTTTGAAATGACGAGATCCGCATCGAGGAGTGCATTCGCAAACTCTCTTGTTGCTTGATAGAGATTGGTTCCGACGGTGTTTGAACCCGACGAGATTAAATGTACATCACCAACGGCGATCTGCTTCCGAAGTTTTTGGAAATAGGGATGCGCAGTAAGTTCTCGTAGATCATCGAGTGTTGCATCGTTAGCTGCAGGTTCCGCTTTGCCAGCAACGGTAATCTGATGGCCACGCTCGGCGAGGGTCTCTATAAGCCACAGATCAAAGACGGACTCACCCTCATTATCAATAAACCAAAGGAGTCTTTTCGGTTTGCCTTCGATTACCGTTGATCGAAACCGGTCAAAGCAATCAATCGCCAAGGATGCATGAATTGCCTCCCGAAGCACAAGATTGAAGTAGTCTGGATTCTCCCGGAGTTTCGCCACGACCCGTGCACTGCTGTAATCGATGATATTGGCAGCGATGACCAGTTTCAGTCGTTCCAACCAATCGAAGTCTGAAAATTGGGCAAGCAGGTTAATCGCTGTTTGTCTGGCACTGAGTTTGTCCTTGCGATATGGATCCGGGTTCCCTGTGCAGAGGATAACAATTTGGAAGATGCTCCCCCAAAGTTCTTCGGGAGTCAAATCATCAATGACATGTGCATCGTTAGCCTGTCGCAATTCCAGTAGCTCTCTAACGGCGTTTATCGCAGCTTGACGCAATATCGGGTCGCGGGTGGCACGTGCAATCAGCTCTCGCTCTGAATGCGAGCTGACGTGCCGTCGGAGATTCTCCCAATCCGGCAGTCTACGCTTTTCACCGAAAGTGAACACGCCGGGCTTATAGCCGGGTAAGACCAGTTGATTCAGAAAAGCCTGAGAAACTTGACTTGAGATAGATTGTGTATCGCGTATTATGTGATGAGCGAATCTGTCGGGGATGCCTAGCTGTTTATTGGTTATTGAGATTTCCGCTGGAATTACTGTTGCCCTTGCGACAACGGATTTGAGATTTGCCAACCTCCCGACCTTCACATAGTCGAATTGGCTGCTTTCGATACGGCTGTTGACAGCCAAACCAGTAATCGGTGCGGCGATTTCGGTTGGGAGTGAGTTTGACTCAAAAGTCGTGTCCGTTGCGGCCACGTTTTTCAAGCCGACAAGATCGCCGACGGTGGTATTTCCTAGCAATGCGACGTTTTCGAGACGACAGTAGTCCCCAATCTTCACCTCATTGCCGAGATGAACACGCCCTAAAAGGTAGCAGCCATGACCGATTTCAATACTGTCATTCGCCAACGTGATTTGTGCCGCAGGATCAACTCGAACCCCTTTCTGGACGAGCTTTTTCTTGGCGTTTGCAAACAGGTATTCTTCGCCAGTGAGGACGTTTGACCAGCGATTAACCCCAGAGACAATTTCGTCTTGATGGATATAGGCGTTGGTTTTCAGGCCGTCCTCGTAGCAGTGGCGGATGAGATCGACGTGGTGGAGCTCCGACTTGTCCCCGTGGGGTTTTAGCTGATTTATCCGGGCTATCGCTGCATCACGGTGGATTAAAGTGATGCCGGTATTGGTATAGGCTTCCCCACGCTCCAACCGGTGCCACATCGCTTGCTTTTCCGCGTCGGTCATGTCGTACCACTCTTTTGTCTCGATAAACTTCCCCTCATCGTCAAAGAATAGCCCTCCTTTGTCGACGACGGTGTCTGGCATTTTGCCACAAAGGGTAACATCTGCCCCGACGGTAAAGTGTGACAGGAGTATACCCACAAAGATGGCTTGATTCAGAAATGGCTCATCGCCAAACGCGACGCCGATACATTCTGCGTCGGATTCGGAGACTACCGGTAAAGCGACCCGTAGCGCGGCACCTGTGCCGTAAGGCTGGTCGGGTTGTACACACAGGATAACGTTTGGACCAAACAGTCGATCGGTTTCTTCCAAATCGAGTGCTGAAGGGGGAATGACACCGCTTGGAGGGATATCTGTTTTCGCCACGCGCGTCGCCATTGGGGAATTGACCACAATGATGTGCGGACGGCTCCCCGGCAGGTAGCTTCGCGATAATTGCAAGGTATTTTGTTCACCGAACCACAGATCCAAGTTTTTATTCAGACGGCTGGACGGATCGATGCGGGTTCCTTTGCCGGCTGCTAGGATAACCCACTGCGGATCGATCTGGCGAGACAGCTGCTCTGAGCCCTCGTGAATAGAATCCGATTGATTACTAATTCGATCCGCGACAGCGTGGAGAAATCGCAGAACTAATTTTTCAGATTCCACGTTATCTGAAATGCCGGTTGCTTCAGAGAGATTGCAATGCAGAATTGTTTCGACTGTTTGGCGAAGATTGTCAAGACGACTATTCATCCGAGGAATTCTATCTGATTTCGTGTGAAGGAATGAGGGAAAATGCGGGGAGCATACGATGGTTTAATGCGGGAAATTGGTGTCCACCTATGAAGCAGAACACCGGTCAAGAAAGGAGATAAAAATTGAAGTTTTTACTTGCTAATCGGCAAACACGGTTAGCGAGCCGGATTCACAGATATTGCGGTTGACGGCGGGGCTGTTTTTCGGCACATCCCCGCCGCACTGCGTTCACACATTAGGAGAAGTATAACGTATTTCACCTCTTATTGGCTCAGATGGAAAATTGCCATCTTCGTCTCGGTCATCTCCTGTACAGCGTACTTCGGTCCCTCTTTGCCCATGCCACTCTCTTTCAAGCCGCCATAGGGCATGAGGTCTGCTCGCCATTGTGTCCCCCAATTCACCATCAGGTTGCCGGAATCAACTTCACGCACGAATCGCATCGCCCAATTAATGTTTTCGGTGAAGATTGCCGCACTCAGCCCATAGTTGGTATCATTAGCGAGGGCGATGGCATCATCGATGTTTGAAACCTTCGTTACACCGACAACGGGGCCAAAGATTTCGTCGCATGAGATTTTCATCTCCGGCTTGACGTTAGCGACGAGTGTCGGAGCGTACATCTGCCCATTTCTTTCGCCGCCCGTGAGGAGCTCCGCACCGTTGCCGACCGCTTCATCAACCCATTCGCTAACGCGGATGGCGTCATCTTCACGAATCATTGGTCCCATCTTGGTTGGTGCGTCAAGGGGATTTCCTGTTGAGATACCTTCAACGGTTGATTTGAAAGCATCGAGAAAATCGCCGTAGATGTCCTCGTGGGCGATGACCCTTTGTGTTGAGATACAAACCTGCCCCGCATTAGAATAGCCGGAGGCTGCCGCAGCTGCTGCAACCTTCTCCGGATCTGCGTCTGGCATAACGATTAAGGGTGAGTTCGATCCCAATTCCATCGTTATACGCTTGAGTCCAGCGGTGTGGCAGATGTGCTCTCCAATATCACGGCTGCCGGTGAAGGTAATTTTCCGGACGCGCTGATCCGCACAGAGGCCATCGCCAATTACGCTGCCCGATCCGGTCAAACATTGGATCGCTTCCGGCGGTGTACCCGCTTCAAGGAAAAGCTCAACCAGTTTCAATGCCGATAACGGCGTATCTGTGGCTGGTTTAACGATAATTGCGTTTCCTGCCGCGAGTGCGGGTCCCACTTTATGACAAACGAGGTGGAGCGGAAAATTAAATGGACTAATCCCAACAACGACACCACAGGGAACTCGTAGCGTGAAACCTAACTTCCCCTTAACGCCAGGGCCACCTTCAAGTGGGATGACCTCGCCGTAAAGCCGCTTGGCTTCCTCGGCAGAGAGCGCGATAATTTCGGCTGCACGACCGGCTTCCATAGTTGCCTCCGCGAGGATCTTACCCTCCTCCAACGTAATGATTCGAGCGAGCTCATCAACACGCTCTGCCATCATCTCGGAAACCTTGTGAATAATTTCATACCGCTCGTAACCGGTCATTTTCGCCATAATCTTTGCGCCGCGTTCGGCGGTCTTGAGCGCGGTTTCGACATCGTCGTGATCGCCTCTAGGAATGGTGTCAACAACAGAACCGTCGAAGGGATTCAAAACTTCAATTTTCTGCGGCTTGTCGACCCATTCGCCGCCGATATGCATTCTCATTGATATTACCTCCATTGATATAGTTAAATAGTCAATTAAACGCTAACTCTGAATTTCTAACACGTTTCCATATAGGTTTGCTTTGGTCTGACGGGCACAACAATTTCTGAACGAATAAACAAGAGGAGTTCAGGCAAGTTGGACCTAGCTAATCAGTTACTTTCTGGCTCAAGTCCATCTGCATGTAAATTCAACAAGTTCAAGATACCATCTCTCATCGAAATCGTCAATCGGAAATTTACGGCTGCGTCGGAGATTTTCACTTGACCCATCTGGCAAAGTTAAGGTAAAGTATAACATATTCTTGATGCAAATAACAGATCTGACTTGAGGAAAAGCGCATGAAAGCCTTGGGATGCAGCACAATTTTATACGGAGGATT
>JAKZSX010000027.1:0-3597 GCA_047517405.1 Candidatus Poribacteria bacterium | reverse complement strand
TCTTTTTGAATGCTGCGCCCTTTCGTGACCTGCATCGCTTTCCGACGCGAGAGCATTCTACCAGCCCCATGGCACGTTGTTCCCCACGTCTGCTCCATCGCTGACGGACTGCCGACCAAGACATAAGAGGCGGTGCCCATATCGCCGGGAATCAGAACCGGCTGCCCGACCTTCTGATACTTGTCCGGAATCTCAGGGTGTCCGGCTGGAAACGCCCGTGTCGCGCCTTTGCGATGCACGAACAGCTCACGCTCAACCCCGTCAACGAGGTGTTTCTCGAACTTGCCGATATTATGCGCGACATCATAGACCAGCTCTAAGCCAAGTTCATCAACCCCAGTCTCGAAGAAATCCATGAACGTCTTACGCACCCAGTGCATGATACACTGGCGATTGTTCCAGGCGTAGTTCGCACCACACGCCATCGCCGTGATATAGTCCTGTCCTTCCTTTGAATTAATCGGGGCAGAGGCGAGTTGGCGATCAGGTAAATCGATTCCATATTTCTTCGCAACTTGGACCCACGTTTTGACATGCTCATCGCACACCTGATAACCGAAGCCGCGCGAACCACTATGAATCATCACGCAAATCTGCCCCTCCGTCAGTCCCATCACTTCTGCCGCTTCCCGATACAGAATTCGATCTACCACTTGGACCTCTAAGAAGTGATTTCCAGAACCGAGCGTGCCGAGCTGATTTTTTCCGCGTTCCAAGGCGCGTTCGCTGACAGCATCCGCATTGGCGCGGGACAAAAAGCCGTTTGCCTCCGTAAATTGCAGGTCTTCGAGAAAGCCGTATTCGCGTTCAACCGCCCAACGCGCTCCCTGCTCGACCATCTGCTTCTCTTCTTGCGTATTCAGCCGAATCTTTCCACTCGATCCGATACCACAGGGAACGTTCTCAAATAGCTTTGCAACAAGTCCTTTGGTTCTGCCCTCTAACTGTTTAACGTCCAAGTTGGTCCGAATTAAACGCACGCCGCAGTTGAGATCATAGCCGATCCCGCCGGGGGACACAACGCCATCTGCTGCCGGATCTGTTGCCGCAACGCCGCCTATCACAAAGCCGTAGCCCCAATGTAGGTCAGGCATCGCAAGCGAATACTTGATAATCCCCGGCAGATGTGCCACGTTGGCGACCTGCTGCAACGCTTCCTCGCTCTTGGCTTGTTCAAGTAATTTTTCATTCGCGTAAATAATTCCATCAACGCGCATTCCAGCCATGTAGCTCTTGGGAATGCGCCACCGATATTCATCAATTTTTTCTAAAGGTATCTCCGATGCCATTATGTTTTCATCTCCTTAAAAGGGGTATTTAGCGGTGCGCCGGCAAATATAAAATCACAAGCGTTTCATCGACAGCGTTCACAGGGTGATCCATCGACATTTGCAATGGAGGAGTTTGCGTCCAACCGACGAGCTTTGGCGCCGCTTCTTGCGCCAGATAGCGTAGGACGACCTCGCCAATCAATATCCGTGCAAACGCCCTTCGTGAACCGAATATTGATTGAGATAGCGGAGACCTGTTATATCTTCTTGGATTTTCCTCTATCTTGACGACTGTTTCAGGAGGAATCGTGCCGATGTCGATGTATTTCTCCTGATCGATGAGCCATGCGTTTTCCAGTGTATAAGGGAGTCGATGTTCAATCTGATCTGTTGTCATTTCCTCTTCCCCCGTCAGGGGCACCGGAAAATCGATAAAAGCCTCCGCAAAGTAACCGCGCGTGACCCACGGATCCAAAGCCGCTTGACGCAGAATCGAGGGATCTTTCGTTCCTTCAGATTCAACCAGTTGCAACGGGGGTGTGGCAGTTGCTGTCAAGGGTCTGATGAGCGTTCCTTCTTCAAACCGAATCGTTGTTTCAACGTTGGCTGAAGCGATGATTCCGATATAGGTTTGCAAGTGGGCACGGTTCATTGAAGGATAAACGGATAAAATCGAAAAACGACTCACGGAGACCGGACTCGGTGCAAAGTATCGAGGCAGAACAACACCGCATGAAAAAAATACCGTGAGCGCGATACCGCCGACCCAGTATAAACGAAATTTGCCTTTTCCGCTCCACCATATCAGGGCACCGAAACTCAGGGCATACACAACCAAGAAAACGGGCAGCAGCCGAATCAGTGGGACTTTTGCCGAAAGAACAGCTGCCAAAATTGCTTGAATCTTTTCGTCGTGTCTGCGATCAGCTTCGTATCGTGCTTCTGTATGACGTGGTGTTCGACCCTCTGTCCCGAGCAGCCACTGCCAAAATGCCTCCGCTCCCGGCGACTCAGAAAAAGGAGGCGCGTTGTAGTCGAACCCCAAACTGATAATCTGCCCACCACCCCAAAATTTCTTGGCAATATAGATTCGCTCTCCATCACCAGCGAGTGTAACCATTCCGGGCTTGGGCTTAAATTCGATCAGGTCAAAGTGCGAATCGGCTGCAAACCCAAAACGCCGCATCGATTCAGGAATCTGGGTGTCCCTTCGTAAGCTACCCAACTCCACCGGCAAAAACGCCTCCAGAAAACTCTCACGCAGCCAGCGTAGATCTGGACCGCCCGATAGGAGTAAGGTGCCCCCTCGTTGAATCCAATCGAATAACGCTTGTTGTTGTCGCTTAGAAATCCGACGCCCATCTAAGGAAACCCCGCGGATCGCAAAAAAATCAACTGAATCGTATCCTTTCCAATGGATGGGCAGCCCTTTAAAGTCAGTGTAAGCGACAAAGACGTGTCCGTTTTCTTTATTGTCAATCTGGTTTCCATCCCAGCGACTCAACAGATCGCGGCTTGGCGTCAGCGCAAGAATCAGGAGGTCTGTCAACGGTTTGGGGAGTTCCGGCGTAAGTGCTTCAGAGATTCGGACCTGCCTAGCGTGGTTGACAAGCTTGATGCTCAGTTGGGGCGAAGTTCCCGGCAGGAAAACATGGATCACACGCCGTTGACGGTCTGTTCGTGTGAGGGAGAGAGGGGTGACATACGTTTGGATCAGTTCGTCCGAAAAGATATTGCGAACTTCAACGTTAATCTCGCCGTCGAAATCCTCATTACGGCTCGTGACAATGATCTGTAGGGGTGTCCACCGCTCCCGTTTGTAAAGCCGATCGAACCCAAGCTCAACAGATTCAAACTCAATGGTTGCGAAGGTAGAAGAGACAGATAAGATAAAAAACAGGGCAACAATTCGGCACATTGATAAATTTCCGAACTCACAGACTCAATCCGGCTTATTTCCGAGCAGCTCTCTCACCTTATTCCCGATATTTGGACTCCGCATCAACGACTCTCCCACCAGAATCGCGTTGATTCCCGCTGCTTCGAGTTTCATAACATCGCTATGTGTATTGATGCCGCTTTCGCTGACAACAATTTTATTGGTTGGGATGGAGGTTCTCAGGCGGAAGGTAGTCGCGATATCCGTGTGAAAGGTTTTTAGATCTCGGTTATTGATGCCAACAACTTCCGCGCCCGCTGTCAATGCTAACTCCAATTCCGCTTCGGTGTGGACTTCGACGAGGCTTGCGAGCCCCAAGCTCCGCGCCGTTTCGGTAAATTCACGCAGTTGTGCCAATGTCAAGATCGAGACGATGAGCAGAATAGC
>JAKZSX010000026.1:0-7674 GCA_047517405.1 Candidatus Poribacteria bacterium | reverse complement strand
CTGTTCGTCATCTGTCGCGTCGAATTGCAGCAGCGCGGAGCCGAATTGGAATCCCTGCGTCCATTCTGTCCACCCGCGTGTGGTATATTGACCGGCGGCGGTGAACACCGGCGTCCCTTTTGAAGGGAGCCATGTGTCTTCGATTGCCAGAATCTTCTTTCCCGAAAGCTCGAACAGATGCTCAAGTTTCGGTTTGAGTTGTTCGACGGTAATTGAATCGTTGATCTGCATAATGATTTTGTGTCCTCTAAGAGCGTGTGGGAAGTACGATGAAAAACTTATACCGTTTTCACACCCTCTGATACGGAATCAGTATTTCCCCTCTGACGGATGACTTCATATAACAGGACACCCGCGGCGACCGAAACGTTGAGGGATGGAACGTGACCGAACATCGGCAAGTGGATCAGTAGATCGCATTTCTCCTTAACGAGGCGACGGAGCCCCTCCGCCTCATTACCGAGCACAAGACAAATCTGCCCTGTCAAATCTGCCTGTGTATAAGGCGTTGGTGCAGTCTGATCCGCGCCGATTATCCAGATGCCAGACTCCTTGAGGGTCTCAATCGTTCGGGCAAGGTTGGTCACTTGGGCAATTGGTACATACTCAGAGCTACCTGCCGAGGTTTTGTGTGCAGCGGTTGTGATGCCAGCAGCTCTATCCTTCGGAAGGATTAGTCCGTCGGCATTGACAGCGTCCGCTGTGCGGATAATTGCACCGAGATTCCGGGGGTCTTGAATTTGATCAAGCATGATGAATAGGGGTGGACGATTCGAGCTTTGTGTGTTTGTGATGAGGCTTGGAAGGTCGATATAGCTGGCAGGACTGACGAGGGCGATTACCCCTTGATGTGGGACATCAGTTTCTATCGGATCTAATTCCCGACGTGGTGTAAAATCACAGCGGATGCCGTTTTTCTCAGCAATAGCGCGGATTTGCCGGAGGCGCGGATGGTTATTTCCATGCGCGATCAGAATCCGTTCGATTTCACGGTTGCCGCGACGTAGGAGTTCCAGCACTGAATTTCGACCGACAATTTTATCTTGCATAGTACTGGTTCTCCTACATCTGAACGCATATCGTTCGCCAGAAAACGTATGACATTAACAGAACAGGTAAGGCTGGCGAGCCTTACTGCTATCCGGTAACAGCACCTTCGGACGCTGAAGATACGAGCCGTGCATATTTTGCCATCACGCCGCGGGTATAACGCGGTGCTGGAGGTGTCCAGTCGTCAAGTCGTGCTTGGATCTCTTCGTCCGAAAGCTCAACGTCAATCCGAAGTGCTTCGGCGTCAATCACGACGGTGTCGCCGTCACGTAATATCGCAATCGGTCCTCCGTGTACCGCTTCCGGCGCAATGTGACAAACCATAAAGCCGTGCGTAGCACCAGAAAATCTACCGTCCGTTAAGAGAGCGACATCCTCGCCCAGTCCAGCACCGACGATTGCTGCGGTGACACCGAGCATTTCTCGCATACCGGGACCACCGGCGGGACCTTCGTAACGGATGACAACCACATCACCCGGTTGGATAGTTCCGTCCTTGATCGCTGCGAAGGTGTCTTCCTCGCGTTCAAAGACACGCGCGGGACCTCTATGAAGTGTCCTATCATGACCTGCCAACTTAATGACACAGCCCTCGGGGGCAAGATTACCTTTGAGAATTGCAAATCCCCCGGTCGGTTTAATCGGCTTCGACACGGGGAGGACGACCTTTTGCCCTTCTGTTTCGACAACGCTGGCAACGGCTTCGCCAATCGTCTGTCCCGTTACGGTGAGTTCATCGGCGTGGAGGCGTCCGGCTTCCATGAGCCGTTTGGTAACGAGCTGAATTCCGCCCGCCTGATGCAGGTCTGCCGCGACGAAACGACCGCCGGGTCTGAGGTCTACGAAGATTGGCGTCTTTGATCGAATCTCTTCAAAGTCGTCGATTGTCAATGGGATATTGGCTTCGTGTGCAATTGCGAGCAGGTGGAGGACGCCATTCGTCGAACCGCCGGTTGTCGCCACCGAGGATATTGCATTTTCAAGCGAACGTCGGGTGATAATCTGGCTGGGTCGGCGGTCGGCGGCTAACATTTCCATCACCAATTGGCCCGCTTGGAATGCAACGTCATCTTTATTTTTATCTACTGCTGGGACACTACCGCTACCCATCGGTGCCATCCCAAGAATTTCGACAGCGGTTGCCATTGTGTTGGCGGTATATTGACCGCCGCAAGCCCCCGGACCGGGGCAGCCTTTGCTAATGAGGTCATCAAGCTCTTCAACAGTGATTTTACCCGCAGCGTGCACGCCTACTGCCTCGAAAACCTCCATGATTGTTACATCTTCCCCTTGAAAGTGGCCGGGCATAATTGATCCGCCGTAAAACGTCAATGAGGGTATGTCTAAACGGGCAAGTGCCATCACCGTTCCGGGAACAGTTTTGTCGCATCCACAAAGTGTGACAACCGCATCGAACATATTACCGCGACAAACAAGTTCAATGGAATCCGCAATGACCTCTCGACTGATAAGCGACGCCTTCATTCCCTCGGTGCCCATTGTAATTCCATCTGAAATGCTGACTGTATTAAATTCGAGAGGCGTGCCACCGGCCGCTCGGACGCCTTCCTTTACTTTTGCGGCAAGGCGGCGGAGGTGGTAGTTGCAGGGACCAATCTCGATCCATGTGTTGGCGATCCCTACGATTGGTTTATCCAAATCTTCAGGTGTTAGTCCATCGTCGCCGAACATCAACATGGCGCGCGCTGCTGCTCGATCTGGGCCATCAGTAATCATGTAGCTTTGACGTTTGAGTTCGTTTCTCATGCTTCTTGCGTCTCCCATTATTTTAGAGGATAATATCGTTGTCCTGTATTTGGTCTTCTGTTGAAACTACCCCGGTGATTGTGGAAATCTCATCACGATTCAATAGATTAACAGGATAAAAGATGGGGGTTTTAAGGTATTGTTTTTGTCCTTCAATCCAGCTTGGCTTGGACGGCAACAATCCCCGGGGGTTTGGACAGTGGTGCTCCGGCGGGTGACCAAATGATAAAAGTGCACAAAACTGTTCTTAGTAGGAACAAAAAATTTGCTTCTAAATCCCCTTTATATCCGCTTCACGCGAAATAGGGGTTGATCAAACTCAATGGTCGTTGTATCTTCAAGGAGGATTTCAAGGATCTCGCAGGGGAAATCCGGTTTGACTTCGTTGAAAATTTTCATCGCTTCAATCAAGCATAAAGTATCGTCTTCTGATACAACGTCTCCGACTTCCACATAAGGCGCAGCCTCCGGCGATTGTGACGCATAAAACAGCCCTACCATCGGCGACCGTATAAGTTCTCCCACCTCCGGCGACAGTTGCGCCGTAGGAGATTCGACTTGTTCCGCGCTTGGTAGAGGCACCCTGTCGCTTGGCTGCGAGAACGCGACAGGCACGGGCTCACTGCCTCGCCGGACCTTCAAGGTAATACCCTCCTCACGCAGAAGGACCTCCGTCAAATCTCGCTCCTCCATAATGTCACAGATTTGTTGTAGGAGCTCTGTAGCGGATGACGATTTTTCTTTCGACATTGATTAAACCCTCTCTACATATGTTCCTGTGCGGGTATCAACCTTGATTGTCGTACCATTCTCGACAAATAAGGGCACTTGAACCACTCCACCTGTTTCTAGTGTTGCTGGCTTTGACCCGCCACTGGCAGTATCACCGCGTAAGCCAGGGTCTGTTTCAACAATTTTAAGTTCTACGAATGTCGGTAATTCAATTGTCACAGGGATATCCTGGTCAACTTTGACCCGGATTGTTTCTCCTTCCTTGAGAAACTTCAGTCCATCGTTCAGAAGATTTTCGGGTAGTTCGTGTTGCTCAAAAGTTTCGTCGTCCATGAAGTACAACAGCATTCCGTCACTATACATATATTGCATATCACGTTCTTCAAGGCGAACGGTTTCGATTGTGTCTTTTGAGCGAAACGTTCGATCGATAACTGCTCCGCCGGTGACCCGTTTGAGTTTAGTGCGAGCAAACGCTCCCCCTTTGCCGGGCTTGACGTGTTGACAATCGGTAATAGTGTACATGACATTATCAAGTCGGATAACTAAACCGTTTCGTAAATCATTGAGTGCTGCCATAAAGTTCTCCTTTTCTGTTTATAATTCCGTTAGTCCTGACGAGGGTTTTCTTTTCATCCATCAAGCTGACTGTTGCAAAATCTGAATCATTGCGTCCAATGCCAAATTGTAACTATACGCCCCAAATCCACAAATCACGCCGACAGCGATAGGAGAAATGTAAGAATGCTGGCGAAAAGACTCGCGAGTGTGCACGTTGGAAAGGTGGATCTCAATAACAGGAAGATTAACAGCGGACAGGGCATCCCGGATTGCAACGCTGGTATGGGTGTAAGCTGCAGGATTGATGAGGACACCATCCGCCCAATCGATATTATCGCCAATGAATGAAACAATTGCGCCTTCGGAATTGTCCTGAAAGACCTTGAGATTAACATTCTGTTCAGATGCAATTTCGCGCAGATGTGAATTAATATCTTGCAACGTCTGACTACCGTAAATTTCGGGCTGGCGTCTTCCCAAGAGTTGGAGGTTAGGTCCGTGAATCAGTAAGATGTTCATATCGTTAGTTCTTTTGGGCAAAGCCTTTCGGCTTTAATAAAGCAATCTTAATCCTGACAGCAACGCCTCACTCCGAATGGTGAGGCTGCTGGAATATCTCTACGATTTTATCTGCGACTCTTTCAATTGATAAGCCTGTGGTTGGGATAGCATGATCGGCACGATCATAAAAGGGGCAGCGGTCTACAAGCATTTGTTCGATCTTGTCTAATGGATTGGGGGCTTGCAGCAATGGTCGGTGGGTTTCACTACCAATGCGCTGCCAGATCTCCGCTGGTGTTGCTGTCAAACAGAAGACAACGCTGTTGCGCTTGAGCATCTCCAAATTTGATTCTCGCAGGACAACCCCGCCGCCTGTTGAGATTACGTGGTTCTCCAAGTTCGCTGCCTTACGAACAGCTGCGCTCTCTAAATCCCTAAAGTATGCTTCTCCATACCGAGCAAAGATATCGGGGATGTCCATTCCGCTGTCCTCTGCGATTATATCGTCTGTATCGATCATTGGCATCTCCAGTAGTTCGGCGAGTTTCTGTCCTACTGAGGTTTTGCCTGTTCCCATGAAACCAACCAAGACGATATTTCGCACGGATTCTCCCCACCCCGTAGGGGTATTAGTATACACATATTGCGGTCAATTGTAAAGCAATTCTTTACTCGGTATGGGAAGCGATATCAGCGTTAATTAGATTGACGATTCGGATTTGGGATAGCCATCTTTCGCGCAGATTACATTGACCGAAAGAAATCCGCTAAGTCCTTGCCGTGTGTTCTCGCGTTGACCTGCTTATCGAGTTTGATAATCTGTCCGTCCTTGTCGATGACAACGGTTATGCGACTGCTTACACCATCCGGTTTGTCTGTCGCGCCGAAGAGCAAACTAATGTGGCGTCCTGTGTCCACAAGCAGTGGAAAGTTAAGGTTGTTCTGTTCAGCAAATTTTTTGTGAGATGCTGCATCTTGTACGCTAATTGCAAAGACCTGCGTATCGTGTTCGGCAAATACACTCGACTCATCCCGGAGCGAGCAGACTTCTGCCGTTCAGCCGCCGGTGAAATTCCTAGGATAAAATGCTAGCACAACGTTCTTTTTCCCGTTGAAATCACTGAGTTGATGCGTTTTGCCCTCCTGATCGGAAGCGATGAAGTCTGGTGCGGGTTGCCCAACCTGAATTGGTCCCGGAAGACTTTCCTTGATTAGTTTGACGAGATCTTCGCCGTGTGTTTGCACGTTCACGCTTCGATCTATTGCACGAATATATCCGGCTTTATCAATAACGAAGGTCGCCCGATTAGAAGCCTGAAACCTTTCCATAATACCGCTGTAGGTTTTGCTGACCACGAATTCCGTATCAGCGAGTAAAGGAAACCCGAATTTCTCCTCGTCTTGGAATTTCTTGTGAGAGGCTTCGTCATCAACGCTAATTCCTAAAACAACCGTATCCGTCCCCTGAATTTGGCTCAGCTCATCCCGGAGCGAGCGGAGTTCTGTCGTTCAACCGCCGGTGAAGTCTTTGGGGTAAAATGCCAAAACGACATTCTTTTTCCCCAAATAATCACGCAGGCTATGCGCGACCTCATCTCCATCATTGAGTGTGAAATCTAGCGCTGCCATGCCAACTTTCAGGTCTTTGAATGTTTCCATCTGGTTCTCCTCCGCGCCCATTGCGCTGATAACTATGAATGTAAGAACAATCGTGATGCAGAGCATTGAAATACGTGACATTGTGTACCTCCTCTAAAGCGAATCGGCAGATTTGCTAACTGACGGATTGATAATACACATTTGCTTATGTGCTTTGTCCGCGAGCCAACTATCCACATATTTAAACCTTAGACCATTAGTTTGCTGTCCATGTGAACACAACTTTGCCGCTTCGAGAGTTGTCAGCAACTTGATAGGCTTCTGCACCCTCCGCGATCGTAAACTGATGTGTCACGATTGGCGCGAATGAGAGGTTCTGCCGATCCAGGAAATTAATCAGGTCATAGGACTGCTGAAGCGGTAAGACAAAAGACCCCATCAGCGTCAATTCCCGATTGATAATCTCTGTTGGATTAATCACGGGTTCGTTGTTACCGATACCGACAAAAGCGGCTTTGCCACCGCGTCGGAGACACTTCACTGCGTTCATTCGCCCCGATGGACTGCCCGATGCTTCAAACGCGAGGTCGCATCCATCTGATCCAGCTATCTCACGAATCACATCAAGTGCCTCTTCCTTTTGTGCATTAATCGCGATGTCCGCACCAATCTGTTTTGCCAACTTGATGCGTTCATCAATAACATCCACGCCAATCACATAGCCGCCCATCGCTTTTGCGAGTAGGACACCGCTCAATCCGACGGGACCTAGCCCAAAAACTGCAAGCGTTGTATTTCCCGATACATCGAGTTTTTGCATGGCAGAATAGGCCGTCCCACCGGCACAGGCTATAAATGCGCCGTCAGTGAAACTGACGGATTGGGGCATGACCACGCAGTTGCGTTCATCGGCGAGGACAAAATCAGCATGTGAGCCGTCAATGGGACCGCCGTATCCTCTGCTCTCGGGGCACCATTGAAAATATCCAGCTGCACAGTGTTTACAATGCCCGCAGCTGCGATAGTGGTTGATACAAACACGGTCGTTGACTTTGAGGTGAGTTACGCCTTCACCAACTGCCTCAACAACGCCGCTTGGTTCATGACCGGGAATGCGATTTTCATGTCCTTGGAACAGATCGGGGCTGCGTCGGTAGATGTGCAAATCACTTCCGCAGATGCCAGTTACCTTCATACGGACAAGGACTTCGCCAAAGACCGGATCAGGCTCAGGAAAGTCCTTAACGGTCGCTCTTCGATCGCCTAAAAAAATGACGCCTTTCATTTATCGCTCGCTTTCTACGTTTAGGGTGCTCATCGCCGTCTACCTCAACCTTGCCAACACATTAAAAAAAGTCGGGAAGGTTTTGCTCACGCACCCCGGATCTTTGATCCGAATCCCCGGTGCTTTCAATCCAATTAGCGAAAAACTCATAGCAACCCGGTGGTCTTTATATGTTTCGA